>DASVEP010000027.1:0-26225 GCA_036380475.1 Candidatus Dormiibacterota bacterium
ATTGCGAACGCCTCGATCAACGCTGCGCGAGCTTTTGCGAAGGCCATACCCCATTCGACCTCGAGGCGCGCATAGCGCCAGCTCGCCGTGACGGCGGTTGCGAGCACCCGGTCGCGGGTCTCCTCCAGGGTCGTGTACCGATCCCTCGGGTAGCCCCAGAACTCGGAGCCCGTTGACTTGAGAAGAACGAGATCGCCCAGACCGGAAACGACCCACGCGCGTTCTTTCGTGGCGGTCACGACGGTCGTTCGCTTCTCCGCTCCCGAGCGGATGAATGCGTGCGGGTGTGGGGCGCCTACCGCGTCGATCCGCGTCCATGGGTACTCCTCGATCGACACCTTCGCACGCCGAACAGTTGCGAAGTCGTCCGCGAAATGGCGAGCCAGGCGCAAGCCGAACTCTTCGATTTCGCGGACGGGCGCCTCTTTCGCGAACGCGAAAACCGTGTTCTTCTGCGTATCGGTGGGAACGACGTTTGCGTTGTCGCCGGAAACGTGGCTCGCGTCGAAGTCGCCTGCGAGCGCGATGCTGACGCTCACGTCCTTTATATGGTGGGTGGTCCCATCCTTCGTGACCCGCACGAGATGTGTCTCAGCCTTGCCGTACTGGTTGTCCCCGAGCCGGTAGGTCATTGGCCCTTGTACGTCGAGTAGCCGAACGGGCTCAGCAGCAGCGGAACGTGCAGGTGCGTGTCCGCATCGGAGGCGGCGAAGGCGACGAACACCTCTGGGTAGAACACCTCCGCTCCAGACGCTTTGAAGTACTCGCCGGTCGCAAACTCCAGGCGGTAATCGCCGCTTGACAGCGAGTCGCGGGTCAGCTCCTTGACGCGACCGTCTGCATCGGTGACCGCCCGGCCAACCACGGACCACGCTCCATCGGGCGCGCGCCGGCGGAGCGTGACGGCAAGGCCCGCGGCCGGACGACCGCGCGCTGTATCCAGCACGTGAGTGGATACTTTCACTCGCTCAGCATCCGTTCCAGCCGCAGCCGCGTGATCTTGCGAAGCTCGCCGGCCGCCAGGTCCGCCTCGGTCGCCGGGTCGTTTCGCAAACGCCGGCGGAGCGCGACGAGGACGTCATCGGCCGTCAATCCCGAGGCCGAGATCATGAAGACATGCCCGAAGCGCGCCTCGTACGCGCGATTTTCAACCGCCAGCGCGGCCAACGTCTCGGGCGGCGCGGCGCTGACGCCACGCTGCTCTCGCTCCGACGATGCCGGGGCGTGGCCTCCGCCCTCGCCGATCCTCGGGTGGCCTTTGATGGCACCCAGCCATTCGTCCGGCGCGAGCTCCGACCACACCGATTCGCATTTGTCGAGCAGCTCTCTGAAGTCGGCGTAAGGCCGCCGTGCGGCAACCTGGCTTGCCCAAGAGGTCGACGCGAAACACGCGTGGAGCCGCAGCTCCGCTTCGGCCTGCGGGATCCGGTTGAAGCGGTCGAGGCCATCACTCAATCCCCAGCGGCACCAGCTGAAACTGAGCCACATCGACCAGACCACGGTCGGTGATCTTGAGCTCAGGGATCACAGATAGCGCAAGAAAGCTCAGCGTCATGAATGGGGCGGTCATGGCGACGCCCATACCGCGGAGCCTGCGCTCCATCGAGGTGAGACGTTCATGCACCTGCGCAAGCGGCTGGTCGCTCATCAGCCCGGCGACCGGCAGCGGGAGCTCCTCGACAACGCGACCTCCATCGGCGACGACGATTCCACCGCCCATCTCAGCAAGGCGGCAAGCGCACGCCGCCATGTCCGCGTCATCGACCCCAAGCACGACCACGTTGTGGGCATCATGCGCGACCGTCGATGCAAATGCCCCGCGCTGCAGCCCGACGTTGGTCGCGAAACCGAGGCCGATGCGACCGCTGGCGTGGTGACGCTCGAGAACCGCGATCTTGACGAGGTCCCTGGCCGTGTCGGCCACGATCGCTCCATCGCGAACAGCGGGCTCGACCTTGTCGATGCCGGTCAGCAGCTGCCCGGGAACGACCCTGATGACGCGAATCACCTTTGGGCCGGCGGGGATTCGAAACGACTCGGCGGCAACCGGCGCCAGGAACACGGTTTGGCGCACCCATTCGGGCGCCGTCAGCTTCGTGAAGCGTGGAGGCGCGCCGCGCTTTAGCACTTCTCGTGGGTTGAAGGAAACGAGATCGTCGAGCACGAGGATGTCCGCCTGGTAGCCCGGGGCGATGGCGCCCAGGTGCCACAACCGGTGATAGGCGGCGGGATTGATCGTCGCCATGACGATCGCATCCTCTGGGCTCACGCCTTCAGCCACGGCGACACGAACCATCTGGTTGATGTGGCCCTCTTCGACGATGAAGCTCGGCTCGCGGTCGTCCGTGCAGAACATGCACCGCTCGCTTCCGAACTTCTTGACGAGAGGAAGAAGGTCGCGAAGGTTGCGGGCAATCGATGCCTCGCGCAGCATCACCCACATACCCAGGCGCCGCTTTTCGAGCGCTTCTTCGTAAGTCGTTGCTTCGTGGTCCGACCGGATGCCTGCGGCGATGTACGCGTTGAGCGCAAGCCCGGTGACTCCAGGCGCGTGGCCGTCCACGTGATCGGTGAGGCCGGTGGTGAGCTTGGCCACCTCGGCGGGGTCACCCGCGATGACGCCGGGGAAATTCATCATCTCGGCCACGCCGATCGTGCGGTGGCGGCGCAGCAGGCTCTCGATGTCGCCCGTTGTGAACGGCCGGCGCGGCGACTCGAAACGGGAGGCCGGCACGCAGGAGGATGCCATCACGTAGACGTCGAGGGGCAGGTCGCTGCAGCAGTCGAGCAGCCAGTGGATGCCATCGGTGCCCAGCACGTTTGCGATCTCGTGGGGGTCTGCCACGACCGCCGTGGTGCCATGCACCAGCACCGCCCGAGCGAACTCGTCGACCGTCAACTTCGACGACTCGATGTGCATGTGGGCGTCGATGAAGCCAGGCACGAGGTAGGCGCCGGAGACGTCCCGTCGCTCGATGCCTTCGTAGCGCCCGAGGCCAACGACGTGACCGTCTTTGACGGCCACATCGACGTCGAGCCACTCCTTCGTGAAGACCGAGAGCACCTTGCCGCCGGCCAGCACCAGGTCTGCCGGCTCGTCCCCCCGCGCGACTGCCATCCAATGCGCGTCGATGACGGTCAAGGATAAGCCACGGTCCCGCAAAGGTTCAGTACGCATACTGATGACCCCGGGCGCGGCCGGCGCGATCCTCATGCCATGAAACGAAGGTTTTTCGCATTCGCGCTGATGACTTTGCTTTCGTGTGCGTGCGGCGCGGCGCCCGCAGCCACGACCGGCCACTCCCCCTCGGTGTCCGGCGCTCCGGTCGCCGCCGCTAGCGGCGTCTTGAGCTGCCGGTTGCCGGTGGGGGGATTCGCCCCCCCAGCTCCAAAGGGACAGCCAGGCGACGGCGCCAATGGCCAGGCCAGCCAGAAGGGTCGTGGAGGGTTTCTCGATCTGCCCAGCGGCAAATTCACCCCGGCGGCCGACAGCGACCAGGCCTACGTCGCGGGCGCGAATGCGTGGGTGCCTGTGTCGCCGCAATCCATCTCACCCGACCAGCGGTCCTACGTCGAAACACGCACGCCGCAAAGCTCGCTGACGCCGCCCACCACCACCCTCTACATCGTCCAGGTCGGAACCAAGATCGAGCGCAAGCTGTTCAGGCCTGCCGACGGCCAGATGGCTTTCGTTCTGGCGTACACGTCGAGGGGCGTCTACGTCGGGACAGCCTCATCGACGGGACCGGGTGCGTTTGGGTTCCTCATCATCGACCCTGCCACCGGGGCCTCTAGACCTGTGCCGGGAGTGAAGCCGGCGCAGGGAACGAACCAGGTTGGATACCTGGGCATCTCGGGAGACTTCGCCTGGGAGCTTCTGATCGGTGGTTCGCAGACCCAGCAGTCGCTCCAGATGATTCGGATCAGCCTCGCGGACGGGTCGACCTCGGCCTGGTACGAGGGGACCACCCCGTTCTTCGTCGTCGGCTTCGACTCTGACGGTCACCCGATCGTCGGCAACTTTGGATCGACGCCGGGCCAGCAGATCAACCTGTTCCTCCTCCCCGCTCCGAAGCAGATGGTTGCGATTCAGCAGAAGGGCGGTGCCTTCCTCCCAGGCCAGGGCGGCTCCGTGCGCGATGCGCATGGCACCTGGTTCGGCAGCGCCGACGGCGGCATCTGGCTTTACTCGTCGGCGAAGGGTATGGAAGAGGTCGCCATTGTTCCGCCGCAGCCCGGAGGGACAGGCCAGCCATACGACCCATATGCGTGGCGAAGCGTCGCCGGCCCCTGCCTATAACTGTCGGGGCGCCACCGCCTCCACCGGTCTCACGGCAACGTTGGCTCGCGCCCGGCGGGTCGCCAGTGTCGAACCCGCAAGGACCAGGACGAACCCGACACCCATGCCGAACGTGAAGTTTTCGTGCAGCACGAGAATCCCGGCCAGAGCAGCAACCGCTGGGTTTATGTACGTGATGACCGTGGCCCGCACGGGCCCGATCTCCGCGATCAATGCGAAGAACAGGAGAAACGCCAGCGCGGTGCAGACGAGCGCAAGCACGGCCACCGAGCCCAGCACCGCGGGGCTGGGGATGCGGTGCGGCCATTGAAATGCCGCAACCGGCGCGTACACGATCGCGCAGAAGACAAGTGAGGCGGCGGTGACGCTAACGGAGGGCAGTCCCGTCAGATGACGCGAAAGGATTGCCGGGCCGACGGCGTAGCCGACGACGACCACGCCCATCTCCGCCAGGGGGACCCACCCGGTGGCGCGAAGGTCGAAGCCTACGATCGCGGCCACTCCCACGAGACCGAGCAGCAGACCGCCCAGGTTGAGAGGCCCGATCTTCTCGCGATTGCCAAACATCGGCGCGATCACGACCCCGATCAGCGGCACGGCCGAGACCAGTAGGCCTGCGAGCGAGCTGGTGATCTGTTGTTCAGCCGTTGAGATCGCGAGCCAGGGAACGCCGATCTCGATGGCGGCAAACAGCACCAACGGGCGCCACTTCTCGACCAGTGCACGCATGCCGCCGGTCCGGATGGCGATCGGCAGCAGCACCAGCGCCGCGACCCCGGTTCGGAGGAATACGAGCGTCGCAGGCGTCAGCTCGCTGACCGCGATCCGAATGAAAAGGTACGGGATGCCCCAGATCAGGGCCATCGCGACAAACAGCACGAGACCGCGACGTGTCATGCGACACCAACCGACGTGCGAGCGGTACTTATTCCGGGCGCCGGCGCCGTGCCTGGCCTACGCCTCAGCGCGCACCGCCCCTTTGCGCGTGTACCACTTGAAGGCCACGATCCTCAGCCGGCCTCGGCGAACGGCGGGGTCGCTTTCGGCAAGCCTTCGCGCCTCATCCAGGCCAACTCGATAGAGGCAGAGACCGCGAAGGCTTTCGTCGGGCTGATCCCTGAACGGACCCGAAGCGATCAGAGCTCCCGTGCGCTGCATCGCCTGCAGGTGGCCAAGGTGCTGGCGCTGAAGCCGGTTGCTCTCCTCTTCATCGAGGCTCGGAGGGTTCAGACCTCGATATAGAAGGACGAGGGTGTACTCGTCGAACTCGTCCGGCGGATCGGCTTCTGGAAGATCGCCCTCAGCGACCAACCGCCGCCCTCATGCTCACGAGGTTCGCCTCGATGATCTGCTCGGCGCGCGCAGCCCCAGACCTGGTCGTAGATGTCTCGTGCGCCATGCGGTCCTCCTGCCGTCTAGACTCTTGTGCCTCCGATCTTCCCACTTCGGGCGGATCGGACGGGGAGCATCCGACCTGGTCATTGGGGAGGCTGGAGAGCGATGGTGAAGAAGATCCTGCTGGGCGAAACCGACATCCCGGAGCGCTGGTACAACATCCTTCCCGACCTTCCTGGGCCGCCCGCCCCCTACCTCAACCCGGCCACGCTGCAGCCGATGGGTCCCGCAGACCTGGCGCCGATATTTCCGCAGGCGATCATCGCCCAGGAAGTCTCAGCCGAGCCCTGGATCGAGATCCCGGAGGAGGTTCGGGACGTCTATAAGATCTGGCGCCCAACCCCGCTCTATCGGGCCGAGCGGCTGGAGAAGGCGCTCGACACGCCGGCGCACATCTACTTCAAGTACGAGGGCGTGTCCCCGGCCGGCTCTCACAAGCCGAACACCGCGGTGCCGCAGGCGTACTACAACGCGAAGGAAGGCGTCAGGCGACTGACGACGGAGACCGGCGCCGGCCAGTGGGGCTCGGCGCTTGCCTTTGCCGGCGCCTTGTTCGGGCTCGAAGTCACCGTCTACATGGTCAAGGTCTCTTACGAGCAGAAGCCGTATCGCCGCGCGATGATGGAGACCTGGGGCGCGACCGTGTTCGCATCCCCGACCAAGCTCACCAACGCCGGACGCGGGATCCTGGCCGACGACCCGGATTCACCAGGCAGCCTCGGCATCGCGATCTCGGAAGCAGTCGAGGATGCCGCCACGCATGAGGACGCCAAGTATTCGCTCGGATCGGTGGTCAACCACGTCCTCCTCCACCAGACCGTCATCGGCCTCGAGGCCAAAAAACAGATGGAGATGGCCGGCGTTTATCCGGACGTCGTGATCGGCTGCGTCGGCGGCGGCTCGAACTTCGCAGGACTCACCTACCCGTTCATCGGCGACAAGCTCAAAGGTCGCCAGCCGAAGACCCGGTTCATCGCCGCGGAGCCCGCCGCATGCCCGACCCTCACTCGCGGCATCTACGCGTACGACTTCGGAGATGCCGTCGGCATTGGCCCCGTCGTGAAGATGTTCACCCTCGGCCACAGCTTTGTGCCAGACCGCATCCACTCCGGTGGCCTGCGATACCACGGCGATGCGCCGTCGCTGTGCATGCTTGTCGACCACGGCGTCGTCGAGGCTCGCGCCTACAGGCAGAACGAGTGCTTCGCTGAGGCTGTGCGGTTTGCACGCTCCGAAGGATTCCTTCCGGCGCCCGAAGCCGCACACGCGATTCGGGCCGTCGCCGAGGAGGCTGCCGCGGCGCGCGAAGCTGGCGAGGCGCGAACCATTCTTTTCGGTCTTTCAGGCCATGGTCACTTCGACATGTCGGCGTACGACGCCTACTTCGCCGGCAAGCTGGAAGACATCGAGCTGTCGCAATCGAGGATCGACGCCGCCATCGAGCAGCTGCCCAGGGTGCCTGCGATGTCCTGAGAGGGCTAGCCGCCTCTCATCGTTTTTTGTCGGCCGCAACTTGAACCGGGTCGTCGGACTCCGTCACGACGACCCGGACTCTTTGGACCGCGTTGTTCTGGACCCCCTCCGAGCTCCAGCTCTGCTCGACAGGCTGCACGTTTCCGGCCCCGTCGGTCGCCCGCACGCACAGCTCATGCTCGCCGGCCGTCGCATTCCACGCAAAGGTCCACGAGCGCCACGCGAATGGTGATCCCACCTCGCCCAGGTCGGCCGCTGCCCACGTGCGTCCACCGTCGACGCTGACCTCGACCTTCGTCACCGGCGCGCGACCTGACCATGCCCGACCGAAGAGCACCTGGTGCGATGGCGCGAGAAAACGGACGCGAGACATGAAATCCGGGATCCCTGGAGGCACCATAAGAGCGCGCGGGAGCATGCGCGTCACGGGCACGCCCGGGTCGTCAGCCGACCGGCGGAAGTGGTACGCGGTCGCCTGCTGGTAGCCGCGGAACTCCCCATCCAGCACGGTGATCCCTCGGAGCCATTTGACGTGTGCCATTCCGTACCAGCCCGGGACGATCAGCCTCAGGGGGAAACCATGCTGCGGCGGCAGCGGCCGGCCGTTGATCGCGTAGGCGAGCAGGACCTCGTCGCGCCGGCACTCGGCGAGCGGGAGGCTGCGCTCGTATTGCTGCTCGATGTCGCCCTGTATGCCTCGATCGATCCCTGTGAACACGACATCGCCGGTTTCATGCAGCGGCCCCGCCTCTTCGAGAAGAGCGCGCAAAGGCGTTCCCGTCCATTCGGCGGTACCCACCGCTTCCACCAGCCAGGGCTGGCTCAATGGCCGTGGCGAGGTCCGGGCGCGGCCGTTGCCCGCGCATTCGAGCGTCACCGCCACCGTGGTCGACGGCCTGGCCTTGAGCTCGTCCAGGTTGAGCCGCAGGGGTCGACGCACGCTGCCGCCGACGGTCAATGACCAATCGGCGCGGTCGATCGCGGGAATGTCGAAATGGATGAGCAGGTAGTGAAGGCCGATCGGGGTGATCGCATAGTGGAGAGCCTCGAGGGGCATCGAGTGATTGCGGACCGCCAGCTGGAGCTCGTCCGTCGTGATCTCGGGGCTCGAGATCAGCGTCCCAGCCGGCAGCGTATCCGTGACCTTCCGCGCCATATCGCCTCCCCATTCTGAATATGCACAACGACCGGCGCGGGTAGCATTTTTGTGCAAACATCTGTTCGATATGACCGATGACCTCGGCCTCAACACCGCCGAGCCCGCCACCATCGTGGTCGACCTCAACTGCGCGTTTGCGTCGATCGAGCAGCAGCACGACCCGGAGCTCAGAGGCCGCCCCCTCGCCATAGCGGCCTATGCGACCGACGCGGCCACGATCGTGTCCGCGTCCAGGGAGGCGCGCGACCTCGGCATCAGGACTGGAATGCGGGTGTTCGAGGCGAGGGCCATCTTCCCCGCGATCATCGTCAGGGAGCCGAACCCGCCTCGCTACCGCGACGTGTCGGACCAGCTCATCGAGATCATGGAACGGCACAGCCCGGACGTTCTGCGCATGTCGATCGATGAAGCGTCGATGAACCTTGCCGGCACACCCGACCTGGTCAAGCTCGGGCCGGAGGGAGTCGGGCGAGCGGTCAAGGCGGCCTTGCGTCGAGAGGTCGGCGAGTGCATCACATCCTCTGTCGGCATCTCCACGTCGATCTGGATGGCCAAGCAGGCGTCGAACCTGAACAAGCGGGACGGCCTCGAACGGATCGACCACACGAACCTGGTGTCCGTTTTCGCTCGCCTGCGGCTCACCGATCTTTCCGGCATCGCCGACGCCACCGCGAGCCACCTCCTGCGCGCCGGCATCTGCACGCCGCTCGAGTTTCTCCATTCCACCCCCGACCAGCTGCGCCACGCCGGCATGCAGCGCGCGGTCGCCGAGGGCTGGCTGAGGCGCCTCCGGGGATTCGAGGTCGGTGCGTTCGAGGCCGCGGCGCGAAAGAGCTACAGCCACTCGCACGTGCTGGCCCGATCGACGAGCTCGCAGCACGAGCTCGAAGAGCTGCTCATGCGCCTTTCGGAGATGGTCGGCCGCCGGCTGAGGAGCTCCAACCGGCGCGGAAGGGTGGTGTCGGTGAGCGTCGTCTACCGTCCGGACGTCGACCGCTTCTCGAAACAGTCGACGTTGGCGAGCCCCATCGCCACCGGGGACGAGATCTATCGCGCCGCGCTCGCGTTGCTGGCGGCGCGCGACACGAGACGCGCGGTCGGCACCCTGGGCGTCGGCCTCGCCGGCCTCAGCTACGCGGACGACGGGCAGCTCGACCTGTTCGCAGCCGCCGCGCGGCCGCGGAGCGAGCGCCTGGAGATCGCGATGGATGCGATCCGAGACCGATTTGGAGAGGATGCCGTGCAGCGGGCGCGGCTCCTGGGCCGGGCCACGGTCGTGCGAGACCGCATCGCGTTCGGCAACACCGGCCATCCCGACGACGAGAAGAAGAAGTAGCCGCGCGCCGTATCGTTGCGACTACCACCGACATGCGCTTGCTCAACGTGCGGATCGAACCATGGGAAGAGGCGGACTTTCCTCTCCTGGTGCGCCTCAACGCTCCCGAGATGATGGAGCACCTGGGCGGTCCCGAGACCGACGTGCAGACAGCCGCGCGGCATCGTCGGTATGTCGAGACGGCTCAGTCGGACTCGGCTTTTGTCTTCAAGATCGTCCTCGACCCGGGCGAGCAGGCGGCCGGGCAGGTGACGTTCTGGGAGCGCACCTGGCAGGGCGAGAGCGTCTACGAGATGGGATGGGGCGTGCTTCCCGAATTCCAGGGCCAGGGGATCGCAACGCGCGCGGCTGACCTGGCGCTGGCTCGGGCGCGGGAGGCCGGAAAGCAGAGATTCCTGCATGCCTTTCCATCTGTGGAGAATGCCGCCTCGAACGCCCTGTGTCGCAAGCTCGGCTTCGAGCTTCTCGGCGAAACCGACGTCGAATATCCGCCCGGACACACGATGCGGTGCAATGACTGGCGGATCGATCTGACCGCGCCCTCGCCCGGAGCCGAACCCCCTTCCTAGGCCGGAACGGCCGCCAGTACAACCGGCGTCGCGACAGCGGGTAGGCCGGCTGCGGGCAAAGCTGATTCGAAGCTGCCATCGATCGCCACCCTCGTCAGCGCCTCGACGACCGCCGGATCGAACTCCGAGCCGGCTCCGATCTTGAGACTCTCCAGGGCAGCAGCGGCATTGAGTCGCGGACAATCGCGGCCTCCGGTCAACGCCTCGTACCTTTCGGTGACAGCCAGGATGCGAGCCATCGGCGGGATGTCCTGGCCCGCCTTGCCGTCCGGCTTGCCCTGGCCGTCCCAGCGCTCGTGGTGATGGCGCACGGCAGCCGCTATCAACGGTGAGAACCTGGCCGCCGTGACGACCCGCTCGCCCGCCTCGGCATGGCCCGGCATCTCGAAATCGTTGGCGTCGAGGCCCATCGCCATGTGTCCGACGTCATGCAGGAACGCCGCCATGCGGAGCTCCTCCAGGCTGCTGAGCGACAGGCCGAGCCTGCGGCCAATGGCCTCGGCGATGGCGGTCACCCGGCTCGAATGTCCCTGCGACAGCGGGCCGCGGTGGTCGACGGCGTGCGCCGCGGCGACGACCACCTGAGGGCCTGCCTCGGCGAGCATCGCGGTCAGACTTGCTTCGGCAAGCTCGAGCTCGGTGACCAGCTGCGGAAAGGTGCAAGCGCGGTCCTTGCCCTCGCGCTTGGCAAGGTAGAGCGCCTGGTCGGCGGCGGCGACAAGCTCCTGCGCGCTCAGGGCGTCTTCGGGGTAGGTCGCCACCCCGACGCTGAATGAAAGCGTCTTGCCCTCCGTGGTGGCGACCGCGGCCGAGTGCACCGCATCGACGAGCCGGTAGGCGAGCCGCTGCGCGCCGATTCCGGTGGTGTCGGCGGCCAGGATCGCAAGCTCATCTCCGCCATAACGGGCGACCGCGTCCTGGCCGCGCGCCGAGCTGCGGGCGATTCGCGCGCCGAGCTGAAGGACGAGATCGCCGTGCTGATGACCAAGCTCGTCGTTGACCGATTTGAAGTGGTCGAAATCGATGAGCAGCAGCGAGATCGATGCAGTCGTTCGGTCGGAGCGGGCAAATGCGGCGTCGAGCCGCCTGTGCAGCTCGCGGATGTTGTACAGACCGGTGAGGCTGTCGGTGGTCGCCTCTTGCGTGCTGTGGTGGTAGCGCAACGCATTCGCAAGCGCGACGGCTGAGCTGCCGGACAACGCGGAAACCGCGAAGAGATCCTGGTTGCTGAACTGTCGCTCGGGCCGCCTCAAGCTCATCAGCGCCGTCACACCGGCACCAGACGCCATCGGCACCACCATCGACAAGTGGTCCGCCGAGAATGATGCTTCGCCTGACCGGGCAACCTGGACCAGCTGCGTGTCGTCGAGAACCTCCGGCCCGCTGTTCAGTGCTTGCTTGAGCTTGGCGGTGGCGACGACGGACAATCCGTCGGGGGAGGCCAGCACCATGCTGCCCTGCCCCGCACCCGTCATCTGAAGGGCGTTGGCCACCATGACGCTGAAGACGTCTTTGATGTCCGTCTCGCTGCTGATGCTCGCGCTGAGCTCGCGCAGCAGGTCCGCCTGCGCCGCCCGCTGAACCGCCTGCCTGCGCTCACGTTCGAGCTCGCGCGTCATGTAGCCGGTCGCCAGCGCCACGACGAGGAACAGGAAGACGATGCCGAGTGCGCTGAGGCGAGAGTTCCCATTCGACGTCAGCGTCGCCGGCGTGAAGCTTCCGCCGACGAAGAGATAGATGAAGGCGATGAAGACCGCGGAGATGACGCTGGCTGTAGCTCCAAATCGCACGGCGTTCGTGATCACCGAGAGGAACAGCGCGAGGAAGTAGGGGCTGTTGAAACCGTTGGACAGATAGACCAGCCCCGCCGCGAAGAAGATGTCGAGGGTCATCGTGGTGAGGCTGAACTGCTTGCCTGGCCGGAAGCCCTTTGCAAGCACGACGGTGACGAAAAGGTTCATCGCCGCCCATATGCCAAGCGCGATGTCAACCGTGATCTTCGAATGTGCGTCCGTCAGCGGGGTCAGGTTGACGAGGGCGGCAAGCACCACGAGGAAGATCCAGCGGAACATAGCGGCCACGCGCTCGCCGATCTGGCGCCGCTGGGCGTCGAAGTTTTCGTCCAGGGCGCGCGCCCGGACCTCCCTCTGTCGAGGATCACTCGCAACGGCCGGTTGGCTGCTCATCGGTTTGGGCTTCCCGGCTGCCGGATAGCCTCAGGAGGCTACCATCCACGCCCCCCAAATCGCCCCCTGCAAACCATGGGGATCGGCGGCCTTAGAGTTCAACCAGAGTCGATGGAACGAGCCGAATCGAGGTTCCGCGCCGTGGATTGGATGGTCTGGTTCGCTGCGCTCGCCGGGCCCGCGCTCGTTACCGTGATCCTGCTCAGGTACAGCAACCAGATCCAGCGGGACTACATCTTCATCTACCTCGGCCTCGTGGCCGTGGTCGGTGTCATGCGTGGATTGTGGCCGGCGCTCGCGAGCGCCGCCGTCAGCTTCTTCCTGGTCGATTATTTCTTCGTCCCTCCGGTGGGCCAGCTGACGATCGCCGACGAGCAGGACATCGTCAACCTGATTGCGTTCCTGGTCACCGCGAGCGTGGTCGGATTTCTTGCCTCGATGCGACGCCGTGCCCTCCTGGGTGCTGAGGCCCTGACTCGCAGGCTCCAGGAAACGAACACCGAGCTGATCCGACTCAACAAGGAGCAGGCCGAGGCGGCCTCGGCCAACCTGAGGCTCACGCGCAGCGAGCAGCAGATACGAGCTCTTCGCGAAACCGACCGGCTGCGCCGCGAGCTCCTCGCAAACGTCTCGCACGAGCTGCGCACACCGCTGGCCACGATCCTCACCGAGAGCACCGATGCGGCCGGCGCGCCGCTGGGCGCGGAGGCACAGCGCCGCATGCATACCATCGCAGCGGAGGCTCGCCGGCTGAAGTCGCTCGTCGATGACATGCTCGACATGACCGTTATCGAGGGCGGGGCGCTGCAGCTCGACCTCGAGCCGCTTGCGCTCGGCGATGCGATCACCGCGGCTGCAGACCGCCTGAAGCGCTCGTCGCCAGAACGGACCGTGACCTGGGACCACGATGCGGCTGCAGTCGAGGTGCTCGCCGATTGGGACCGACTCGGTCAGATCTTCGACAACCTGCTGTCGAACGCGGATCGTTTCGCTCCGCCGAAGACTGCGATCGGTATCTCTGTTGCGCGAGAAGAGCCGGACCTTATCACCGTCCGCGTCATCGACCAGGGGCCAGGCGTGCCACCCGAGCTGCGCGAGCGGATATTCGAGCGCTTCTTCCACAGCGATGGGGACGCATCGGAAAAGAGCGGCGGCACCGGGCTCGGGCTCGCGATCGTGCGAGGGCTCGTCGAAGCCCATGCCGGCACTGTCGCCCTCGAGGACAAAGGCAATGAGCCGGGCGCCACATTTCGCTTCACGCTGCCAGAGGTCCCTGCCGCCGCATGAGCCGCATCCTCATCGTCGAAGACGACGCGGCGCTGCGGGGATCGATTCGGTCGGTCCTCGAGCGAAACGGCTACGACGTCCGCGTGGCGGGCGACGGATCGGCCGGCGCGCGCGAGCTGCAGGCGGGCGCCTACGACGCGGTCCTGCTGGACATCGGCCTGCCGTTCATCGACGGGTGGCGGATCCTCGGCAGCCTCGAGGGGAAGCGGATTCCGTCCGTGATCGTGATCAGCGCCCGCGGCGCCGAGCAGGACAAGGTCCGCGCCCTCGACCTGGGGGCGGACGACTACCTGGCCAAGCCGTTTGGCGCCGACGAGCTGCTAGCGCGCCTCCGGGCTGTCCTGCGACGTGCCCAGCCCACGAGCCGGCCGGGGCCGGTCGTGCGCAGGGGCGATCTGACCGTCGACCTGTCCAGTGGGAGCGTGACGCGGGCCGGCGTCGAGGTGCGCCTGTCGCCGACCGAGTACGGGCTGCTGGCGGCGCTCGCCCGCCATGCGGGCCAGGTCATCGACCACCGGACGCTTCTGCGTGAGGTGTGGGGCCCTTCCTACGGTGACGAGCGCAACTACCTGCGCACTTTCATCCAGAGGCTGCGAACCAAGCTCGAGGCGGACCCAAAGAACCCCGAGGTCATCGTCACCGCGGGCAGCCGCGGCTACAGGTTCGGTCAGGCCGCCAGCGTCTGACCCGGCTGCTTTTTCGTTGACGGGCCATTGATGCCCGGAGTCCTAACGTGTCATCCATGCCACTCGATGCATGGATGCTGGGCCTGGCGCTATTGCTCGCCGTCGTGAGCCTGCTCTACGTGAAGAGCCTGGAGAGACTGCCTTAGATGCTGCCTTACATCGTCACGGGGGTCGTCGCGTTGATAGTCACCCTCTACCTTTTCGCCGCGCTGCTGTTCCCTGAGAGGTTCTAGCGGTCCTCGACATCATCGGCGTAGTCGTCACGTGGATCGCGGTTGCGATCGGCGCCTGGTTCCTTGGCCTGTACATGGTCAAGGTCTTCAAGGGCGAGCGCACGTTCATGAGCCCGGTCCTGCGTCCCCTCGAGCGCGGCGCCTACTGGCTGATGGGCGTCGGAGAGGACGAAGAGCAGACCTGGATCCGCTACACGGTCTCGGTCCTGATGGTGTCGGCGGTGAGTTTTGTTTTCACGTACGCGCTGCTGAGGCTCCAGTCGCACCTGCCGTTCAATGACTTCGGCCTCAACCCGATGGGATTCGGGCCCGTAGCCGCCGACCTAGCCTTCAACACCGCGGTGAGCTTTACCACCAACACCAACTGGCAGAACTACACGGGCGAAACGACCATGTCGTACCTGTCGCAGATGGTCGCGCTGGTCATCCACAACTTCCTTTCAGCCGCCGTGGGCATCTCGATGGCTGTGGCGTTGTTCAGGGGCATCTCGAGCCGCAGTTTGAAGACGCTTGGCAATGCCTACGTCGACATCACGCGCGCGACTCTCTACATACTGCTGCCCGCCTCGATCGCCGTCGCCTTCATCCTGCTGTCGCAGGGTGTGGTCCAGAGCATCTCCTCCTACCCCGTCGCCCACACCGTCTCAGGCGCTGCGCAGACGATCGCAGTCGGCCCATTCGCGTCGCAGGAGGCGATCAAGGACCTCGGCAACAACGGCGGCGGCCCGTTCAACGCCAACTCCGCGCATCCATTCGAAAACCCCAACGGGTTCACCAATCAATTCGAGCTGTTCCTCGAGCTCCTGATCCCGTTCGCGCTGGTCGTGACCTTCGGAAAGATGGTCGGTCGCATGCGGCAGGGCCTGGCCATCGGAGCCGCCATGGGCCTCCTGCTCGTCGCCTTCACGTTCATCTCGATTTCCGCTGAGCAGCAGGGCAACCCCGCGCTGACCGCCATCGGCGTCAACCAGTCGAACACGTCCACGCAGGCCGGCGGGAACATGGAAGGAAAGGAGGTTCGCTTCGGGCCGACCTACTCGGCGATGTTCGAGGCGACCACCACCGGGACCAGCACAGGGTCCGTGAACTCGAGCCACGACAGCTTCACCCCGATAGGCGGCCTCGTCGCCCTGATCCAGATGCAGCTGGGCGAGGTTGACCCGGGCGGCATTGGCGCCGGCATCTACTTCATGCTCGTCTTCGTCGTCCTGTCGGTCTTCATCGCCGGGTTGATGGTGGGCCGCACGCCTGAGTACCTGGGCAAGAAGATCGAGTCGAAGGAGGTCCGCCTCGCGGCGCTGGCGGTGCTCATCGACGTGGCGAGCATCCTGGGCTTTACGGCGATCTCGGTCGTCCACCCGCTGGGCCTTGCCGGCCTGACCACAAACACCGGAGCGCACGGCTTCAGCGAGATCCTGTACGCCTTTTCGTCCGCCACCGCCAACAACGGGAGCGCCTTTGCGGGCCTGAGCGGCAACACGTTGTACTACAACACGACGCTCGCAACAGCGATGTGGATCGGGCGCTTCCTCGAGGTGATCCCGATCCTTGCCCTCGCGGGCGCGCTGGCCGGCAAGAAGGTGGTTCCCGCTAGCGCCGGTACCTTCGCCACCGACCGGCCGCTGTTCGTCGGCCTGCTGATCGGAGTCGTGGTGATAGTTGGCGCCCTCACGTTCTTCCCCGCCCTAGCGCTGGGTCCAATCCTCGAGCAGCTGCAGCTGGCGGCCGGCCACCTCCACTAATAGCGATGAAAGAGAAAGTCCAGGAACGACAACGACGAAAGGGACGCAGCAGCAGCCTTACGGATCGCACGATCCTCGTGCCGGCGATCGCGGCCAGCTTCAGGAAGCTGGACCCGCGTTGGATGGCCCGCAACCCTGTGATGTTCGTGGTGGAGATCGGTTCGGTGATCATCACGGTCGTGTTCATCGCCGGACTCTTTAACGGGGCGCCGGCCACGAGCGGCAGCAACAACGAGCTGTTCGTCGGCCAGATCACGGTCTGGCTCTGGTTCACGGTGCTCTTCGCCAACTTCGCCGAGGCCGTGGCGGAAGGCCGTGGAAAAGCGCAGGCCGCCGCCCTCCGGAAGACCCGATCCGAAACGATCGCGCGGCGCCTTGTCGACGGCCAAGAAGAGCGGGTTCCTTCGACGGCGCTGCGCAAGGGGGACCTCGTGGTCTGCGAGGCGGGCGACGTGGTGCCCGGCGACGGCGACGTGATCGGAGGGATCGCTTCGATCGACGAATCCGCGATCACCGGCGAATCGGCACCCGTGATCCGCGAGGCCGGAGGAGACCGCAGCGCGGTCACCGGTGGCACGCGCGTGCTTTCGGACCGGATCGTCGTCCGCGTCACCGCCAACCCTGGCGAGACCTTTCTCGATCGGATGATCGGCCTCGTCGAGAGTGCCTCGCGCCGGAAGACGCCCAACGAGATCGCGCTCAACATCCTCCTGGCCGCCCTGACGATCATCTTCATTTTCGCCACGGTCACGCTCGAGCCCTTTGCGATCTACGCGGGAACCACGGTCACGATCACGGTCCTGATCTCGTTGCTCGTGTGCCTCATCCCCACAACCATCGGCGGCCTGCTCTCCGCCATCGGCATCGCGGGCATCGACCGCCTGCTGCAGCGCAACGTGGTGGCGCTATCGGGCCGCGCAGTCGAGGCAGCTGGGGATGTCGATACCCTGCTGCTCGACAAGACGGGAACGATCACCTATGGCAACCGCCAAGCCTCGGAGTTCATACCCGCTCCGGGGGTGGCGATGGATCGGCTGATCGAGGCAGCGGAGCTCGCGAGCCTGGCCGATGAGACGCCAGAGGGCAAGTCGATCGTCGCACTCGCCGGACGCCTAGGCACCAACAGTCACAACCACGACAGGGCCAAGATGACATTCGTCCCGTTCAGCGCGACCACTCGCATGAGCGGCGTCGATGTCGACTCTCGCGTCATCCGTAAAGGCGCAGACGACGCGATGGGACGGTGGAGCGAGAAGGCGCTTCCAGCGGAGGTCCGCGAGCGGGTCGACGCCATCGGTCGATCAGGCGGCACGCCGCTCGTCGTCGGCGAGAACAAGGTGATCCTCGGCACCATCCACCTGAAGGACATCGTCAAGCCCGGCATCCGCGAGCGCTTCGCCGAGCTGCGGCGCATGGGTCTGCGCACGGTCATGATCACCGGCGACAACCCGTTGACTGCCGCGGCGATAGCCAAGGAGGCGGGCGTCGACGACTTCCTCGCTCAGGCGACCCCGGAGCACAAGCTCGAGCTGATCAAGAACGAGCAGGCGCAGGGCCGCATGGTGGCGATGACCGGCGACGGCACCAACGACGCCCCGGCGCTGGCTCAGGCGGATGTCGCGGTGGCCATGAACACCGGCACCCAGGCGGCCAAAGAAGCCGGCAACCTCATCGACCTCGACAGCGACCCGACGAAGCTGATCGAGATCGTCGAGGCAGGCAAGCAGATGCTGATCACGCGCGGCGCCCTCAGCACGTTCAGCATCGCCAATGACGTGGCGAAGTACTTCGCGATCATCCCGGCGATCTTCTTTGTTGCGCTGCCCGAGCTGAACGCGCTCAACGTCATGCAGCTGCACAGCCCCAACAGCGCCGTGCTGTCGGCCGTGATCTTCAACGCCCTCATCATCGTCGTCCTCATTCCGCTCGCATTGCGCGGCGTTCGTTACCGGCCGATCGGCGCCGCCGCCCTGCTGCGCAACAACCTGCTCATCTACGGAGTCGGCGGAATCATCGCGCCCTTCATCGGCATCAAGTTGATCGACATTCTGGTCACGGCTGTGGGCCTTTCCGCCTAGGAGATCGCAAGACAAATGCTGAAATCGCTGCCAAGAGAAATCCTGATCTCGGTCAGGTTGACGCTGGTGTTCGCGGTGGTCACGGGTCTTGCCTATCCGCTCGCGATCACCGGCATGGGCCAGGTGCTGTTCCACGACCAGGCCAACGGAAGCCTGGTCTCAGACAAGAGCGGACAGGTCGTGGGCTCCAGGCTCATCGGCCAGTGGTTCGACCCCAACGACAGCACGTATTTCCACCCGCGACCGTCGGCGACGACCGACCCCGCCACCGGAGCCGCGCTGCCCTACGCCGCCAACAACTCGGCGGGGAGCAACTTCGGGCCGTCGAACCGGAACCTGATCAACCGCGTGCAGGCCCAGGTCCAGCAGATCGTGTCCACGGAGCGGAACATCGTCGACGGAGTCCCAGTCGACATGGTCACCACCTCTTTCAGCGGCCTGGATCCCGATATCTCGGTCGCCAACGCCAGGATCCAGGCAGCGCGGGTCGCCGCGGTCCGCGGCCTCGACCCCGTCAGGGTGCAATCCCTGGTCGATAAATACACGACAGGCCGGATCCTTTGGGTGTTTGGCGAGCCACATGTGAACGTCCTCCTGCTCAACCTGGCGCTGGACAATGGCGAGGCAAGCTGACCGCGGCCAGCTGAAGATCTACCTGGGGGGCACCCCGGGCGCGGGCAAGACTTTCGCGATGCTGCGCGAGGCGCACGACCTGGTGCGCCAGGGGCACGACGTCGTCGTGGGTTATGTCGAGACCTACAAGCGGCCGCGGACGGTGGAGCTGCTGGATGGGCTCGAGGTCATTCCGCGCGTAAAGGTCACCTACAAGGGAGCGACGCTCGAGGACATGGACCTTGAGGCCGTGTTGTCACGGAAGCCTGAGATCGCCCTCGTCGACGAGCTGGCCCATACGAACGCGCCCGGTCTGCGCAACTCAAAACGGTGGCAGGACGTCGAGGCGCTTCGCGACGCAGGCATCGACGTCATCTCGACCGTCAACGTCCAGCACGTCGAGAGCGTCAAAGACCTGGTCGAGAGGGTGACTGGCGTCGTGGTCAGGGAAACGGTGCCTGACAAAGAGCTCGATGGGGCCGACGTCGTGCAATTCATCGACATCGCGCCCGAGGCGCTGCGCAAACGCATGCGCCACGGAAACGTGTACGCGAAGGACAAGGTCGACACGGCGCTTGCCAACTTCTTCCGGCCTGGGAACCTCGCCGCCATGCGACAGATCGGACTCCGACTCGTCGCGGACTCGATGGCGCGTTCGCGTACGGTGATCGATTCGCCCGAGGACGTGCTCGTCGCAGTGTCCGGAGGCGCCGCCACCGAGGATTTGATGCGCCGAGGCGCACGCCTGGCGCGCCGGCGCGGAGGTTTCTGCCTGGTGGTGACCGTGCTCGAGGACCAGGCCAAGGACGTACACGTCGACCGTTATCGCGAGCTCGCCGCTCAGCTGGGCTGCTCCTTCGCGGTGCTGGCGGGCCAGGACCCGGCGGCGGCGATCATCCAGGCCGCGAGTGACGCCGGCTCCGACCACGTGGTCCTCGGCGAAACCAGGCATGGTGGCCGGCTGGATCGGTTCCGGCCCACCCTCGTCGACCGGATCATCGATGGGCTGCCAGACGCCGATATCCACGTC
This sequence comes from Candidatus Dormiibacterota bacterium, assembly GCA_036380475.1. Lineage (GTDB taxonomy): Bacteria > Chloroflexota > Dormibacteria > Dormibacterales > Dormibacteraceae > UBA10449. Next base: position 20,087 of record DASVEP010000027.1, read on the forward strand.
ATCGCTCGGGTGGTGAAATGAGCGGCCAGGCCCACGACCGGCCGGACCCGCTCGAGCTTCTGCGTCAGATCTCGTCGGAAGGACGGCGGCGGGCGATCCTGCGGGTCTATCTCGGCTATGCACCGGGATGCGGGACGACCACCGCAATGATCGACGAGGCGCGACGTCGGTCTGCCCGCGGCACCGACGTCGTGGTTGCCGCCTATGCCGTCCACGATCCCCCTGCGTCGGCGCTGGCGAAGCTGGAGGTCATCGGCGGATCCCGTCTGCTGCCTGCCGATCGACCGCTCGACCTGGAGGCCGTCCTCGCGCGAAACCCCGAGGTGGCGTGCATCGACGACCTGGCCGGGCGCGACACCGCCGGCCGGCCGCGCATCGAGTCGGTGCCGAGAATGCTCGCGGCCGGGATCACGGTGCTCGCAACGTTGCATGTCCTGTCGATTCGCAGCGCTGCCAACGCGGTGGCCGAGATTCTCGGCGAGCCACCGACGGGACCGCTGCTCGACGACGAGGTGCAGGACCTGATCGACGAGCTCGAGCTCGAAGACGTGCCGCCTGAGGAGCTCCTCCACCGCATCAGGGAGCACTCCATCCTTACGCCCGCGCAGCTGGCGGTCGCAATGCAGCGCGAGCTGCGCCCGGCAGTGCTGAACATGCTCAGAGAGACCGCGCTGCGGATGACCGCAGATCACACCGACCGTCAGCTCGGGGCCTACCTGCCGACAGCCCAATCTCCGCTCGAGTTCCGCGGACGGATCGTCCTGTCTATCGAGGTTCGTAAAGGCTTGGACGAGCGGATTCGAGCCGTCGCGCGTTACGCAGCCACCCAGGAGGCGAAGTTCTCGGTCGTAACGGTCAGGACGCGCACGATGTCGGATGAGGAGAAGCAGTTGATGGGCGCCTACGCGACGCTTGCGCACCAGCTCAAAGGTGAGTTCGTCCGCCTCGACGGCTCGAACGTTGCGGCAACCCTGGCCCGCTATATTCGTGAGTCGCAGGCGACCGAGGTGGTGCTGGGGCATCGCCGCCGAACGCGATGGCGCCCGATGGACACGACGAGCGAGCTGATCCGGCGGCTGGCGGGTGTGGACGTGCACATCCTCCGAGCCCGCGAGGCCGGCGCCTCCGCCCCGTCAACAATTTCCTCCCGGAATGAGATCCAGCCCGATGGGGTAAAGCAGTTACAGAAATCCATGGAGGCACGGCAATGAAGCTCGAAGGCATCCACCACGTCAGCTCGATCACGGGCGACGCGCAGGCGAACGTCGACTTTTACGCAGGCACACTGGGATTGAGGATGGTCAAGAAGACCGTCAACCAGGACGACCCGACCGTGTACCACCTCTTCTATGGAGACGAGAAGGGCAGCCCGGGAATGGACCTGACGTACTTCGAATACCCTGGCGCGCGTCCGGGCCGTGCAGGCAGCGGCATGATCCACCGCATCGTCCTTCGGGTCGGCTCCGAGGCCGCCCTCGATTTCTGGCAGCAGCGCCTCGGCGCCAACGCCGGCGAGCGATCGCAGGGGTCGCTCCTGTTCTCCGACCCGGAAGGCCTTGGGCTGGAGCTCCGTGTGGTGGCCACCTCGGACACACCGCTGACAGCGTCGCATCCGGAGATTCCGGCCGAGCACGCCATCCAGGGGTTCGAAGAGGTGAGGGCATACACGTCCAATCCCGAAGCCAGCCGCGCGCTCATCGAGGACGCACTCGGGTTCGAGCGAGACGGCGGCATGTCGTGGGAGGCCCGCGGCGAGACTCGAGGAGGCCGGTACGTATTCGACGCCGCTCCGACCGACCGCGGTATTCCTGGCGCCGGCACAGTCCATCACGTCGCCTGGGCTTCGCTTGACGACGAGCAGGTGAAATGGCGCGATCGCGCCATCGCTGCTGGCGCTCAGCCCACCCCAGTCATCGACCGCTACTGGTTCAAGTCGGTGTACTTTCGCGAGCCGAGCGGCGTGTTGTTCGAGATCGCCACGATGGGTCCCGGCTTTTCGGTGGACGAGGACCCCGCGCACCTGGGCGAGCGGCTGGTGCTGCCGCCGAAGTTCGAGGAGCTGCGAGAAGCGCTCGAGGTCAGCCTGACGCCCATCCACGTGCCGGCCGCCTCACGGCGTTAGCGCATCGCCTCTACTTCTTGACCGAGTAGTCGAGCTCCGCGCCCCAGTCCTTGCCCCGACCATCAGGCGTGGTATCGAGCACGGACCACAGCGGCCACATGAAATCGACATGCCGCATGTCCAGGCCGGGGTCGTTCGGGACGAGGAACAGCTCGCTGCTCCACGTGTGATAGATCTTCCCGTCCCGGCGCGCGAACACCGTCGCCATCGGGAGCTGGTCGCCTTCGGGGGTCTCTGCGCGATAGTCGATGTTGTAGGTGTTGTTGCGTGAGGAGAGGAGCCTCGCGTGTCGCCAGCCTCTTGATTTCGCGTGTGCCTGGAATTGCTCGATCGGAACCTTCGCCACGACCACGAAGTTGATCCTCTGGTCTATGTGCCGCGCCTCGCCATCGTTTGCGTCGATGATCGACGTGCACGAAGGGCAGGCTTGCTCCAGCGGCAGGCCGGCTTTGCCGGGGATGAACATGTGGCTGTAGACGAACAGGCTGTCCTTGCCTCCCTCGAAAAGCTCCGACATCCGCACCCTTTTCGGTGCGTTCGTTCTGGTGTCCCATTCTTCGAACTCATAGTCGGTCGGCACGAGGCCGCCTAGCGGCAGCACCCGCCGGAGCGCCGCCACAGCCTCGGTCTGGCGGCGCAGGTCGACTTCCGCGTCAAGCAGCTCTTCGCGAGCCTGTCGGTACTGGTCCGACTCGCCTGGAAAACGCCAATCGTGCTTAGGCCCCTTGCCTGTGAATGCCGTCATGCCCAACTCCTTGCCATCGCTACTGAGCTCCCTGCTCGACGGAGTCTAAGAGCCGGCCGCGCTATGTTGTCGTCATGAATCTTCTACCCGGTGTGCGCTCCCAGAGTGTTGAGACGGATCGCCTTCGCATGCAGTATCTGGAGTCGGGACCGGCCGATGGGGTCCCGGTCGTGATGATCCACGGCAACCTGGCGACTGGCCGCTTCTTCGAGCACCTCATGCCTGGCTCACCGGAGCGCTACCGGATCATCGCGCCGGACATGCGGGGATTCGGAGACACCGAGCGCGTTCCCATCGACGCCACCCGCGGCCTGCGCGATTGGGCCGACGACGCCTTCTCGCTCGTGCGCAAGCTGCAGATCACGCGACCTGTGCACCTCGTCGGATGGTCGACCGGTGGCGCCGCCATCGCGAACTATGCGGAGGACCGACCGGTCGCTTCGCTGACGTTCATCGACCCGGTTTCGCCGTTTGGTTTCGGCGGCATCCGGCTCGACGGAACTCCATGCTTTCCCGACTACGCCGGGTCCGGCGGTGGGACCGGGAGCCCCGATTTCACAAAGCTCATCGCCGCCCAGGACAGGTCGTCCGATTCGCCTTTCTCGCCGCGCAACGTCCTCAACACCTCGTATTGGGCGACTTCGCATAGGGAGCCCGCGGAGCGGGAGGACATCCTCGTCGACGAGATACTGAAGTCGGCCACCGGCGACGACGGCTACCCGGGCGATTCAACGGCGTCGCCCAACTGGCCTGGAATCGCGCCTGGCACACGCGGCATCCTCAACGCGCTGTCCGGCAAATACTGCAACTGGGCCGGGATCGTCGATGTCGACCCCAAGCCCCCGATCCTGTGGACGCACGGCACCGCCGACATCGTGGTCGCCGACGGGTCCGCCTGGGAGATGGGCACCCTCGGAAAGTTGGGCGTTGTGCCGGGATGGCCGGGCGAAGATGCGTTTCCCCCGCAGCCCATGGTGACCCAGATCCACAACGTTCTCGAGCGGTATCGCGCTGCGGGCGGCCACGTGCAGATCGAGATGTTTGATGGGTCTGGGCACGGTCCTCTGTTCGACGCCGCCGAGCGATGGTGCAAAGTGTTCTTCGGCTTCCTTGCCTCTGTGGAGCAGGGCGCCGAAATGGGTGCGAAGAGCCGCAGCTGACGGCGTGGACAAGGTTGCCGGCATTGCCGGCCGGCGACTGCATACCCAGCGTCTCACCGGCAAGCCATTCGCCTCGCCGGTGGATGCCGTCCGGTGGTTGGGCGCCGTGCAGTCGCAGGACTACGGCGGGGCCAAATGGGCGCTCGGCCAGCGCACGCGCGGCGTGACCGATGCGGTGATCGACCGCCTATACGACGAGGGGGCGATCCTCCGCACGCACGTCATGCGACCGACCTGGCATTTCGTGGTTCCGGAAGACATCCGGTGGCTGCTCGCGCTGACCGGCCCGAAGATTCGGCGCGGTCTTGCTGGTCGGTATGGCCGGCTCGAGCTGGACGACGACACGATCGCCCGTGCCTTGGTCGCTTTTCGATCCGCGCTCGCGCGCCGCGGGCACATGACACGCCCCGAGCTCGGCAAGGTCCTCGATGCGGCGAATATCTCGCCTGCGGGCCAGCGTCTGCCCCATCTCCTCATGAGCGCCGAGCTCGAGGGGGTGATCGTAAGCGGGCCTCGCCGCGGCAAGCAGCACACCTATGCGCTGCTCGACGAACGGGCGCCGAAAGGGCGCGCCTGGAAGCGCGCTGAGGCCGTTGCCGAGCTCACCCTGCGCTACTTCCGGAGCCACGGGCCGGCCCAGGTCCAGGACTTCGTCTGGTGGTCAGGCCTGACCATGGCCGATGCGCGCGCCGGTATCGCCGCGGCGGGGCCGGCGCTCGAGCACGAGGTCTTCGAGGGGACCGATCTCTGGTCTAGCGCAGACGCACCTCGCGTCAACCACAAGGGAGTTGTCGCTCATCTGCTGCCGAATTTCGACGAGTACACGGTCGGCTATCGCGACCGCGCCGGTGCGCTGCATCCCGATCACAGCTTCGATCCCGCGCTCTTTTCGTTCGGGAGCATCCTTTCCAATATCGTCACGATTGACGGCCGCGTGCGCGGCGCCTGGCGCCGGGCATTCGTTCGAGACCGACTGATCGTCGAGATCAAAACGATGCACCGCATGGACCGCACAGAGTCACAAGCGGTCGAGGAAGCCGCCCGCCGATTGGGTCGCTTTCTCGGGCGCCCGGCCGCGGTCAGCGGGCTATGACCGACGGCGCTGCGGGACCGGTCCGTCGCGACGTCTCCCGCCTCGAGGGTTTCAGCGACGCCGTTTTCGGCTTCGCCATCACCCTCCTGGTCGTTTCCCTCGCCGTCCCGACCACATTCAACGACCTGCTCCGCAGCCTCTCGGGCATCCCCGCATTCGCAGTGACGTTCGGCCTGCTCGCGTACATCTGGTACGCGCAGTACACCTACTTCCGCCGCTATGACTTCGAGGACGCCTGGGTCGTGATCTTGAACCTCGTGCTCTTGTTCGTCGTCCTCGTCTACGTCTATCCGTTGAAATTTCTGTACGTGGCGGTGTTCAACCCCAATCAGGCGCAGATTACGACCGCGCAGGCGCCGCAGCTGTTCGTGATCTATGGCGTGGGCTTCGCGGCTGTATTCGTGGTGCTGACCCTGCTCTACGGACACGCCTACCGCTCACGCGCGTCCTTGGACTTGAGTCCGCTCCGAATCTATGAGGCCCAGGCGGCGATATGGCTGTATGGGTCCACCGCCGCGGTCGGGCTCCTCTCAGCTCTCGTCGCGTTCTTGCTGCCCGACCAATCGAGCCTGGCCGGCTTTGCTTACTTCCTGATCGCGCTGCCTTCGGTCATAGCAGGCGCCCTGGTGGGCAGGCGCCGGCGCGCCGAAGCAGCTCGAGGCGCCTAGGCTTTCGCGGCCGCTTTGCGGCGGTGATTCGAATGCGACGCAGTGGCGGTCGCCACTGTTTTCAGCGGCTCTGGGCTGCCGGTGCCGGCCAGCTCGTCACCCATCCGATGGACGTAGGCCGCGAGCCGGCTCCTGAGTGACCGTCTCGAAGTCGCGTAGGTCCCGATAGCAGCCCCTGCGACCACACCGAGCGCGAGCATGCCCACAAGCGACCACGGTCGGGATCGCGAAAACTCAGGCAACGTCGCGATCTGCCTCAAGGAGGCATCGTTCCATTTCTTCGGCCAGGACGTGAGGTCCACTAAGACGACGGTTTGGTGCCGCGCGGTGCGGTCGCGATCCTGATCATGA
>DASVEP010000028.1:0-3454 GCA_036380475.1 Candidatus Dormiibacterota bacterium
CGTGGACCCAGGTGACCTGCATGCCCGCGGCTCGCGCCTCCCGCGCCGCCAGCGGCATCGGCGCCACGCCCAGGCCACCGCTTACCAGCGCGATCGTTCGCGGTCCTGCCGCCAGGTCGAAGCCGTGACCCAGCGGACCGAGGCAGCTGATCTTGTCGCCATGTGTCATCGCCAGCAGCTGCGCGGTGCCGGCGCCGACGGCCTTGAGGATCACCTCGATGCGGTCGCCTTCGGTCCTGTAGACCGAGAACGGTCGCCTCAGCAGCGGGCCTGGCGACCAGCCGATGTTGACGAACTGGCCCGCGCGAACGGTCTGCGCGATGGGGGCTGCGTCGAAGGTGAGGACGAACATTCCGCGGGCGACCTCTCGGCGCGAAACCAGAGGTGCGTCAAGCAGGAACACCATTCCTCCACTCGTCGATGGTCCGAACCTCCATCTCGCCGGATGCAATCGCGGCCGACTCGACAAGCGCGGCCGCAGTGTCCAGCGAGGTCAGGCAAGGGATGCGGCGCTCGACTGCCGCGCGCCGGATCTCGAAGCCGTCTTTGAACACCGGGCCGCCGGCCTCGACCGAGTCTGCGTAGATGTTCGACATCGTGTTGATGACGAGGTCGACCTCGCCACTCGTGATCGCGTCGAGCACGGTCGGGCCTTCCTCGCCGATCTTGGCCACGACCCGCGGCGAGAATCCGGCTGCATGCAGCGCGCGGGCTGTGCCCTCTGTGGCCACCAGCGAACAGCCCATCTGCACCAGGCGCGAGACGATCGGAAAGATCTCCGGCTTGTCCACATCGGCGATGGTGAGGAGCACGCCACCGCCCGGCCGCACGACCACACCGGATGCGGCGAACGCCTTGCGCATGGCCCCCACGAGCGCGTGATCGATGCCGATTGCCTCGCCTGTGGACTTCATCTCCGGGCCGAGGTACGAATCGACGGCGGGCAGCTTGTTCATGGAGAAAACCGGGGCTTTGACGGCGACGAGGTCGCGGGGAGCGACCAATCCCGTGCTCCAGCCGAGGTCCGAGAGCTTGTCGCCGAGCATGACCCGAGTCGCCATGTCGACCATCGGCACACCGGTCACCTTCGAGAGGAATGGAACCGTGCGAGAAGCCCTCGGATTGACCTCGAGCACGTAGACCTTGCCGCGGTGGACGACGTACTGCACGTTCACGAGCCCGCGCAAGCGCAGGTGACGGGCGATGCGAACCGTGTAATCGACGACGTCATCGAGCTCTTTTTGCTCCAGGCCCGGTGCGGGGTAGACGGCATACGAGTCGCCCGAGTGCACACCCGCGCGTTCGACGTGCTTCATCACTCCGGGGATGACCACCGTGTCGCCGTCGGTGACCGCATCGACCTCGACCTCATCGCCCTGGAGGTACTTGTCGACGAGCACGGTTCCCTTCGGCATCGCGCCGATGGCCCAGGCCATGTAGCGGTGAAGCTCGCGGCGGTCGTGGACGATCTCCATCGCGCGGCCGCCAAGGACGTATGACGGCCGGACTAGCACGGGATAACCGGCGCGCTCGGCGATGAGCACCGCCTCCTCCACAGTGGTGGTCGTCCCTCCGAGAGGCTGAGGGATCCCTATGGCGTCGAGCGCATTGGCGAACGAACGACGGTCTTCGGCGAGGTCGATGGCGTCGACAGCCGAACCGAGGATCCGCACCCCGCGCTCCTCGAGCGGCTCGGCGATGTTGATGGCGGTCTGGCCGCCGAACTGGACGAGCGCGCCGGAGACCCGCTCAACGTCGGCGACCTGCGCGGCGCCGTCGATGTCGAGCGGCTCGAAGTACAAACGGTCCGACGTGTCGAAATCCGTGGACACCGTCTCGGGGTTGGAGTTGACCAGGACGGCGCGCACGCCGGCCTCGCGAAGCGACCACGCTGCGTGGACTGAGCAGTAATCGAACTCGATGCCCTGGCCGATGCGTATCGGTCCGGATCCGACCACGAGCGCGGTGCGTGCGTCGACCGGCTCGCTCTCGCTTTCCTCTTCCCAGCACGAGTAGTAGTACGGGGTGGCCGCCTCGAACTCGGCCGCGCACGTGTCCACCAGCTTGTAAGTGGGCACACTCCGCTCGACCGTTTCGCCGCGCAGCCCGCTGATCATCGTGTCGGAGAAGCCCGCGCGCCGCAGCTCGCGGACATCGCCTTCCTTCTCCAATCGCGCGATCGTGGCCATGCGGTCGATGAACCAGCGGTCGATGCCGCTCCGCGCGGCCAGGGCGGCGGGCTCGGCGCCGTTCCTGACGGCGTGCACGAGAGCGAAGAGCCGCCTGTCGTTCGGCTGGTCGATGAGCTCCGGTCGTTCGAGCTCCGCCGCGGCGGGCGGCTTCTGTTCGAGCGAACGCATGGCCTTCGTCAGCGCACCCTCGAAGGTTCGCTCAATCGCCATCACCTCGCCCGTCGACGCCATCTGGGTGCCGAGCCGCCTGTCGCCGGCGGGAAACTTGTCGAACGGCCAACGCGGAATCTTGACCACGCAGTAGTCGAGGGCCGGCTCGAATGCTGCGAACGTGCGTCCAGTGATCTCGTTCGGGATCTCCTCGAGCCGGCGGCCCACCGCCACCTTGGCCGCCACACGTGCGATCGGATACCCGGTGGCCTTCGACGCGAGAGCGGACGACCGGCTGACACGAGGATTGACCTCGATCACGTAGTAAGTCGAGCTCTTCGGATCAAGCGCGAACTGAACGTTGCACCCGCCCTCGATGCCGAGCGCGCGAATGATGCGAATCGCCGACGAGCGAAGCATCTGGTGGTCGCGATCGGACAGAGTTTGCGCCGGCGCGACGACGATGGAATCGCCCGTGTGCACGCCCATCGGGTCGAGGTTTTCCATGTTGCAGACGGTGATGCACGTGTCCGCGGCGTCGCGCATGACCTCGTACTCGATCTCCTTCCAGCCCCACAGCGAGCGCTCGACAAGCACCTGGTGGATCGGCGACGCCGCCAGCCCGCGCTGTGCTGTGCGCTCGAGGTCGGATTCGGTGGTGACGAAGCCGCCGCCGGTGCCGCCCAGCGTGTAGGCGGGGCGGATCACGAGCGGAAGGCCGGTGCTGGCGGCGAACTCGCGCACCTCATCCATCGATTCGCAGACGCGCGACACGGGGACGGGCTCGTCCATGTCCTCCAGCATCTGCTTGAAGGCCTGGCGGTCCTCGGCCTTGCGGATCGTGTCGATCGTCGCGCCGAGGAGGCGCACGTTGTGCCGCTGGAGCACGCCTGCGTTGGCGAGGTCGGTGGCGAGGTTCAGGCCGGTCTGACCGCCAAGCGTCGGCAGCATCGCGTCCGGCCGCTCGCGGGCGATGATCCGCTCCACCGCGTCGACCGTGAGCGGCTCCAGGTACACGCGGTCGGCCACGTCCTCGTCGGTCATGATGGTCGCGGGATTCGAGTTCACCAGCACGGTTTCGATGCCTTCCTCGCGCAGCGCTTTGCAGGCCT
>DASVEP010000029.1:0-17634 GCA_036380475.1 Candidatus Dormiibacterota bacterium
TTCTCTGCGAGTATTGTCGGCGGGGGAGATTGGAGATTTGGAGACAGTAGGGGGCGGCTTTCCACTTGGTCCGGTCGTCGGCGGGCTCATGCTGGCCGCGGCGGCCGTGGTCATGGTCGTCTGGGCGATCCGAACTACCGCTAGACCAAAGTAGCCGGACGCCGGCCTAGCGACCGGTGACCAGCAGGTAGATCAGGAACACGTTCAGGCTGAGGATCACGCCGACCACGAATGTCGCGATCGCCGTCGTCGACCGCTTGTTGACAAGCGTTCCCATGAGGCCGCGATCGCGACAGAACAAGAGCAGCGGGACCAGCGCGAACGGGATCCCGAACGAGAGCACGACCTGGCTGAGCACCAGCGCGCGGGAAGGATCGACACCGATTGCGATGACAACAAGCGCCGGGATCATCGTGATCGTGCGCCGGAGGAAAAGCGGGATCTGCCGATGTATGAAGCCCTGCATCACGACCTGACCGGCCAGCGTTCCCACCGAGGAAGACGACAGACCCGAAGCCAGCAGTCCTAGCCCGAAGAAGATGTCGGCTCCGTGATCGAGCGTATGGCCGAGCGCGTGAAATGCCTGGTCGAGATCCTGGACCCGGATGTTGTGCGCGTGAAGCGCAGCGGCGGCGAGCGTGAGCATCGCGACATTGACGACGCCGGCGAGGCCCATGGCGATGACCACGTCCCACCTCTCGAAGTTGAAAATCTTCCGCTGCTCCTCCTCGGTCGCACCGACAACACGACGCTGAGTTAGAGCCGAGTGCAGATAGATCACGTGCGGCATCACGGTCGCTCCGAGGATGCCGGCGCCGAGTAGGACGCTCTCGGTGCCGCTGAACCGTGGGATGAGGAGACCGGTCGCCACCTCGCTCGCCGATGGTCGCGCAAGGATGACCTCGAATGCGAATGCGCCGACGATCACGGCGACCAGAACGGTGATCACCGCTTCGAAGCCTCTGAAGCCGCGCGCCTGCAGGGAGAGGATTCCGAACGCGGCGAAGCCGGTGATGATGCCGGCCATGAAGAGCGGGATCGACGGGAACAAGAGATGGATCCCGATGGCGGCGCCGATGAACTCGGCGAGGTCTGTGGCCATGGCGATGACCTCGGCCTGGATCCACAGGCCGACGACCGCCGGGAACGGGAAGCGCTCGCGACACACCTCGGCCAGGTTCAGCCCGGTGGCGATGCCGAGCTTGGCGCTCATCGACTGGACGAGCATCGCCATGAGGTTGGCCGCGAGGACGACCCACAGCAGCATGTAGCCGAACTGGGCGCCACCCGCGATGTTGGTGGCGAAGTTGCCAGGGTCGACGTATGCTACAGAGGCGACGAACGCGGGGCCGAGAAAAGGAAGCAGCGCGCGAAGCCCGCGGGTCTGGCCCGAGAGCGCCTTCTCGGCGGCGCGGAGCACACGCTCTTCGCCCGGGAGGGCCGCAACCGCCGGCGCTCTGCGGTCCGTCCTGAGAGGCGGCTTCTCGACTACTCCACGGGGCGGCGGCTGGATCAAGCGACTAGCGCCGCTCCACGAACATCGCGCGAGCGAGCCCGAGTGGAACGCGTACGCGCCTGCCCTTGATGCGGACCTCGATCGGGCCTTCGTACTCGCTCGCCGCCACGACCTCGATGTGCGTGCCGGGTAGGAATCCCCGCCGCTCGAGCTCTCTGAGCTTTGCGGGGTCGTCGTCCGAAACGCCCTGGACGATCACCTTCTCCCCAGCCCGGCACTCGTTCAGCGCCCGTTCACTCGGGGGCCGGACCTTTCCCGTGACGCTCGGGATCGCGTGGCCGTGAGGGTCGAGCTCCGGGCGCCCGAGCAACTCGAAGATCCGCTGCTCCATGCGCTCCGAGATGACGTGTTCCAGGCGCTCCGCCTCATCGTGGACCTCGTCCCACCTGTAACCGAGTACCCGAACGAGGAACATCTCGAGGAGCCGATGGTGCCTTACCAGCTCGAGCGCCACCTTTCGTCCCTCGCGTGTGAGCTGCTGGCCTCGATATCGGTCGTGCTCGACCAGACCCTGCGCGACGAGCCGGTTGACCATCTCGCTCACCGACGGCGAGGAGATCCCGAGGCGGGCGGCAAGCTCGCGCGTGGGCACGGGGCGCATGTCCCCGCGTAGGTGGTACAGCGCTTTGAGGTAGTCCTCCTGGGATTGGGTGAAAGCGCTGCGGCGAGCCGTCTCGACCAAAGCCTAGGGCCGCCTAAATATGAGTTCCGCCGAACCTATCACAAAGTGTAGGGTAGCCTAACATTGCGCCACGACGCAATCACTTAAGCGATTTGGTTGTTGTTAGGCGCAGGAACCTGTTGCTTTGGGCGCTGGGCTGTATGTGACGCTCACGTTCGGTGTGACCGTGACTCTGTTCGGCGCGGTGAAAACGACGACGTAGTCTGCGCAGCCTTCCGCCAGATGGAAGTCGTAGTTGACGGTTGTCACATTCTGGAACGTGTTCACGGGGTGGCCGGAATGGTGCATGCAGTAGTTCGTCACCCCGGCACCGACCTGAACGCAGTCCAGCGCCTTGTGAAAGTCCTCGAGCGTGAGGATGCTGATCCACATCGGCCCGGTCGAGGTGGCCACCAGGTGATACGTGAACGTGTCCGGCGCGCCGCCCGCGAGGTAATAACCGCTGTCTGGGATCACCTGGGGCACGTTCCAGATGGTGACGGACGGATGCTCGAGCTCGGCGCGAACCGTCGCCAGTTCGCCGAGCGTGGCGGTGAGGTTGGTCTGCGTGGTCACCAGCTGCGCCTGATATGCCCTGCTCTGGGCCTGAAGGGATCGGTTCTGGTCGGTGAGCCTGTTGGCGTTGTTCTGGGCCGTGGAGTCGTCCAGATAAAGAAGAGCAAGTCCGCCGGCCGTGAAGAGCAGCGCACCAGCGAGCGCGGCGGTCCAAAACCGCGGTCCCCACGCCCTATAGACACGGAGTGGTCGGGGCGCCGGCCGCGGCGGCACCGGCCAGGGCGTGGCATCGAAGACCGGCGGCTCGGCTGTCTCGGCGACGGGCTCGGACGTCGTCGGTTCGGTCTCGGAGATGGTGTCGTCCATTTAGCTCGCCGCCATCATCCCATCATCCCCGCCAGACGCAAAAAGCCGAGATCAGACCTGCCCGGGTCGCGGCCACGCACCGAGCACCGACGTGATGCTGGACGGGGTTTCGGCCTGGGACGCGATGCTGTACGTGAAAAAACGTCCGTCGGGCTGCGTCGAAGGCCCGAGGCCGCAGTTCGAACCGCAAGCAGCCTCCTCGACCAGGAACAGCGTCGACGAGTTGAGGAAAGACGGCGTGGATCGCTCGTTTGGAAGCTGTCCGCCGGCCCTTCCGCCATGCCCGTACAGCCAAACCTGCGGGATCCCGGTCGAGTCTCGAACCGTGAAACCGAGGTAGTCATCGCCCGCATCGGTTCGTGGCTTGATCCAGGCGAGCTGCTGGCCGAACGCCTGCGAGCGGTTGCCGGCAGTCCCGGTCGAGTCCCATACATAAACGATCGACGCGTTCGGCTGGCGGAAGTAGAGCTTGCTGGCGGTGCTGCCCCAAGTCGCCATCGTGGCGTTGGTCTGCTGGAAAACGAGGCCCGAGCGGCTCCAGACATCCAGGTGGTCACCGCTGCTCGTGTAGGTCTGCTCGAACGCGAAATATGCGCCGTCGGGCGAAAAGCCGATGAAGGAATCATCCTCGTTGGGGTTGACGCCCCTCCCGGGGACGGCACCGTAGGTCGCCATCACACGGTCGCCTCCGCCGCTCAACAGATGAACGTTGACCGCGGTCGGGTCTGAGGTGACATACACAACCGTGAAATGGTCGGGACTCCACGCGTGCAGGCCGTCCATCAACCCTCCGCCCGTCCAGCTCGCCACAACAGCGCTCGTCCCGGTGAACACGTCGAGCGTTGCGATCACGGTCGGCCCGGTGGAGCCTGGATTGCCTTGTGAGGCCGACCACGACACCATGCCCTGGGTTACGAGCTGCGGGCTCCAGGGACCGCTGATGGTGCAGATCGTCCGCGGGTGCGTCGCGTCCGTTACGTCCGCAAGGACGAGCTGGCTCGACCCCTGCACGGTGATCAGAGCCTCCTGCGCCGCAGGACTACCGCTGCAGGTGGCGTGCATCGCGGCCCACGTCGGGACGGCTGCGGGGCTTGCCGATGGGCTTGGATTTGCGGATGGACTCTGGTCGGGTGTGGGCGACGGGCTGTCGGAAGCGATGGCCGAAGGGGTGGCCATCGAAGGGGTGGGGCTATGCTGCGAGGCGACTCCGTTCGAGCTCCCGCAGCCGGCAAGCGCGAGCATGACAACGAAGGCGGCGAGCCTGATCCCCACGGGGAATTGAAACGCCGCAGGGCATGGCGACGTTACGGGCGGGACCGGGGTCACGGGTCCACAATAAGCCCGCCGGTTACCGGCCTCAATGACCATCGGGTTAACGAAAATGAAAATTGGGCTGGGGGTCGCGCTGGTCGTCATTTCCGCATGCGTCGAGACACCGACAGTTTTCACGGCCAACGTGAACGCATCGGCAACTCAAAGCGGGGTCGTGGGCGGGCGCGCGCAGCTGGTGGTCAGCGTCACCAACACCGGACCACTCATCCCCCACATCGGATTGACATTTCTTTCGACCGACAAGTGGTTCGAGCGCCACACGGTGACCGATCCGGGGCCATGCACCGTAGATGCGGATCATTCCGCTTTCGATTGCGGCGATCTAGCGGCAGGTGCGTCGGCAACCTTCTCCATCGCCGGCACCGCGAAAGAGGCAGGCACCTTCCACTACGAGCTGGCCCTGCGGGAGCTGTTGCGACCCTTCCAGTACGTCAACGATCATCCGAACGGCGCCGACATCCAGACCTGGGACGAAACCATCGCCGCGAGCTCCGCGTAACCATTGGCTCCTTCGAACCATTCAATGGCCAACGGAATCGCACAAAGAGCAGGAGGTGGTATCGAGACGGTCGCCGCCGTCCAAGGCGCGTAGCTGAGGGGGTCCACTTGGATTCGGAGTACTTGACATGCCTTTGGTCAGAAAAATCGCCCTCGTCTTCTCCATCTTGTTTTGCGGCTCCGTGGCCCTGGCGGCGGCAGCGATGGCTGCCGGCGGCCCTGGCCCCGGCCTTCCGCCCGGCAACTACACCTTCAAGACGACGTTTGGCAACGCCTCGGCCGGCTCCGACCCGACGCAGCCACAGATAAGCGTCTTCGTCAGTCAAGGCCTCAACTCGTTCAAGCCAAAGGGAGGCGGCCCGGAGACGGTGCAGAACAGCACGATGGTTCAGATCTTCATCTCGAGCCCGACTGTCAACGGCTCTGACTGCTTCGTCGTGCAACCTTCCGATTTCACGTTCGCAAGCAACGTGCAGAGCGCCTCTCTGCACACGACCCTGACGACCGGCAACATCTGCACCGGCATTGGTAAGCCGGTGACCGGATCAAGCATCACGGCCGGCGTGACGCCGTTCGCGGGTGGTGGCGGACCCGGACTACCGCTGCCCATGACCCTGGACGTGACCTGGACCGGACTCGGCGTGACCGGTATCGGGCAGGACCACAACACATTCCACTGCGGCAGCTACAGCACCAACGCAAATTCGTCGACGAAGTCCGCCGGCGCGACGGCATCGATCAGCGTGTCCGCATTCAAGGACACGTTCGACAGCTCGACTGCAAGCCTGTTCAGCTCGGACACCAACCTGAACGTTCGTAACGTTCCGCTTGCCGCTTGCTTCGGCTAGGAAACTAACGGCCGGCGCGGATGCATCCGCGCCGGTCGTCCTTCTCTTATTGTGAGCCCCGCGGATCCTCTTCTTTGCTCATCGGGCTGTCCAGTCGAGGACGCACTGGGCTGAGGTGAATTCGAAAAGGAATCGCCGGCGCCTGATACCCGACCTTCAGGTGCTGGTTGTCGCAGAACGGTTTGTGCAGCGATTCGCCGCAGCGGCAAAGAGTCGCGCGAGGAAGAGTCTCGACGCTCCCGTCCTCGCGCCGCACCTCGATGTTCCCGTTCACGAGCAGCGGTCCGTTCCGTATCGGCGTCACCGTGGTCGGCCCGTCGGGAATTTCCTGAGCGCCACCGTCTAGCCGCCGGTAAAGCAGAGCGCCGCTTGGACATCGGCGGACGACATCGGCTACCTCATCCGCGTCCGCCGCGTCCGCCAGAATCCAGGGCCGCCTGTTGAGCTCGAAGACTTTGCGCTGCCCGCGCAGACACTCGGCGACGTGGATGCAGATGTCCAGATCGAAGCTGACCTCGATGTCCCGCCCGCGATAGACCTTGCGCACCCTTCATCACGATAGTTCGTTGCTTCGCGTATCTTTACCGGCCGGGGTAAACATGAGGGCAATTCGGCTGCGGCCGTGGCCGGCATTCGGTCTGGCCGCGTTCGTCGTCCTGTCGGTGGCGATCACTGCGTTTCTCTATGCGGAGACGGCGGCGATCGCGATCGTGATCCCGCCTCAGAAGCTCGAGGCGAAAGTCGTCATGAATGGAGGCGGCGCGGGCAGCCTCGTAGTCAAACACATCGATGTGCAGGTCATCGACACCGCGCAAGGAACCGCCACGGGCTCAACACCGGTTGCGGCGACAGTCGCTACGGGCGAGGTGAGGTTCCTGCTCGTCTGTCCCGCTATCGCGCCGTGCCAGCCTGCGACACTTCCCGCCGGGACGATCGTGGCCACAACCAAGGGTTTTCGGTACGCGACGACCTCCACGGCAGCCATGCAGAAGGGAAGCCAGTACGCGACCGTCGGCATCCGAGCCGGCGCAGCCGGCGCAGCCGGCAACACAGCGGCAGCCACGATCACCGTGATCCCGAACAACCCCAGACCGCCAGGAATCCTGAACGTCCTCAACCTTCAGGCGGTCAGCGGCGGCGCCGACGCGGGCGTGACGCCAGTCATCCAGCAGTCTGACCTGGACGCCGCACAAACAGCCCTGGAGGCGAAGGTCACCGACGAGCTTGGTTCGACCATGCAGACCATGGCCGGCGGGATGACATCGGTCGCTGAAGGACCCCCGGGGTTCGACCTCGCCTTTGATCACGCGGTGGGCGACCAGGCCCAGAGCTTCAGCCTCACCGTCACCGGCAAGCTAGGTGCGAGCGTCTTCTCTGATACCGACGCGCAGGCGGTTCTTCGCGCTGCCCTGAAGCCAAGGCTCACGCCTGGCTATCAGCTCACCGCCGACCCGATCAAGGCCACGTATCAGTTCGTGCCGGCCGCCGACGGGGTCGGGGTCGTGATCTCGGCCGACGCCGTCGGGATTGCTGTGCCGCAAACCGCGATGTCCGCGTTGCGCGCTCGGCTCACAGGCATGAGCGCCGCCGCTGCTGAGAGGCGCCTTGCGCATGACTTTCCGGGCAGCTCGATCCAGATTCATGCCAGCCCGGGGTGGGCTCCGTTGCTGCCGCTTTTTGCAGACCACATCACCGTGCGGGTGAGCGTCGCGCTCCATTAGGCAATAAATAAACCGACCGTCGGTCTGCTATGCTTTCAGGCATGGCCAGGACGATGAACCCGACCCTCCATACCGTCCGCCGCGAGGCGTTCCTGGATGTGGCCCAGCGCCTCATCCAGACCAAGGGTTACGAGGCGATGAGCGTCCAGGACCTGCTGGATGAGCTCGAGGCCTCCAAGGGAGCCTTCTATCACTACTTCGACTCGAAGCTGGCTCTGCTCGAGGCGGTCATCGAGCGGTTTGCCGACACCGGCATGGCCGGCATCCCCGCCATCCTGGATGACCCTGAGCTGCCGGCCCTCCGAAAGCTTGAGAAGGTCTTCGCCAGCATCGCCCGCTTCAAGGCGGAGCAGAAAGAGCTGGTGCTCGCCGTCATGGAAGTGTGGAAGTCCGACGCCAACGCGCTCGTCCGCGAGAAGCTGCGTCGCCTGAGTGCGAGCCGCCTCCTGCCTCTTCTCACGGTGGTTGTCAAACAGGGTGTCAAGGAAGGCACGATCCAGGTCGCGTCCCCCGACGAGGCGACGAAGGTGTTGCTCGCGCTCATGCAGGGCTTTCAAGAAATCGTCGCGGACGACTTCATCGCCCGCCAGGCGGGCACCATTACGTTCGAGCGCGCGAGGCGGACAGTCGAATCGTTCACCGATGCGTTCGAGCGGATTCTGGGAGTTCCCAAAGGGTCGGTGACGCTTACCGACGAGCCGACCCTGCGCTTCTGGTTCGGTTAGGGGGTATTGAACATGCCAGCGATCGTCGAGGTAGACAAACTCACCAAGAGCTACGGAAAAAAGCGCGGCATCGCCGATGTCTCGTTCTCGGTGGAAGAGGGCGAGGCTTTCGGCTTCCTCGGTCCGAACGGCGCCGGCAAGACGACGACGATCCGCCTGCTGATGGCGCTCCTGCACGCCGACGCCGGCAGTGCGCGGATCGCCGGGCTGGATTGCTGGGACAAGGCGCTGGAGATCAAGCGGCTTATCGGCTACGTGCCTGGTGAGCCTTCCTTGGATCGGAATCTGACAGGTGGTCAGATCCTCGAGTACTTCGCGAACCTGCGCGGCGGCGTCGACCGCGCATACCTGAAGACGCTGATCGAGCGGATGGACCTCGATACCAGCCGCAAGTTCCGCCAGTACTCAACGGGCAACAAGCGGAAGGTCGTCCTGATCCAGGCATTCATGCATCGCCCGCGTGTGCTCATCCTCGACGAACCCACCAGCGGCCTCGACCCGCTCAACCAGCAGGAGTTTGACGGGATGGTCAAGGAGGCACGTCAAGAGGGGCGGACCGTGTTTTTGTCGTCGCACGTCTTGAGTGAGGTCGAGAAGACCTGCACGCGCGTGGCGATCATTCGCGACGGAAGCATTGTGCGTATCGGCGGTGTGCACGAGCTCACGGACATCAAGCGTTACGAGATCACGATCACGTTCGCGCACCCGGTGCCGGCGGCGGCGTTCGAGACGCTGGACGGCGTGACCACGGTTGAGACTCTGGCCAACGGCTCGACGGTCCGCCTCGCAATACAGGGCTCGGCCGACGCGGTGATCAAGGCCGCGGCGCAATACCCGGTCGTGTCGCTGACCAGCTATGAGCCAAGCCTGGAGGACATCTTCCTTCGCTACTACGAGCGCGACGGCCAGCTGCTCAAGGAGGCCGCTCGTGTTTAGGAGCATCTACCTCAAAACACTTCGCGACTTCCGCGTCCCGATCCTCGGCTGGGGGCTCGGATTGGGCGCCCTGATGGCCACGGTGTTCGCTGCAATCCCTTCGGTGTTCGCGACACCTGCCGCGAAGGCGGCCGTGGTGTCGCTGGGTCCCTCGTTCGCCTGGATCGCCGAGCCGATCAAGATCGACACCGCCGGGGGCTACGCGACGTGGAAGTACGGAATCACGATCCTCGTCGTCGTCATCTGGCCGCTCCTCGCCGGCACCGGCATGCTGCGCGGCGAAGAGGAGCGCGGCTCGATGGATGTGCTCTTGTCGCTGCCCCGCGGACGTGTTCGCATCGCCATCGAGAAACTGGCGGCGATGTGGACGGCGCTGCTCGCGATGGGTCTCCTGGTGGGGCTGCTGGCGTTTGCCGGCTCGTCGAAAGTGAGCTCGGAGCTCAGCCTCGGAGCTGCTCTTTGGTTCGGAGTGAACCTCAGCCTCATATGTGGCGTCTTCGGTTCCATCGCCGTGCTGGTCTCGCAGTTCACGCAGGAGCGCCGCACCGCGTCCGGCTTTACCGCGGGCATTCTCCTCGTCGCCATCGTGGTCGATATGGTCCATCGCGTGGTCCCGAACACGGTGTGGCTGAGCCAGTTTTCGCCCGTGTACTACTACAACTTGAGCAAGCCACTGGTGCCGGGTTACGGCGTCAACTTCGGCGCGATCCTGGTCATGCTGGGTCTGTCCGTCATCCTCAGCGGGGCCGCCATCTGGCTCTTCGCGCGCCGCGATGTGGGTGGTGTGGTCTTCCAGCTGCCTCGGCGGACTACCAGCGATACACGGGCGTTGCCTCAATCCGATTGGTCGCTCCGCTCGGTCTACGCACGCAGCGTCGGCATGATCGCGACGTCGACCTTGTGGTGGACGCTGGCCATCGCCGGCTTGTCTGCCTGGATGGTCGTCATCGTCAAGCAAGTCGCGGCTCAGCTGCGATCGCTGATGCAGAGCTCGCCGGCACTCGGCGACTTCCTGAAGCTGGGTGGGAGCGACAGCGCGACCAACGCCGCGCTCTTCAGCGCGTTCTTCATCTTCATGCCAATCTTGCTGATGGCCTTTGCTGTCACCCAGTCGAATCGCTGGTCGGCCGACGAGGAGGACGGACTGCTCGAGCTGGTGCTCTCGACCCCCCAGCCTCGTGTGCGCGTTCTGCTCGGGCGCTTCGCCGCCATCGCCACCGCCACAATCTTCATCTCGGTGCTGACCCTGGTCACCACCGCGGCAGCCTCGGCCGCCACTGGCGTGACATTGGACGGCGGCAACCTGGCGGCAGCCGCGCTCTCGATGATCCCCCTCGGCCTGCTGGTGGCAGCGATCGGCTACCTGTTCGCCGGCTGGCTTCGGGCCGCGGTGGACACCGGCCTCCTGAGCTTCCTGCTCGTGATCTGGTTCTTCATCAGCTTCGTCGGTCCCGGGCTCAACCTGCCCGATGCGACGCTAAGGCTCTCCCCCCTCTACTACTACGGCTCGCCGCTGCTGCACGGGCTGCAGCTCACGTCCGTGCTTGGTCTCCTCGCGGTGGCCGCGCTGGTATTGGCGCTGGGCACGTACAGGTTCGCCAACAAAGACGTAGGCGTGTAGGAGGGCGATCAAGCTCGCGAGCCGAGCTTGATGCCCTCGCTACTGGCTATTGAGTTCTCAGTCGGCCTACGGGTAGCTCACCACCGCGACCGGGGTGTCGGGGTTGGCGATGGTTGATGAGCCGCCCGCGTCGTTGACCACGTGCAGGATTCCGCCCTTTCCGTGTGTTGCGTCGAGGAAGATCGTGAGCAGGTCGTGGAGGCTTCCCGCTGGCAAGGTGGTAGGCACCTCGAAGGCGTGCGCCGCGAAGATGTCGAGGCCCTGGTTGAAGAAGCTGTAGCTGCCCAGGCCGTAACCCTTGAACTGTTCGACCTCGCTGCCGACCTTGATTGCGGCCCAGCCGTCGACGCCAGGCGCTTCCATCCAGGCAGCCTGGCTTGGCGGGTCATATGGCATCTCGTTCTGGAAGAAGATGATCGTCCCGCCATCTCCGTTCCATTTGACCTCGAACTTCTGATAGTGCTCGACGAAGAGCCCGTAAGCGGTGACGTTGTCGCCGTTCACGATGACGCCTGTGTCCGCGGTGTTGACTGTCCACCCGACGCCGTTGCCATGGTCGGCGCGCCAGGCCCAGATGTCATCGAGTATCACGTTGTCGCTGTTGACAACCAGGCTGGTCGTGGCCTTGCCGGCCGCGGCTCCGCCGATGCGGAAGAAGACATCCTGCAGAGCCGAGGGGTCAGAATCCCGGCTGTCGTTCTCGCCGTTGCGGCCGCCTACTTGCAGAAGCACAGAAGAGTTATCCGCGCCCGCGTCGAACAACAGGCCTGAAAGCAGCACGCCGTGAGTGCCGGCCACGCTCATCGCGACGCGCCCGTGCTGCGGGGTCAGCGTCGCAAAGCCCAGCCCCAACACGACCGTGTCAGGTCGTGTCACCTCGACGGTGCGCTCGAGCGGGTAAACGCCGGGGGTGAGGATGAGGTTCATACCGCGGCGCAAGGCACGGTTGATGGAGGACACAGAGTCAACCGGCCGCGCCACGAAGAAGTCTTCGATCGAGATCGACGACCCGGCCGTAGGGCCGGCGGCCCACGATGTGCCGCTCGAGTTGCGCTGAACCGCAGGCACGAAGACCTTGAAGTGGTGCTCTGAATCCATGTACAGGAACGGCGCCTCACGAGTTATCGGGCTTGTCGCCAACGTGGTGAACGGCGGGTTGGGGAAGCTCTGAGCTGGGGCGCCGACGACGCCGGAGAACACCTGGTTCCAGACTGCGTTGGTCCACAGGTCGACGTTGCTGTTCCTGACGATGAACTGCTGCTGAGAACCGTTGACGACGATGCCGCCGGCGAACACCGAATCGGCGATGAAGCCGCCGCTCGCGTACGACGGAGGAGTGCAGTAATCCATCAGCGTCACGTCGCCGTTGAATTGGACCCGACGCATCGGCGCGGCCTGCGAGACAGCCCAGAAATCGCGAGCCCGGCAGCCGTTGGGCTTGGTCACGTTGATGGTCAGGTTCGACATCGATCGCCAGAAATTCACGAGCGCGACACAGTTCGTGTTGTTGGCGCCGAGGCAACGGTTGAAGACGTCGATCGACCCGTTGATGACAACATCGTTCGGTGAAAGCCCCAGGCCGGCGACCATCGTGTAGTAGCCGATCTGGAAATTCAGCGGATTCTGTTTGGTGCCGTACGTGCCAGGTTCAAAAAGCAGCGCATAGCGCTGCTGTCCGAACTCGTTGTTGACCTGCTGGGCCGCGATGGCGTCGACAGTCGCCTGGATCTCGCTCTGCGGTGTGCCCGGACTGAAGATGTGAACATTGGGACCGAAGTCCGGCGAACCGGACGGCGCCGGGCTGTCCGCCAGCGCGGCGGTCGCGAAGCCGCTCCCTATCGCCGCGAAGGCGAGGACAACCAGCGACCATCGCGAAAGCAATTTGCGGATGCTCATCGATTCATCTCCCCATCAACCTGATCCGTCGCAGTTCCTGTACGCGAGCGCCTAACTCGTGCGTTCCTAAGTCATCGCATCACCACCTCACTGCTCAACCTGAGGTCTCGCGACGAACGACCCGCTCGCAGCGTGTAGGTTCCCGGCTTCCATACCCACGCGTGCCTGCTCTCGTCGAAGCGCCCGAATGAGCGTGCCGGCACTGTCAAGCGCGCCTCAGCCTGCTCGCCTGCGCCGACGCTCACGTTTGCGAATGCCGCCAGGACGCGCAGCGGGCGGCGCGGGTCGTCATCCGGTCCTTCCAGATACACCTGGACGACCTCGCGGCCGGCGCGCTCGCCTGAGTTGCGGACCGTGACCACCAACGGAAGGTCACGTCCGGGTGCGACCGATTCGGTTTCAGTCGCCATGGACTCGTAGGTCCACTCGGTGTAACCGAGGCCATGCCCGAAGGAGAAATGCGGCTCAGGGCCGGTCCGGTCGTAGCCGCGGTAGCCGATCAGCAGGCCCTCTGTGTAGCTGAGCTCGCCTGCAACCGGGTACGCGCTGAGCACGGGCGAATCCGCCTCGGCGCGCGGGACGGAGATAGGAAGCCGGCCGCCGGGCTCCCGCGCCCCTGTCAGGACATCCGCCAGCGACTCTCCGAAAGCCTGCCCTGGAAACCACACCTGGATGACGGCGGCGACGTCCTCCGCCCAGGGCATGAGCACCGGCATGCCGGAGTTGACGACCACGACCGTGTTGGTGTTGGCGGCAGCGACTCGCCTCACGAGCTCGTCCTGGCGCCCAGAGAGGAGCAACGAGTCGCGGTCGTAGCCCTCGCTCTCGGCCCCATCGGCCGAGCCCACCACGACCACCGCCACATCGGCGGCCCGCGCGGCTTTCACAGCCTCCTCGAGAAGGGCCTCAGCGTCGAGTTGGGGCGCGATGCCCAGGCGCATGTTGGCGAAACCGCCCTGGTTGCCTCGCGCGTTGGGCCAGTGCTCGACGGTGATCTCGACCTCCTGGCCGGCCCGCAACTGGACCGGGACGCGGACCTCGGGCGGTTTCGAGAGCGCCTCGACCGCATCGCGCGGAGTGAGGGTGGTGGACTCCGCAAGCAGCGAGCCGTCGAGGAAGACGCGCAGCACGCCGACTCCCGCGGCGCCCAACATGTGCAGGCCGCTGACTCCCGCGCGATAGCCGGCGCGCATTACGACTTCGGATCCGGGCAGGTGCACGGCCTCCGGGAGGCCGTCCCACCAGGTGACAGCGCTCGACGGAAAGCGTGCGTCGTAGATGACGCTTCCATCGGCGACTCGCACCTCGAGCCGAACGCCCGCTTCGCCGCTGTCCGGATCGTAGAGGCTGCCGTCCTTTGGGGCCGCCGTCAACACGGTGGTGACACACCCCTGGCTCACGCTCACAAAAGCGTCCATGGCTTCGCCGATTGCTTCTGCGATTCCTTTTCCTGCCACCGCGAGCACGCGCACGCTGCCACCGCCCTGCGTTTGCGGATCGACTGCATTGGGCCCGATCAGCGCGAGCTTCTGGACGCTTCCGCTCCGCATCGGGAGCAGGTTGCGAGGGTTGGTGAGCAAGACGAACGATCGTGCCGTCGCCTCGCGAACAAGGTCCGGGTCGACCACTGCCGCCGCAGCGTGCGTCGTGCTGCCATGCCCTGCAGCGCTTTCGATGTTTCCGTTCAATGCGCCGATGCGGCGAGCGAGCACTAGAAGGCGCGAAATCTTGTCGTCGATTTCAGCCTCGCGCACCCTGCCGACCCGTACGGCCTCGATCAAGTGGTCACCCCACGGGCCGTGTGGTCCCGGCATCACAAGGTCAAGGCCGCCGTTGGCGCTGGGCACCGTGGTCTTGGTGGCGGACCAGTCCGACACGACCACGCCGTCGAATTCCCATTCCCCTTTGAGCAGGTCGCGGAGCAGCGCGGGGTTTGCCGTCATGGCAGCGCCGTTTACGGAGTTGTAGGCCGCCATGATCAACGCGACGCCCGCCTCGGCGACGCACGCCTCGAACGGCACGAGGTAGAGCTCACGAAGAACGGTCTCGGAGACTCGAGCGTCGTAGGTGCGGCGCTCCGTCTCGGAATCGTTAGCCACGTAATGCTTGGCGGTCGCTCCGACGCCTGCCTCCTGCACGCCGCGGACATACGCGACCGCAATACGGGTCGTGAGCATGGGATCTTCGGAAAAGCACTCGAAACCGCGGCCGCTGAGTGGTGTGCGAACGATGTTGATGGTCGGGGCGAGGAGGACGTCGACCCCCTTCCCCCGCGTCTCCTGGCCAAGCCCGAAAGCCAGGTCATGGACCAGCTGCTCGTCCCAGGTCGCGCCGAGCGCAATCGGACAAGGCAGCGAGGTCGATGGACTCCTCGAATCAAAACGCGTGCCGCGAACGCCGGCCGGCCCGTCGGACATCACGATCGGACGCAGGCCCACTGCACTCTCGCCGTTCATATGCCACGAGTCCGCGCCTGTCAGCAGGCGGACCTTCTGCTCCAGCGTGAGCCGCCCGATCAGGTCGGACTCATCGCCGCGGATCCCCGTGGTGGCGCTCGTCATCAACTCTCCTTAGGTTGTGCAAGAGGAGTCCGGCCGGCGAGGCGCCGGCCGGACATGGCCGCCCATCGATCGATGGGCGCGAATCTCGGACGTTAGGACACAGGCTTGAGCTGCATGAGGATGTACGGCATCTGCGGGTCGCTTGGTGAGGGATTCATGTACGGGTGCGACTGGTTCGGCCAGCCGGTGTACTTCGCGCTGCTGAACACGTTCCAGTCGGCTCCATAGAGGAGCGGAGCGTCAGGAACTTCGCTCGACATGATCTTTTCGAGCTGCTGAACGATCGGGTAGAGGGTTGCGGTGTCGCCGGGGTCGGTGCTCTCGTACTTCCGGAGGGCCGCGTCAGCGTCTGCGCTCGACCAACCCTGGAAGTGAGCTACCGAGTTCGCGTCCTTGCTGTCGAACCAGTTCTGGAACTGGATGTAAGGAATGCTTCCGCCGTTGCCCCAGTGGATCGCCGTCTGCCACCCGGAGGGGTTCGACGTGATGTTGGTGTTCCAGTCGGAGTAGCCCTGCGCGGGCTTCGTAGTCGCGTCAATGCCGAGTGGCTGGAGCTCCTGAGAAATCAAAGCGGCGTTTTCCCAGTAGTCGGAGAACGGAACGGGGTCGTAGACCGAGAACTTGATGATCTGGCCGCCCTTGGTCCAGCAGTTGGCGCTGTTGCTGCCATCGCAGTTCCCGCCGGACTTGAACGTCCCGGTGCCGGAGTCGTAATGAGAGGTGGCTGGAGGTGCCCATCCTCCGGCCTTGAGGATGTCGTACACATCCATCCCCGCCGGTAGGTTGGCGGCCTTCGCCGCTGCCGCGTCGGGCACGTTGCCGCTCGTCGACAGGTCGTTCTTCATGGTGCCGTCGGTCGGCAGGAATGCGTTCTGGTTGGGAAGGATGAGCCCGCTCGAGGAGCTCGCGGGGTTTTCGTAGCCCGACTCACCAAGAAGGGCTAGCGCGTTGCGATCGATGGCGTAGCTGATCGCCTTGCGAACCGCTACTTCGCCGATTCCGGTGGCGCCGCCGTTGCCGGGGTTCAGGTTGAACCAGAGCGTGACGGTGCTGCCTGCCGCAAACCAGGCGTGGTTGGTCAGAGGGTTCTGGTTGACGTAGTTGGCGTAGACGTTGGGGATGTCGTTCCCTGCCCAGTCCAGCTGGCCGCTAACGAGCGCGTCGCTCGCGGCGGCGTTGGTGGCGATGGACGGGATGTCGATTTCGGACTCCGGCGGGGTTCCGCCCCAGTAGTTCGGGTTGGGCTTGAACTTGATGAGCGAGCTCGTGTAGCTCGCCAGCATGAACGGCCCTGTGCCGAGCGGGACCTTGATGGTCATCGTCGGGTCCGCGGCGATCTGGTTCGCCATCGAAGCCTTGAGGATGAAGGTGTTGCTGAGGATGTTGAACAGGCCCGTGAACTGCGCGGAGTTGAAGTGAAGGATCACGTTGTTGCCGCTGATCGTCGGGTCCGACGCCTGCGTCGGAACGCCGCGGGTGTTGGCCTTCGGGTTCTGCAGCATCTTGAAGGTGGCGGCGACATCGGCCGGACCGAAGGCCGAGCCATCGCTGAACTTCACGTTCTGGCGGATTGTGACCTGCAGGTCCTTGCCGCCGTTCTGGAAGGCGTACGAGGTGGCCAGCCACGGGTGTGTGCCGGCCGCTGTGGCGTCGAGCTGGTCAAACTCGATCAGCGGCTCGTTCACCATGCTCCGGGTGTTCATGGCAGCCGCGACTGAGTTCTGGTCGTAGGGGTTGAAGTCTTCGGAGAACGTGACGCCGGTGGTCCCCTCAGCGATCAGGGGTTTGCCTCCCGACGCCGTGGTTGTAGAGGTCGAGTTGCAGCCGACTGCGACCAGCAGCGCTGCAATCCCGACCAGGCCTTTCAATACTCGCCGATTCATCTATCTGTCACCTCCGTGACGCAATTTGCTGACGGGGACGCGCACAGGGACACCCCATTGCTCCAACCGGACGGCGGCGAACGAAACGCCAGACGCACATCCATACTTCCTCACCTCTTTATCGAGTCTTGGTCCAGCAGTCCGACGGGGGTGGTTGACAGGCCGTTATCGCCGGCGACTCGTTCGGCGGGCTTTGCGTGCAGCCAGCACGCAGCGACGTGGCCCGACGAAATCGCGAAGGGCGGTGGCACCTCGCGCTTGCAGATATCCATCGCGTAGGGGCAGCGCGGATGAAAGCGGCATCCGCTCGGCGGAGCGCTGAGGCTCGGTGGTGCTCCGCGTTCTTCGAGGTGCGGCGGAGTGGCTCGATCTGGGTCCGGTGCTGCCGACAGCAGGAGCTGCGTGTACGGATGCGCCGGGTTGTCGGTCAGGTTCACGCTGGGGGCCGACTCCACGACCTGGCCCGCGTACATGACCGTGATCGTGTCGGCCAGGTATCGCGCGGAAGCGATGTCGTGCGTGACGTACAGAATCGCGAGGTGCTCCTTGTCACG
>DASVEP010000030.1:0-2483 GCA_036380475.1 Candidatus Dormiibacterota bacterium
CAACACGCGGCTGATGGTCGACTGGATCGGACGCGCGCGCGACGAGGGCGCCGACATCGTCGCGTTTCCCGAGCTCGCCCTCACCGGCTACCCACCCGAGGACCTCGTCCTCAAGCCGGGTTTCGTGCGCGACAACATCAAACAGCTAGGGGTCGTGGCCAAGGCCACCAAAGGCATATCCGCGGTGGTCGGCTTCGACGATGAGGAGGGCGACCTGTTCAACGCCGCCGCCTTCTTGAACGACGGCGAGATCAAGGCCGTCTATCACAAGGTGTTCCTGCCGAACTATGGGGTGTTCGACGAGCAGCGCTATTTCGCCCCCGGGCATCGCTGCCCGATCTTCGAGCTCCTGGGCGTGCGGGTCGGCATATCGGTATGCGAGGACTGCTGGTACCCGTCCGGCCCGATGGCGCTTCAGGCTCACCACGGCGCCGACCTGCTGATCAACATCAACGGCTCGCCGTACCACGCCGGCAAACGGGCTCCGCGCGAGGAAATGGTGGCGGGCCGGGCCGCCGACTACGGCGCTTTCGTCGCCTACGTGAATCAGGTCGGGGGTCAGGACGAGCTCGTCTTCGATGGCAACAGCGTCATCTTCGGACCGCATGGCGATCTTCTCGCGCACGCCGCCTCCTTTCGCGAGGACATGCTGATGTACGACGTCGACCTTGATGCGACGGCATATCACCGGCCCCACGAAAAGATCCACTACGAGGCCGAGGGCGCCGCGCGACTCGAGCTCGTCGTCAACGAAGTGCTCCTGACCGAATCTCCCACTGGGCGGCCCAGGCCGAAGATCGTCCCTCGCATCGAAACGCCGCTCGACGGCGCGGCCGAGATCTACGCAGCAGTCGTGCTGGGCACCGGTGACTACATTCGCAAGCAGGAGTTCCACAAAGTTGTCATCGGACTGTCTGGCGGTGTCGACTCGGCCTTGACGGCTGCAGTGGCCGCTGACGCGATCGGACCCGAAAACGTCATCTGCGTGCGGATGCCTTCGCGTTACACGTCGCCCGAGAGTCTCGAGGACGCCGGGCTCGTGGCGGAGGCGTTGGGTACGCAGCTGCTCGACTTCCCCATCGAGCTCGCGCACAACGCGTTCGAAGAGATCCTCGCGGGCGTGTTCCAGGGCACCACACCTGGCGTCGCCGAGGAGAACCTGCAGCCCCGCATCCGCATGGTCATCCTGCATGCGCTGTCAAACAAGTTCGGCTACATCGTGCTCACGACCGGCAACAAGTCTGAGATCGCCACCGGCTATGGCACCCTGTACGGCGATATGGCCGGCGGTTTCGCGGTGCTCAAGGACATCTTCAAGACGACCGTCTACGAGCTGAGCCGCTACCGCAACTCGCTCAGCCCGGCTATTCCCGCCCGGATCCTCGCCAAGCCGCCATCGGCCGAGCTCAAACCGGGGCAGACGGACCAGGACAGCCTTCCGCCGTACGACGAGCTCGACCCCATCCTTCAGGGATATGTGGAAGAGGACCTCACCCCCGAAGAGCTCGTCGGCGCCGGGCACCGGCCCGAAACAGTGGCGCGAGTGATCCAGCTGGTCGATCGCAGCGAGTACAAGCGCCGCCAGGCGCCACCAGGCGTGAAGATCACGCCCCGCGCATTCGGCCGTGACCGGCGCATGCCGATCACCAATCGGTACGTCCCGAACGGCTCTCGCTCGGCGCGGTAACTGGTCCGGTCGGCATAATCAACGCTGATAGGGGATATAGAAAGACGTGATACCCCCACACCGGGCCTCTCCCCGACGGGGGAGAGGACATTCGGAGCTATATGGCTGATTCATTTGATGTCGTGATCGTCGGCGGCGGCCCGGGTGGGTACGTCGCCGCCATCCGTGCGGCACAGCTTGGCGCCAAGACGGCGATCATCGAGAAGGACCGCATGGGCGGCACGTGTCTCGTACGGGGCTGCATCCCAACAAAGGCCCTGCTGCAGTCGTCCGAGCTTTACACGCTGGCCAAAGGTGGCGCCCCGTTCGGTGTGGTGGCCGACAACATCGCGTTCGACTGGCCCGCCGCCCAAAAGCGAAAGACGGCCGTCGTCGACCAGCTCGTCAAAGGCGTGGAAGGCCTGCTCAAGGCGGGCGGCGTGACCACGATCCGGGGCGCCGGAAAGCTGGCGGGCGGCGGTGCCGTCGACGTGGCCGGCGATCGCGTGCTGGCGAAGAACATCGTGATCGCCACCGGGTCAGCTGTCTCCCGCATTCCTCTGAAGGGCGCCGAGCTGACGATCGACTCAGACGCCATCCTCGAGCTGAAGGCCATACCGCCCCGACTCGCGGTGATCGGCGGCGGCGTCGTCGGCATGGAATTCGCGGCGATGTTCGCGGCGCTTGGCAGCAAGGTCACCGTCCTCGAGATGCTGCCTCAGATCCTCCCCATGGTCGAGGCCGACCTGGTCAACGTGTACGCCAAGCATCTCGCCGGCCTGGGCGGAGAGATCCATACCAACAGCAAGGTGGCGGA
>DASVEP010000031.1:0-2527 GCA_036380475.1 Candidatus Dormiibacterota bacterium
CCGGCCTGTATCTTTGGTGGCCGTGTTCGCACGCTGGGGTCGATTCGTCTACAGGTTCAGATGGGCCACCCTTGTCGTCTCGGCGGTGCTGCTCGGGCTGTCGATCGCGGCCATATTCACCGGCGGAACGCTCGCCGGCAATGGCGGGTTCGGAGCCAGCCTGCTTGCGGGTCAGGCCGAGAAGCTGATCACGGATGAGATCCAGCCCCAGAAAGCCGCGACCGGCTCCTCGTTCCTACTGATCTTCAGCAGTCCGACCCTTAACGCCACCGACCCCCTGTTCCAGGCGTCTGTCGAGCGTGCATTGGAGCCGCTCGCAAGCGATGCCCGCGTCACCGGAACGAAGACGCCGTATTCGGTGCCGGCGGCTGCGCAAGCGAGCTATATCTCGCGTGACCAGCATGAGGCGCTGGTCGTCGTTGACCTGAAGGACGATAGCGTCGGCGCGCAGAAATACCTCTCGTCGATCCTCGCCAAGATCCATCCAGGCAGCCTCAACGTCGTGGCGACCGGCCAGGTGCCGATCAACATGGCCTTCAACACGACCCTCGAGCAGGACCTCAACCGCGCCGAGATCCTCGCCCTGCCGATCACGCTCATCTTGCTGGTGCTGATCTTCGCGTCGATCGTGGCGGCTTCGCTGCCGCTTGGCGTGGGCATTCTCGCGATCACGGGCGGCATCGGCGGCACGCTCTTCCTCGCGCGATTTACGGACGTTTCTCAGTACGCCATCAACATCATCACGCTGATCGGACTTGCGGTTGCGATCGACTACTCGCTGTTCATCGTCAACCGTTTCCGCGACGAGCTCGCTGCGGGCGCCACCCGCGAGGACGCGATCGCAAAGTCGATGTCAACGGCCGGCCGGGCGATCACGTTCTCCGGCATCACGGTTGCGATCGGTCTGTCGGCGATGCTCTTCTTCCAGGGCACGTTCCTCGCTTCGATGGGTGCCGCGGGGGCCATCGTGGTCACGATCGCGGTCCTGTACGGCCTCACGTTCCTGCCCGCGCTGCTTGCGATCATCGGACCTCGGGTCGACCGGCTGCGCTTGAGATTTCTTGGCGCTCCCAAGCCGGCCGGCACCGGCGGGTGGCATGCGATGGCGGTCTGGGTGATGCGGCGCCCGGTGCTCGTCCTGGTGCCGTCGCTCGCGCTCCTTCTCCTCGCGGGAACGCCGTTCCTGCAGCTGCGACTGGCGAACGGTGACGTCGACCAACTCCCGCCAGGCAACCCGGCTCGCGAGGGTTACGACACGCTGCTCCGCGACTTCCCCGGCCAGGACCAGACGACCATCACCGCGGTCGTGTACTACCCCAACGACAGCCCCCTCACCTCCGATCACGTCGGCGCCATATACGACCTCAGCCGTAACTTCGCCGCCTTGCCGAACGTGCTGCGGGTCACGAGCATGGTCGATCTCGATCCCAGCCTCTCGCGCGCCGACTATCAGCGTCTCTACTCGGGTCCGGCTTCGCAGCTGCCTCCGGAGCTCCAGCAGGCCTTGAACTTTGGCGCCGGGAAGCACATCGCCCTCATTTCCATCGTGACCAACAAGCAGTACACGAGCGATGACGCTCGCGCCATCGTCAAGTCGGTGCGGGCCGCACAGGTACCAGACGGACAGGTCCTTGCCACCGGAAGCACGGCGTTCGACCTCGACATCGTGAACTTCATCCTCGAGCGCACGCCGATCGCCGTCGGGTCGGTGATCCTGATCACTTACATCGTTCTTTTCCTGCTCACCGGCTCCGTGGTGCTTCCGTTGAAGGCCGTCCTAACCAACCTGTTCTCGATCTCGGCGTCGTTCGGCGCGATGGTCTGGGTTTTCCAGCAAGGTCACCTGAGCAACTTGCTCGGCTTCACGCCTCAGTCGATCGATCCGAGCATCCCCGTGATCCTGTTCAGCATCGTCTTCGGCATGTCGATGGACTATGAGGTCCTCTTGATCAGCCGCATCCAGGAGGAATACCGCCGGACCGGAGACAACCAGGCCGGCGTGGCCATGGGGCTCGAGAAGAGTGGCCGCCTCATAACGGGCGCAGCCGCGATCATGGTTGCAGTTTTCATCGCGTTCGGCGCCGCCAACGTCGTCATCATCAAAGCGATCGGCGTCGGCCTTGCCATCGCGATCGCAATCGACGCCACTGTCGTCCGCATCCTCATCGTGCCGTCGGTGATGCGACTCCTTGGCCGCGCCAACTGGTGGGCGCCGCGTCCGCTGGCGTTGTTCCACCGGTGGGTAGGCGCCGGAGAAGGGCCGCCTCCGCCGACCCCGCAGCCCGTCTACAGCGGCGACTAACACAGTTCGCGGTCGGGTTCGCCGGGCCTCCGGCGGTTGCATTGCCGCGGTCCTGCTCGCCGCGTGCGGGTCGGGGACGACCTCATCGACCTCGCCATCACCGGGGGTCATCGGGGATTGGCCCATGTACCGGGGCGACCTCACGCGCGACGGCCATCCACAGGGCGCGACTCTTGGCGCCGAAGGCGCGCGACGCTTGAAGGCCGCCTGGCAGGTCGAGATGAG
>DASVEP010000032.1:0-10549 GCA_036380475.1 Candidatus Dormiibacterota bacterium
GACCGCCACGATGAGGAATAAAGAGTGACCACCGGAGGCTTCTCGTCGAAACGGCTGGCCCGGGTGCGAGACGTGCTCGCCCGTCACGTCGAGGCCGGCGACATCCCCGGTGCGGTCGCAGTCGTCGCCCGTCACGGCGAGTCCACATCGAGGCGATTGGCAGGCCATGTAGCCCTCCTTCCGGCGATGGCGCCTCTTGTTTGCGATGCCAGAGTCGACTGCCGGGCCTCTGCCACAAGCCCGGCGTGCCAGCCAGGAGCGCGGCCACCGGCAGGTGGCTTGATCGAGTCGACATCAAGCCCGATCCGCGCAAGCAACCAGGAGATCTGCGAGTTGGAATTCCACATTTCGCCTGCACCGAGTTCGTCGCGGCCCCACAGCAGAAATGGCACCTGTGGCGCGAGCTCGAGCAACCGTCGCGCGTCAGCAAGATTGTTGCTCAGCCGTCGAGGACTCTCGACCGCTTCGTTGACATCCGGGATCACGCCATCGCGCCAGCGGCGCAGCTCGTAATGGAAGATGGGAAAGAGGCGGCTAGCCCAGTAGGCGCCGATCGCGCCTACGCCCACGACGCCGCGCTCATCGCCACGAGGCCCGGCAGGCGTCTGCTCAATCACATATCGTCCTTCAGGGACGATGACCTCCAAGCCGGAGTGGTAGAGGTCGTACCTCGGACGTCGCTCTATCGCCGCCTCGATCGCCTCATAGACGCGCCCATTCAGGCGCACGAAGTTTCCTCCCGCGCCGAGCGGGAGCCAGTACAGATCAATTCCAAATCGCTCGACAAACCGAGACATCAAGAAGCCTGTGTGATCAGACTGGAACTACTTGTAGAACCATAGAAGGGCCATCAGGCCCGTCGGTCGGGGGACTAAAGCCGGTGCACCGACGGCCGCACGGTCGCTGGCTCCGAGCCGCGGCACAGAATCGCGGACCAGGCAGACCTTAGAGGACACGAGAGGAGACGACGCCTCCGGCGATTGAATTCAGCGGGACCTTGAAGGATCCCCCGGGACACTACGGGACACGCCATCGACACGGTTCGGGACCGTGAGGCCCGGGGTTCAAATCCCCGGCCCCCGACCAACTCTTGAAAACAGCACCGTCAGGTCCTGCTCTACTTCGAACGCCGCCATTTCACAGGGGTCACAGATTCTTGAAGACTCGGCTGCCGAGCGACGAGCCCCATGGTTTTGACTCCCTTTTGACTTTCTTTCAGCTGCGTGACGCGAGTAGTGCCTCCAACTGAAGGAGCAGGCTTTCCCACCCGAGGCTTGCCAGGCGTGTCCACTCGTCGCTGTGCATGGGCCCGAAGGTCAGTGCCATCCGGACG
The DNA here is from genome assembly GCA_036380475.1 of Candidatus Dormiibacterota bacterium. GTDB lineage: Bacteria > Chloroflexota > Dormibacteria > Dormibacterales > Dormibacteraceae > UBA10449. The sequence continues at coordinate 1,334 of DASVEP010000032.1, forward strand.
CCGGCGTCGATCTCCTCGAACTCGATCAGGTTGTCGACCCCGTACGGCGCGACGCCCGCGACGAAATCCACAACGTCCTTGTAAGCGAGCCGGCGCCGCGGCTCGACCTCCGTATAGACGATGTGGTGGACGTGCGTCAACGGAATGCCTGATCTGGCATTAAAGTCGATCTGCTCCGCGTCTGTCGCGGTCAGCTCGTAGACGAACTCTCCGCCCGGGCGCAGATCCAAGTCGCGCACCGCGATCTTCCATCCCTCCGGGGCCCACCAAGCCTCGAGGCCTTCTTTCGTGGTCCACAGCGCCCATACCTCTTCGATCGATGCCTGGAACGTGCGCTCGATTGTGACCTTGGGCCGGTCAGCCACGCGATGTCGAGCTCGGATCATGGTTTCTTCTCCTTTTTGACTTTCTTGCCGCGCCGCCGCTCGAGCTCGCCGGCAAACCTGTCGAGGCGCCCCTGCCAGATCGCCCGGTAACCGTCAACGAAGGTGGACAGTTCCAGGAATGGCTCCGGTCGCAGCGCGTAGAGCCGGCGCCTGCCATCGGGATGAACGACTACGAAATTCGCGTCCTCGAGGATGGACAGCTGCCGCGAGACGCCGGGCTGCCTGATGTCGACCAGCGCGACCAGCTCGTTGACTGATCGCTCGCCCCCGCGGAGGGCGTCGACGAGCCGGCGCCGAGTCGGGTCGGCCAGGACCTGGAACACGTCGGGCATGACAACATATTACTGCAGCGACATATGTTTTGTCAACGATATGTCGGCTAATCGGAGCGCGACGCAGCCCGACGGGTCACAGATTCGCCGAATCTAGACTGCGGAGTCGGCGACGGAGTCGCCACCTTCGGCGTTGGTGGCAGAACCATGCTGACGATTCGCCGCAAGAGTCCCGGCACGGTCAAGGGTTTTGTCCGGGAGATAGCGGCGATTCGCGAGATCCGCGTCGCAGCCGAGGATCCTGACGCGTTTCAGGTCGCTATCACGACGGCCATGCCGCATCGGGCGGGTAGAGCTCGAGTCATCCTTGAGGAGAGCCACAAGCCTGCTTGGGGCCCCTGACCACTCGCATCCAGCGAGGACTAAGCTGTGCGCCCGATGGACAAAACAGTGACATTCAAGCGCTGGATCCTCGCAGCAGCGGTGCTTGGCTCCGGCATCGTGTTCCTCGACTCAACGGTCGTCAACGTCGCCCTCCCGCGAATCGGTCACGACCTGCCCCGACTTTTCCTGGGCGTGCTCGAAGGCCAGTCCTACGTCTACAACGCCTATCTATTGACGCTCTCCGCGCTGCTCATCCTCGCGGGCGCGCTCACCGACTTCTATGGCCGCCGCCGGATGTTCCTGTATGGCCTGGTGGGCTTCGGGGCGACGTCCGTCCTGTGCGGACTCGCTCCCAACATGGAGCTGCTGGTCTTGTTCCGAATCCTGCAGGGCGCCGCCGGAGCCCTTCTCGTGCCCGGCTCGTTGGCGCTCATCACCGCCAACTTCTCGGGCGAGGAGCAGGGCCGCGCATTTGGGATTTGGGCGGGAGCGTCGGGCGCAACCACGATTCTTGGCCCCGTGCTGGGCGGTCTGTTGGTGGACACGGTTTCCTGGAGGGCCGCCTTCCTTATCAACGTTCCGGTGGTCGTGGTAGCGGTTTGGGCGACCATGCGGCATGTGCCCGAAAGCCGTGACGACCAGGCCACAGCGCACTTCGACTGGCTGGGCGCTGCGGTTGTCGCACTCGCAGTGGGTGGGCTTGCGTTCGGAGCTATTTATGGCCAACAGCGGGCCTGGCGCGATCCACTCGGATATGTGTCTCTCGCGGTGGGTGTAATCGCGACCATTGCCTTGCCCATCCTCATGAGCCGATCGGCGCACCCGCTGATTCCGCTTGGGTTGTTCAAGTCGCGAAACTTCTCGGTGACCAACCTCTCCACCCTGCTGGTCTACGGCGCCCTCTACGTCACGTTCTACTACCTCGTCCTCTTTCAGCAGGGCACCCTCGGCTACACGGCGGCGGCTGCCGGTGTTGCCGGCATCCCGGGTACGCTGTTCCTGATCTTTTTTTCAGCGCGCTTCGGGAGCCTGGCAGCAAAGTACGGGTCACGATGGTTCATGGCGGGAGGTCCGGCCCTGATGGCGCTCGGTGTGTTGTGGTTCGCGCGCGTGCCGGCGAGCAGCCAGGCCTGGCGATTGAGCCCGGGCGACCCTTCGACCTACGCCCCGACCGTGTCGTACCTGGTCGACTTCCTACCCGGATCGATCGTCTTTGGGCTGGGCATCATGATGCTGGTGGCTCCCCTCACAACGGCGCTCATGACGTCGGTGCCGGTCCGCAACTCCGGTGTTGCCTCGGCGATCAACAACGCGATATCCCGCGTCGGGCCGCAGCTTGCGGGCGCTCTGATTTTCGTTTTCCTCACAGCCAACTTCTATGGCTACCTGGGATCGCGGGTAACCGGCGTCGACGTATCGTCCGAGTCGTTTCGGGCGAGAGTAAGTCCCCTGAATCCGGCGCCAGACCCGAGCTTGTCCGCCATTGTCCGCGAGGCCTCGACGAGTTCGTTTCACCTCGCTATGTACGTTGGCGCTGCGCTCCTGTTGCTCGGGGCACTTGTCAGCGCAGTCGGCATTACGAATGCCGCCGCCAAGACGCGTGGGGAGACTCCGGAAGCGGGCGATGCCGGCGTCACCGCGACGGGCACCCCCGAGGGGGCATGAATGGACGTACGTGACGACCTGGTCGACATCCTGGCAGGTTTTTCACTGTTCGCTGACCTGTCCACGCCTGAGCTGGAAAGCGTGGTCGAGTCGTTCGGAGAGGAGACGTTCCAGGACGGCGCTCGAGTGCTTAGGCAGGGGCTTACCGGATCGAACTTTTACGTGATCCTCGATGGATCAGCCGCGATCCGTGTGGACGAAGTCGATCGTTCGATCTTGAGGCCTGGCGACTTCTTCGGCGAGATTTCTTGCCTGCTCGGCGTGCCGCCGGTGGCCGACATTGTGGCTCACACCGGCCTGCGCTGCTTGGTCCTTCCCGGAAATGAGCTCGAGAGATTCCTGATCGCCCATCCTCGCGTGATGTTCCGCCTGCTTCAGGGCGAGGCACGGAAGTTGCGAACGACGACCAGGTGGTTGAGCTGACCGCGACTCCGTTTCCTCCCGGACGTTATCCCCTCCTGATCGTCGGCAGCGGTCCGGGTGCTTTGCAGCTCACGTACAGCCTGCGCCGGCTCGGAATTGAACATGCGGTCATATCGGCCGACCCTCAGCCCGGCGGCATGTTCCGTCATTGGCCGATCTTCCAGCGGATGCTCAGCTGGACCAAGCCCTACGCCGAACACGAGCGCGGGACGCCGGCCTACGAGCGCTACGACTGGAACAGCCTCCTGGCCGACGAGGCGGCTAACCGCGCCATCATGCCGACCGTGATGGACGGCACGTCCTACTTTCCGTCGCGGCCCGAAATGGAGCGTGGCCTGGTCAAGTTCGCCGAGGCCACCGGAATCGAGATTCGATACGGATGCCGGTGGGAGTCGATCAGCCAGGACGGGAATGATTTCGTGCTGCACACGTCAGACGGTGTATATCGCGCTCCCATTGCGGTATTCGCGGTCGGCGTCGCGGAGCCGTGGAAGCCTCCGGTTCTGGATGTCGAGGGAGTCGCTCAGTACGGCGACCTTCGCCCAGTAGAGACCTATGCCGATCGGCGCGTATTCATCGCCGGCAAGCAGAACTCCGGGTTCGAGATCGCATCCGGTCTGCTGCCCTGGGCGCGTCAGATCGTCCTTGCCTCGCCGAGCCGCACCAGGCTGTCGGTCGACACGCGCTCGCTCGTCGGCGTCCGCGCGAGATACGTTCAGCCATACGAGGACTGGGCGCTGGCCGGCGGCGTTGTGATCCTCGACGCTTCGATCGATCGGGTCGAACGGACCGCTAGCTGCTTTCGTGTGCACACGAAGAGCCCTGCGGATGGGCGGGTGTTCGTCTTCGAAGCCGACGATGTCATCGCGGCCACCGGATTCGTTACTCCGCTCCGTGACCTACCTCAGCTCGGTGTTGCAACATTCGGCCAGAGCCGCCTTCCTGCCCAAACGCCGTTCTGGGAAAGCACCACCGTGCCGGGCATATTTTTCGCCGGCACGATCATGCAGGGTTCTCAAGGTTTGAAAAAGCACGGCATTCCGAGCAACTCAGGAGCTGTGCAGGGCTATCGCTACAACGCTCGCGTCCTCGCATCGCACCTGGCAGGCACACGTTTCGGTCGACCCCCGGAGCGAAGCGTGCTCAAGGCCGACGCGGTGGTGCCATTCCTTCTCGCGGAGGCAAGTCGCGGACCCGAGCTCTGGCATCAGCGTTCTTACCTCGCGCGGGTGATCGAGATTGATTCTGACCGCGGCATCACGGACGAGGGGATCCAGCCGTTGGCTCATTTCGTAGACGACGGCGGCCAGGATGCGGTCGCAGTAACACTTGAATCCAATGGGCGAGAGGATCCGTATCCGGTGATCTACGTTCGCAGCCGCGGGATTGTCACCGAGCACCTGTTACCGGCCCATCCGCTGCTCGACTTCGAGGGTCCCGAATATCAGCGGGAGCTCTCGAGTACGCTGCGGGGAGTCTTCGATCAGGCCATGCTGCCGTCCGCACAATGAGTCTTCCGACCGGGACGGTTACGTTCCTCTTCACCGACATCGAGGGGTCAACCCAGCTCATGCAGGAATTGGGCGACCGCTACGTACAGGCCCAGGTCGAACATCACGAAATACTTCGCGCTGCGTTCAAGAGCGGCGACGGGCGCGAGCTGCGCACCGAAGGCGATTCGTTTTTCTGCGTGTTCGAGAGCGCACTCGACGCATGCGGCGCGGCAGCTCAGGCCCAGCGCGAGTTTGCCAAGCACACGTGGCCTGGAGGCAAGCAGCTCCGCGTCCGCATAGGACTGCACACCGGCGAGGCGCCGTTGGTGGGCGGCGAGTACATCGGCCTCGATGTACACCACGCGGCACGGGTCGCTGCCGCAGCTCACGGCGGCCAGGTCGTCGTGTCCGACGCTACGAGGTCGCTAGTCGACTCGAGTCTGCCGAAGGACCTGACACTGCGGGACCTCGGCATGCACCGGCTGAAAGACCTCGCTCGGCCCGAAAGGCTCTTTCAGCTTGTTATCGATGGCGCACCGGAAACATTTCCCGCGCTACGCACCCTCGATTCGACGCCTAACAACCTGCCGACGCAGCTCACCAGCTTCATAGGACGCGAGGACCAGGTCGAAGAGGCGAGGCGGCTTCTACGAGGCACTCGACTGCTGACCCTGACCGGCCCGGGCGGCATCGGCAAGACGCGCCTGAGCCTTCAGATTGCTGCCGAGGTCGTGCAGAGTTTCCCTGACGGCGTCTACTTCGTACCGCTGTCTGCCGTTCGTGAGGCCGATCTGATGGCATCGGTGGTCGCCCAATCAATCGGAATAGCGACGACCGGCAACCGACCGCCCGTCGAGGCAGTCGACGACTACCTTCGCGACAAGACAGTGCTTCTGGTGATGGACAATCTCGAGCAGCTCCTTCCGCAAGGCGCTCCAGTGGTGTCGCATCTGATCCAATCGAGCCCCAAACTCAAGATCGTTGCGAGCAGCCGCGCGGTCCTGCACATATACGGCGAGCAGGAGCTGCCGGTCGAGCCACTCCGGATTCCTGACCTGAAAGCGCTCTCGTCACCGGCGGCGATGTCGCAGTTCGAAGCTGTGAGGCTTTTCATCGAACGCGCTGTGGCGGTCAAACCCGACTTTGTGGTGACCAACGACAATGCCCCGGCAATTGCGGGAATCTGCGAACGGGTTGACGGCCTCCCGCTCGCAATTGAGCTAGCCGCGGCGCGGGTGAAGCTCTTCAGCCCGCAAGCGCTGTTCGCCCGATTGGAGACGAGCCTGAATATCCTCGGCGCGGGCGCTCGCGACCTGCCAGGTCGCCAGCAGACCCTCAAGGGGGCGATCGCATGGAGCTATGACCTTCTCGAAGAGCCTCTCAAGCGGCTGTTCAGCCGGTTCTCGGTGTTTGCGAGGGGCGCTAGCCTCGAACAAGCAGAGAACGTTTGCGGACCGTCGACCGAGCTCGGCGTCGACATACTGACCGGCCTGGATGAGCTGGCCGACCAGAGCCTACTGCGCCGCATGCCAGATTTTGTCGAGCCCAGACTGCTCATGTTGCAAGTGATTCGGGAGTTCGCGGGCGAACGCCTAGAAGAGTTCGGTGAGGCCGATTTGGTTCGAGACCGACACGCCGCTGCATATCAAGCGCTCGCTGAGTCGGCGGCGCCGCATTTGTTCGGCGCGGAGCAAAAGCAGTGGCTCGACCGCATCGAGTTGGACCACGACAACCTCAGAACCGCCTTCGATTGGTCGCTTTCACACAAAGATGCGCGGCGCGCGCTTTCTCTGGGCGCGGCCGTGTGGCGTTTCTGGCAGATGCGTGGACACCTGCGCGAAGGTCGGGTTCAGCTCGATGCGATCCTTTCCATGCCGGGGGCACGCGATTACCCCGTTGATCGGGCACGTGCTCTGGAGGCGGCTGGCGGTGTCGCCTACTGGCAAGGCGACATGGAGGCGGCTCAGTCTTACTACGACGAGTGCCTCGCACTGACGCGGGCTGGCGGCGATGCGCGCGCAATCGCGAACGCGCTCTACAACGATTCTTTTCCCGCAAATGTGGCCAAAACTGACATACCGGGGTCGCGCGCCCTGCTCGAAGAGGCACTGTCGATCTATCGCCAGCTTGGCGACCAGCGGGGCATCGCCAACTGCCTTTGGGCTATCGGTCAGTGTTACTACAACCTGGACGACTTCGGTGCAGCCGTCCCGCCGATCGAGGAGTCCATCGCTTTGTTCGAGCAACTGGGCGATCGGTTCGGGCAAGGGTGGGCGCTGTTTCTGCGCTCCATAATCGCGCTGAAAATGAACGAGACGAGTGTGGGGAGGTCGCGAGGCCTGGAAGCGTTGAGGATCTTTGCCGGTGCCGACGACGTCTCAGGTGTGGTGCTTGTCCTTGACCAGCTTTCAGAGGTCGCCCGACGCGAAGGGGATCGCCTGGGGGCGGCGCGCCTGGCCGGCGCGTCGGCTGGGCACGAGGTCTCCAGCGGCGCGGGGCTGGGAACGATCGTCGGCACACGGGAGGGCTGGAGAACAGGCGAGGCTCTTACCGACGCCGAGGCCGCCGCCCGCGCCGAAGGAGAGCGGATGTCCATTACTCAGGCAGTTGCCTATGCCTTCGCGAGATACGACGCGGAGCGGAAGTAGGCACCCCGGGGCTCAACGGCCACCAAGCCTGCGGGCCCACATTGCAGGACTGTGAGGCGCGACCTTTGGACTAGTAGGCAAGGAGGAGCGGCCCGTTGACTTAGCACCTTTCAAGGGCATGGGGGCCGCTCCTCGCGGAGCGGCCCATCAATCCGTCAGCTTGCAGCCGCGACCGGCTTTCTTGCGAAGTAGTGGCCCTCTTCCAGGTCGGCGATAAGCCCGGGCTGCTGGGGATGCCATCCCAGCAGCCGTTGCGTAATCGTGCTCGACGCCGGGAGATCGGCCGCGAAGAAGGCGCCGAGAAAGCCGAAATGCTCCGCAGTTTGATCCCCCGCTACCGACAGCACCGGCACGTTGAGATGACGGCCAATGACTTCGGCGATCTCCCGGGCCGGCACGCCCTCGTCACCGACGCCATGCAACCGAGCCCCGGCCGGCGCCGACTCCAGCGCCAGTCGGAACAGGTGAGCGGCGTCAAGTCTGTGCACCGCGGGCCATCGATTAGCGCCGTCGCCGGGAAAAGCCGAGACGCCCTTGTTTCGCGCGATGTCGATGAGCCTCGGGACGAAGCCGTGGTCGCCGCGGCCATGGACGCTAGGCGGGAAACGCACAACGGAAACTCGCACTCCGCGCTCGACAAACGATGTGGCAAACAGCTCAGTCGCGACGCGGCCGGTTAGGTCAGTCGTCGGATCCGGGAGCACGTCTTCCGTGGCTGCCTGGCCAGGCGCGCGGCGCCCAGTTCCGGAAGTGATGACGAGCGGCCGGCCGGAGCCGACCAGCGGCTCGGCCATGGCCTCGATAGCGCGCCTGTCTGCCGCCGCGGCATCCGGCCTGCTGACGCTGAAGTCGTGGTTGTAGGCAGTGTGAACGACGCCGTCCGCAGCGGACGCTCCTCTGCGTAGGCTTTCGAGGTCATCGAGGTCGCCGCGATAAACGGTTGCACCAGCGGCCGCAACCAATTCGGCAGCTGCGGCAGATCGGGCCAGGCCTACTACAGCGTGGCCCGCGGCGAGCAGCTCGCGAACGACCGCCGAGCCAATGAATCCGGACGCGCCGGTCACGAATACGCGCATGGTCAAGCCTCCTATCGATTTGTCGATTTCCAATTGGCGCTTGACTGGGGCCCGATGTCAGTCGCTGCCATCACTTTATCACAGTGATGTCAGTTGCTGTCAACACTATGATTCCAGGCATGAGTCGCTGGGGTCCGGACGCGCGCGGCCGGCTTGCGAAAGCTGCGCTCGAGCTGTACGGCGAGCGCGGGTTCGACCAGACCACAGTGGCCGAGATCGCCAATCGGGCTGGGCTGACGGAGCGCACCTTCTTCCGGCACTTCGCCGACAAGCGCGAGGTTCTGTTCGCGGGCTCGGCGGAGTTGCAGAAGCTGCTCGTTGACGCGGTGGCGAATGCGCCGACATCGGCCGGTCCCATCGAGGCCGTCGCGGCAGCCCTGCTGGCGGCTGGTGACGTGTTCAACGCCGAGCGTCGTGACTATGCACGGGAGCGCCGGGCGGTCATATCCGCGAACGCCGACCTCCGCGAGCGAGAGCTCATCAAGATGGCCTCGCTCGCATCCGCGATCGCCGAGGCGCTGCGTCGTCGCGAGGTTTCCGACGCAGCTGCGAGCCTGACAGCCGAGGCGGGGATCGCCGTATTCAGGGTGACGTTTGAGCGCTGGGTCACCGAGTCCAGCAATCAGGATTGGCGAGCCCTGGTCCGCGAGTCGCTGGAGGAGCTGAAAGTCCTGGTCGGCTGATGCGTCCTTAAGAGGAGCTAGCGCCTGGAGCTGTCGAAGAGAGGAAATCATTCCGTCTGCAGCACCTCAGTGATCCGCGAGCCCGCAGCCCAGCCGGCCGGTATCAGCGCTCCGAGCATCGCGATCACGACGCCGGCCCCGGCCAGCAGGGCGAGCAGCGCCGGATCGAAGACCTGGAAGAAGGCG
>DASVEP010000033.1:0-4100 GCA_036380475.1 Candidatus Dormiibacterota bacterium
GGGTCGACGCGGATGACGTCCGCGCCCATCGCCGCCAATGTCGCACCGCCCAGCGGAGCGGCCACGAATGCCGAGATCTCGATGATGCGCAGCCCGGACAGGATCCCCACGCCCATGGGCGCGCAGGTTACCCCCTTAAGCTAATTGGCCGTGCGAACCAACTTGACCGTCGACGACCTGGGCGACCTGCTCTCGCAGCCACTCGTCGCAACCCTCGCGACCTATCGCAAGAGCGGCGATGTGCTCCTTTCGCCGGTTTGGTTCGAATGGGTCGATGGCGGATTCAACTTTGTGGTGGGCCGCAACGACGTCAAAGCTCAGCACATGCGGCGCGATCCGCGCGCGAGCATGGCGGTTTACGAGAACGGCGATCCGCTGCGCGGCCTGGAGATGCGGGGCACGCCGCGCCTGTTCACCGAAGGGCTGCACGAGCTGCGCCAACGCATCTATCACCACTACATGGGCGAAGGGCCGAAGACTCCGGACGAGAGCGAGATCGGCGTGCGGCTCGAGGGCACGATCCGTGCCTGGGACTTCGCCGACTAACCCTCGGGGACCGCTTCGATCAGATGGAATCGAGACCCGGTCGAGATTGATCGCGTCAGCACAAGACCCGCGCCTTGCAGCAATGCCCTGAACTCGTCCTCCGTCCGCTCACGGCCGTTGAGCATCACGAGCATGTGCACGTCGTCCGTGAACACTCGCCGCGACTCAGGCGTTTGTAGCGCCTTCGCCGGCAGGACCTGCTCGACGAGGACCAGGCGGGAGCTCCCGCCCATCGCCTTCCGGCAGGTGGCGAGGATCATCGCCGCCTTCTCGTCGCTCCAGTCGTGGATGACGCTCTTGAGCAAGTAGAGGTCGTGACCCGCAGGCACGCTCTCGAAGAAGCTGCCGGTGGCGATGTCGCAGCGATCGCGCACGCCTTGCAGCTGCAGATAAGCATCCGCTTCGGCAACGCCAGCGTCGAGGTCGAAGACAGTGCCATGAAGATGAGGGTGGGCTTTGAGCAGGCCCGCGATCAGCGTCCCCCGCCCCCCACCAACGTCGACCACCGAGCGCACGCTCGTGAAGTCGTACGCCGCGGCGACCAAATCTCGCACCTGCTCGGTGCCGAACTGCATCGCGTTGTTGAAGACCGCGGCTTTCTCAGGCTCTTGAGCCAGCTGCTCCCACCGCGACATTCCAAACACGTGCTCGAATGCCGGCTTGCCGGTTTTCAGCGTGTGCATGATGTCGCCGAAAGCGACATAGCTCTCCGTCGGCAGCATCAGTGCGCTTCCTCGCAGGCTGCCCGGTACGTCGCGGAACAGCTCCGAAACGGGGGTCGGCCCGAACCGACCGTCGTCTGTTTCGACCAAAACGCCCATTGCGGCCAGGCAGCGGAGCACCCGGCGAAGTGGTTCGACCTTGGTGGCGCTGGAAACTGCCAATTCGTCGGCGGTTCGAGGTCCGGCGGCGATCAGGTCGGGGATTCTCAGCTCGGTGGCGGCGCGGACCATCTGCGTGAAGCGGAATCCGCTCACCAGCTGCCAGGCACGGTCGTAAGGCTCGCTGATCATTCAGGGCCGCGGCAGGAAGTCGAGCAGCAGCGTGTTGAGCTGATTCGCGGCCTCGAGCGGGATGAAGTGACCGACGCCCTCCAGGCGTTCGTAGCGCCACGAACCGCTCACCTTGGATTTCGAGTTGACCATCGCCGACTCGGTGAGGTACAGGTCGCCGGTGCCGAATACACCCATCGTCGGCGCGGCCACAGCCGGAAACTGCAGCCCGGCGCCCGCCGTGATCAAGCGATCCAGCGGCAGGTTGGCGCGATACCAGTTCATCCCAGCAGTGAGGGCCCCCGGCGGTGACAGGCTGGCTTTGTAGACCTCGAAATCCTCGCCTCCTCCCTGCAGCATCTCGCGCATCAGATACCAGTCATTGCGCTGGGCGAGCTCCTCGGCAACCCCGACGGTCTGGAACAGGATTCGATACCACGCCTTCTGCAGTGCTTCGAGGGTCGGCAGGCCGGCGGCACCTGGCGCGCCCACCGAGACGACGACCAGGTGATCGACACGCTTTGGCACGAACATCGCGACCAGCCATGCCACAGCAGCGCCCCAGTCGTGTCCCACGACGTGCGCGCGCTCGACGCCCAGCGCGTCCATGATCCCGGTCACGTCGGCGACTATCTTCTGCAGCGAATAATCGGCGACATCGGGCGGCCGGTCGCTGCCGCCTCGGCCGCGCATGTCAGGGGCGATGGTGCGAAAACCTGCGCCCGTAAGCGCTGCAACCTGGTGACGCCACAGGTGATGCGTGTCCGGAAAGCCATGGAGCAACACGACCGGCGGGCCAGCGCCTTCATCGGCGACCTCGAAGCCGAGCCCGTTGGCCTCGACTCGCGACATCAGGCCTTGGCCGCCGCTGGCGCGGGCATGAAGATCCGGCTGACGTAGGACGCTCGCTGATAAACAGCCGGCGACAGGTTTTGGAGCTGCGCCAGCATCGCGTACGCGACCATCCGTGTCGAGATCGGGCTGATGAGAACGCTGCGCAGCATTGCCTGCTCGGCGGGGCCGATGTCCTGCATGCGCGTGAATTCGAGCGTCAGGTCGTACTGCGGCTTCATCATCTGGTCCCGCTTCTGCTGGAAGCCGGACATCGTCTGCTCCCAATCCGCGCCATCGAACCAGGCGCCCAAAGACTCGGCGAGCATGAAGGATTGTTCGAAGGCGTCGGTGATGCCGAGGCCGGTGCTCGGGTCCTTGAGGTAACCCGCGTCGCCGGTGAGCGCCCAGCCTGGGCCGAACGGCTTACGGAAATAGTTCTCGATGCCCTTCGAGCCGATGAGCTTGCCCTCGAGCTTCGCGTTCTGCATGCGGCGTTTCATCTCGGGCAGCATCTTGGCGCGAGCCGTGAACGCAGCGACGTGGTCCGTTCGGAACTCGTCGAAGTCTTTCGGCTGCAGCTCTATCGCCAGGCAGTCCTCGTCGGTTCGCATCGGAAACAGAAACCCGAGCTGGTCGTCTCCGAACATGAGCTCGACCGTTGCCTCTGGTCTTGGCTCGATGCCGTGGAAGTACCCGTAGTACACGGGACGCATGGCGGGAACCGCGTCGTATTCGGTGGCGCCGACCCATCCGGCGACCCGCGACGACTTTCCATCTGCGCCGACGACGACGCGAGCCCGCACCTCGCGGCGATCTCCGCCCGCGGTCTGGAGCACGGCACCCACGACGCGGCCACCCTCGGTGACCAGGCTGTCGACGCGGGTCCGCTGCTCGAACTGCGCCCCTGCCTTGGTTGCGTGACCCAGCAGCGCCGAGTCCAGCACGTCGCGTCGTGGGGATAGCGAGAAGGTGCCAGGGGGACCGGCCGGGCCTTCGAAACAGCAGTCGCCGATCCAGGTGCGGTGCCTCGTGATACGGCGGAAGCCGGCGCCAAGGATGTCGTCGATCACGCCCAGCTTCTTCAGCGCGCCCACACCGACAAGGCTCATGAAGTGGGTCGACATCGTGTCGCTCGGAAACTCATCTCGGTCAGCGACCAAGACCCTCCGGCCCTGCCTTGCCAGGAGCAAGGCGAGGCTAGCGCCTGCCACGCGACCGCCGACTATCAGGGCGTCGTATTCGGGTGTCGTACTCATGACTCGCCGATGCTAACCGGCCAGAGATATGCTTGCCCGGTCGCGTTTCAATCGGTAAGGGGGTTCAAGCCTTTCTCTTGGCAGGGGTGAGCGGAAGGCCGGTCCAAGGCCCGATCTTCAGGCTGCTCCGCACCCGGGAAGCGGCGGGCCTGCTGGTCATCGCCGGCGTCGCGTGGGTGGCCGTGATCGCCCAGGCGCGCGGGATGAGCATGGTGAGCGGCACGATGGGCCTGGGGCTGCTGGCGTTTATCCCGGTCTGGACTCTGATGATGGGCGCGATGATGCTGCCGACCGTCGCTCCGGTGGCGGTGCTGTATGAACGGACCGTCTCCGACAACCGCGTGCTCAGGCTGGGCTCGTTTGCGGCCACGTACATCGTGCTGTGGGGTCTGGCCGGAATACCGGCATTCGCGATCGCGGCCCTGCTCTCCTCGGTGGCGATGGACCATCCGCAGACCGCGCGCTACATGGC
>DASVEP010000034.1:0-4473 GCA_036380475.1 Candidatus Dormiibacterota bacterium
GGTCCGTTCGCCGGGCTCTTCGCCCTTCCCGGCGGCGGTCACCTCGCCGCCAGCGCCGACGGGGTGGGGACCAAAATCAAGGTTGCGATCGCCGCGTCGGCGCACAGAGGCATCGGGGTCGACCTCGTCAATCACTGCGTCAACGACATCGCCACCGCGGGCGCGCGCCCGCTGTTCTTCCTCGATTACTTCGCCACCGGCAAGCTCGATCCGGCGGTCTTCACGCAGCTCATCGAGGGAATCACCGCAGCGTGCCGCGAGGCGGGCTGCGCGCTGCTCGGAGGCGAGACCGCAGAGATGCCCGGTGTGTACGCGCTCGGTGACTACGACCTGGCGGGCTTCATCGTCGGCATGGTCGAAGCCGGGCTGATGCGCGACCCGAAGAACATCCGCGCCGGCGACCTGTTGATCGGCCTGCCGTCGAGCGGCCTGCACACAAACGGCTTCTCGCTCGTACGAAAGGTGTTCGAGGACGTACCCCTCACCCAGGTGTACCGCGAGCTCGGTCGCCCCCTCGGCGAGGAGTTGCTCGAGCCCCATCGCGCGTACCTTCAGGAGCTTGGCTCGATCCTGTGGAAGGGCGCCGCGCACATCACCGGAGGGGGCGTGTTCGGAAACCTGCCGCGCTGCCTGCCCGAGGGTCTGGGCGCGCGCCTTGGTCGGCGCTCGTGGGAGGTGCTGCCGATTTTCGATTTGATCCAGAAGCGCGGCCGGATCTCCGATGACGAGATGTTCGGCACTTTCAATATGGGGCTCGGCATGATCCTTGTCGTCGATCGCGACGAGGTTCCTCGCAGCGCTCAGGTGGTCGGCGAGGTGGTCCCGCACGCCGGCGGCGAACGCGTTGTCATCAGCTGAGCGCGCGCGATGAAGCTGGGAGTGGTCGTTTCTGGGAAAGGCTCCAATCTCCGCAACCTCGTGGATCGCGGGTTCAACGTCGTGGCGGTGGCCACAAACCGGCCGTCGTGCGGCGCGGCAGACTTCGCGCGTGAGCGGCGCATCCCACTCGGTGAGCTTTCTGTGAAGCGGTTCACGTCCGGAGAGGAACGAGATGCGGCGATGCGGGACTTCTTCCGCTCGCATGGCGTCGAGCTCGTCGTCGATGCGGGCTACGACCGCATCCACACCCGGCCTTTCCTTGAGGCATATCGACACCGCATCGTCAACGTCCATCCATCGCTGCTGCCGGAGTTCGCGGGGAGCATGGATGCGGTCGAGCAGGCGTTGCGTAGCGGCGCCACAGTGACCGGCGCGACGGTGCACCTCGTCACGGAAGACCTGGATGCGGGACCGATCCTGGCCCAGGAGTCTGTTCCGGTCTTGAAGGACGATACGGTGGAGACGCTTCGCCTCCGTATTCACGAGGCGGAGCACAGGATTCTTCCCGCGGCCATCCGTTTGCTGGAGGCGAGATTTGCCCAGAGCCCTGCTGTCGGTCAGTGACAAGAGCGGACTGACCGGTTTCGCGCGCGGCCTCAAGCGCCTGGGCTTCGAGCTCTATGCCACCGGCAACACGCTGAAGTCGATCCAAGATGGGGCGATCGACGCGCAGCCGGTCACGGACCTGACCGGTTTTCCAGAGCTGCTTGATGGCCGGGTCAAGACGCTTCACCCGGGCGTCCACGCGGGAATCCTCGCGCGGCGCGACACGCCAGAGCATATGGAGGCGCTGGACGGACTCGGGCTCAAGACGATCGACCTGGTGTGCTGCAACCTGTATCCGTTCGTGGAGACGGTCAACCGGCCCTCGGTGACGCTCGAGGAGGCGATCGAGCAGATCGACGTCGGCGGCCCGGCGATGATTCGTGCGGCGGCGAAGAACCATGAATCCGTCTTGGTCGTCGTGCGGCCCGAGCGGTACACAGAGGTGCTGGCTGCCCTGCAGGGAGCCGGCCCGGACCTGACGATGCGCCGCCGGCTGGCGGCCGAGGCCTACGCGCACACGGCCGCCTACGATTCCTGGATCGCCGCCTACCTGCGAGCCACGGGCACCGGCGATTTCCCGGCAGAGCTCTCGTTTGCCGGCCTGCTCGCACAACCGCTGAAATACGGCGAGAACGAGCACCAGCGCGCTGCTTTCTACAGCTTCGGTCCCGACTCAGGCGGCCTGGGTGGCGCTCGCCAGCTCCAGGGCAAAGACCCCGGCTTCAACAACATCCAGGATGCAGCGGCCGGCTTCGAGCTGGTCAACGATTTCGAGCGGCCGGCTGTCGCGATCATCAAGCACATGAACCCGTGTGGCCTCGCGGTGGCGGAGGACATCGCCACCGCCTATCGGATGGCCTACGAGTGCGACAAGGTTTCCGCGTTTGGCGGAGTCGTGGCAGTCAACAGGCCGCTTGATCGCTCCACTGCGGAGCTCATCGTCCAGATCGTGACCCACGTGGTCGTCGCGCCCGCCGTGCTGGAGGAAGCCACCGAGGTGCTCGCCCGCCGGAAGGCGATGGTCGTGCTCGAGGCGCATGAGGCTCGGCGTGGCCTGTTCGACTACGACGTGCGAACGGTCCCCGGAGGTTTTCTCGTGCAGGATTGGGATCGCGCCGGTTTCGACCGCGCATCAAGTGTTGTCGTCACCAGGCGGCAGCCGACCGATGAGGAGTGGGAGCAGCTCGGCCTCGCCTGGACCGCGGTCAAGCACGTGAAGTCGAATGCCATCGTCCTCTTCAATCAATGCGCCGCGGTCGGCGTCGGCGCCGGGCAGATGTCACGCGTCGAGGCAGTGCAGATCGCGGTTCGGCGCGCGGGTGAGCGTGCCCGGGGGTCGGTGATGGCATCCGACGCCTTCTTTCCGTTTGCGGATGGACTGGAAGAGGGGATCCGCGCCGGCATCACAGCGGCGATC
The DNA here is from genome assembly GCA_036380475.1 of Candidatus Dormiibacterota bacterium. Taxonomy (GTDB): domain Bacteria; phylum Chloroflexota; class Dormibacteria; order Dormibacterales; family Dormibacteraceae; genus UBA10449. The sequence goes on from DASVEP010000034.1 coordinate 2,843, forward strand.
CAGCCTGGCGGCTCGATGAAGGATTCGGAGGTGATCGCGGCCGCCGATGATGCAGGCATCGCGATGGTCATGACCGGCAAGCGCCACTTCAAACATTAGATGTCCGACTGATGGGGACCCGATTTGGAGAGGAGGGGCGCAAGCTCTCTTACGGCTCATACCTGAAGATCCCCGAGCTGCTCGACCTCCAGGAACGGCTGAGCCACGAGCACGACGAGCTGCTGTTCATCGTCGCCCACCAGGTGTACGAGCTGTGGTTCAAGGTCGTGCTCGACGAGCTCGATGCCACGCGTGAGAGCATCGACCGCGACGACGTGTTCTTCGCCCTTCATCATCTGCGCCGGGTACACGTCATCGAGAGGCTGCTGGTCGAGCAGATCGAAGTCCTGGAGACGATGTCGCCGCAGGATTTCCTTGCCTTTCGCTCGAAGCTCGCTCCCGCCAGCGGCTTCCAGTCCGTGCAGTTTAGAGAGATCGAGTTCGCCTCGGGTTTGAAGGACCCGACATATCTCGCGCGACTCGAGGCGAGCCCTGTCGAGATGGAGCGTCTGCAGCGACGTCTTGACGAACCATCCCTCGCAGATGCGCTTCACGCCCTGATCAAGCGGCGAGGGTCGCCCACGCTGGTCGATATCTTTCGCGATCGTGAGCACCACGGCGACCTCTTCGACCTCTGCGAAGGATTGCTCGATCACGACGAGACGTTCGCCCACTGGCGCGCCCGCCACGTGCTGATGGTCGAGCGCCAGATCGGCTCCAAGCCCGGCACGGGTGGCAGCAGCGGCGCGCAGTACCTCCGCTCGACGCTGGGCAAGCGGTTCTATCCGGAGCTTTGGGAAGTCCGGTCGCAGCTGTGAAGCCGGGGTTCGAGGGCGAGCGTCCCGAGCATCACATGAAGAAGACAGAGGTCGAGCACCCAAAAGTCACCTGCGGCACGTGCCGGATGTTCGACGGCACGGCCTGGTGCCGCCACTGGAACTTCCATACAACGGCGGAATCCCCGCCGTGCCGCTTTTACAAGCAGGCGAGGATTCCGCGTTGAGTGATTTCAGGCGGCTTCGCGCTGTTCGGAGTTAGCCTCGACGGCCGTCGCCTGCTGCCCGCTTCGGGCCGGGGCGGGTGACCGCAGGACCACGAGCACGATGAGCAGGCCGACCGCAACGCACGCGGCGGCGATGCCGAACCCGAGCTGATATCCGTTTGTGAGCGCGCTGGCGACCGATTGTCCTTGAGCGATCAGCGCTCGGGAGTGATCCGCCGAGATCGTGCCCAGCGCGGCCAGACCGAAGGCCGCGCCGACCTGCATGGTGACGTTGGCGACACCTGACGCGACCCCGGCATCGGCGGCCGGAACCTCGGCCATCATGATCGTCATCAGCGGCATGAACGACATGCCGGCCCCGATGCCGAACAGGAGATAGGCTCCGAAGATGCCGGGGAAGTAAGCGGCGCTCTCGTTCGCGGTCGACATCAACAGCAGCGCCGTTGTAATGGTCGCCAGGCCCGGAATGAGCAGCGCCCGGGGGCCGAACGCGCGCATCAACCGCGCCGAGATGCCCGACGAGAGAACCCCGACGGTGAGCGTGGAAGGCAGGAAGGCCAGGCCTGTCCCGATGGCCGTGTACCCCTTG
>DASVEP010000035.1:0-9947 GCA_036380475.1 Candidatus Dormiibacterota bacterium
CCGCCTCCTGGCCGTCACTTTTACCAACAAGGCCGCCAAGGAGATGCGCAGCCGCGTGAGCTCCCTGGTCGGCGAGCCGGCTGACCGCATGTGGGTCGGCACGTTCCACTCCACGGCCGTCAAGATCCTGCGGCGCGAGGCTGGGCGGATCGGCGTCGTCCCGAGCTTCGTCATCTTCGACGAGGACGACACCCGCGCAGCTCTGAAGCGGGTCCTCGACGAGCTGAAGCTCGACCCCAAGCGCTACCCGATCGCCGGCCTCAGCAACGCGATCTCGCAGGCGAAGAACGAGCTCAAACGACCAGAGGATTACCCAAACCGCAGCTATCACGACGAGATCGTCCGACGCGTTTACGAGTCGTACCAGGACGTCCTGCGCCGTTCGGGCGGGCTCGACTTCGACGACTTGATCATGAAGCTGGTCGAGCTCTTCAACACCGACGAGGAGGCTCTCGCCAAATGGCGCGACCGCTTCCGCCACGTCCTCGTCGACGAGTACCAGGACACCAACCGCGCCCAGTACGTGCTCGTCAACCTGCTCGCGCAAGAGCACCGCAACGTTGTCGTGGTCGGCGACGACGACCAGTCCATCTACCGTTTTCGCGGCGCCGACGTGCGCAACATCCTCGACTTCCGCAAGGACTATCCCGACGCGCACGTGGTGCGCCTCGAGCAGAACTACCGCTCGAGCCAGGCGATCCTCGATGCCGCCTACCAGGTCATCCGGACCAACCCCGAGCGGGCCGAGAAGAAGCTGTGGACGAGCCGTGCCGGCGGCGAGAAGGTGATGGCGACGCAGGCCTACAACGAGATTGAGGAGGCCGAGTTCGTCGCCGACGAGATCGAGCGCCTGCGCAAGGTCGAGAAGCGCGGCTACTCCGACTTCGCGATCCTTTACCGCACCAACGCGCAGTCGCGCTCGTTCGAGGATGTGCTCGCGCGGCGCCGCATCCCGTATCGCCTCGTGGGCGGGGTTCGTTTCTGGGAGCGGCGCGAGGTCAAGGACGTCGTCGCCTACCTGCGCTTCTGCTTCAACCCCAAGGACTCGATCAGCTTCGGCCGCATCGTGTCAGTGCCTTCACGCAAGATCGGCAATGTCACGGTCGACGCGCTGAGCGCTTTTTCAAGGGAGAGCGATTCCGACCTGCTCTCGCTCCTCGCAGAACCCGCGCGCGTGCCCGACCTGCCGCGTGCCGCCATCGAGCCGCTGAAGAAATTTCGCGCTCAGCTCGAGTCCTTGCGTTCGGTGATGGGCGTGTTGCGACCTAGCGAGCTGCTCGACCACGTGGTCGAGGTCATGGGCCTGCGCCAGCACTACCTGGACGGGACGCCGCAGGGTGAGGCGCGCATCGAGAACATCAACGAGCTCCGCGGTCTGGCGGAGAGCTTCGACGATCGCGAGCCGTCGCAGGGTCTCGAAGACTTCCTGGCCGAGGTCGCGCTCGTGTCCGACGTGGACGCGTACGACGAGAACGGCGAGGGAGTGACGCTCATCACGCTGCACATGGTCAAGGGCCTGGAATTTCCGGTCGTGTTCATGGTTGGCATGGAGGAGGGCCTACTCCCGCATCAGCGCGCGCTGAATGAGCACGAGGAGAACCCATCGCTCATCGGCGCGGCCACCGAGATGGCCGAGGAGCGCCGGCTCTGCTACGTAGGAATGACGCGCGCGAAGGACCGCCTGTACCTCAGCTGCGCGTTCCGCCGCCACCTCTACGGCCGCTCGCAGCCGGCGTTTCCCAGCCGGTTCCTGACCGAAATCCCGCAGTCGATGCTTGCCGCCCCGCGCGGCAGTGCACCGGTGGCCCCGCCGCGGCAGGGCTACCGCGAGCGGTACCAGGAACGCCAGATCGAGGCCGCCCCCGCGCCGCCGCCGGTCCAGAGGTTTTCGAGCGGCGATCGCGTCTCCCACCCAGCTTTTGGCTCCGGCACCGTTGTGAAGAGCACGCTCACACGAACCGACGAGGAGCTGGTGATCAAATTCGACAAGGTGGGGTTGAAGATCCTGTCCGGGATGCTGGCGCCGCTGACCAAATGACCAAGAAGAAAAAGCCGGTCAAGGCCGCGCCCACTGCGCCGAAGGCCGCCGAGCCGGCTGAGCCGGCCGAGCGCGCGGAGGAACTGCGCGATCTCATCCGCCACCACGAGCATGCCTACTACGTGCTCGACCTGCCCGAGATCTCCGATGCCGAGTTCGACGCGCTCTTTCTGGAGCTGCGCAGGCTCGAAGAAGAGAACCCGGCGCTCGTCACCGCCGACTCGCCGACCCAGCGCGTTGGCGGCGAGGCATCGGAGCAGTTCGCGAAGGTCCGTCACCGCTCGCCGATGCTCAGCCTGCAGAACGCGTTCGACGAGGACGAGATCCGCGCATTCGACCGCCGTGTGCGCGGGGCTATCGGCGGCGACGTCCACTACTGCGCTGAGTTGAAGATCGACGGCCTTGCCATCAGCCTCACCTACGAGCACGGGCGCCTTGTGCGGGCAGCCACGCGCGGCGATGGGACCGTCGGCGAAGACGTGACGGCAAACCTTCGCACCATCCGCAGCGTCCCTCTCAGCATCGAGCCCGTCGCCGGCCTACCCGACGTCTTCGAGGTTCGAGGCGAGGTGTACTTTCCGATCGCCGCCTTCGAGCGCCTCAACGCGGAGATGGAGTCGCAGGGCAAGGCCCGCTACGTCAACCCCCGCAACACCGCGGCAGGGAGCGTTCGGCAGATCGATCCCAACGTCACGGCAAGCCGCGACCTGCAGACCTTCATGTACACGCTCGACCCCGGCGGCCCGTGCAGGTCGCAATGGGATGTGCTCAGCGCGCTCGAGAAGATGGGCTTTCGGGTCAACAAGCACCGACGCAAGCTGGCGTCGATCGACGAGGTGGTCGAGTACCACGCCGAATGGCAGCGCCGCCGCCACGAGCTGGAGCACGAGATCGATGGTGTCGTGATCAAGGTCGATCATTTTGACCAGCAGCTCGAGCTCGGCTTTGTCGCGCGCTCGCCGCGTTGGGCGATCGCGTTCAAGTACGCGCCCGAACAAGCCGAAACCACGGTGGAAGAGATCGCTTGCTACGTCGGCCGCACCGGAGTCCTGACGCCTGTCGCGCACGTGACGCCCGTGATCGTGGGCGGCGTCACCGTTCGCAACATCACGATGCACAACGAAGCCCAGGTCAACGAGAAGGGCGTCTATGTGGGCGCGCGCGTCGTCATCCATCGCGCCGGCGACGTGATCCCGGAAATCGTCAGCGTCAAAGAGCCCAAGCAGGGCTGGCGCATGCCGAAGAAATGCCCCGTATGCGGGGGAGAGGTTGTGCGCGAGGAGCCGTACATCGCCCATCGCTGCATCAACCCGTTCTGCGGCGCGCAGCGAATGGAGCGCCTGCGGCACTTCGCGAGCCGCGGGGCGATGAACATCGATGGCATGGGCTACGCAACCATCAACCAGCTCGTCGAGCACGGCTGGGTCGCGGAGCCGAGCGATCTGTACCGGGTGACCAAGGAGCAGGTGGTGCAGCTCGAAGGGTTCGCGGACAAGTCGGCGCAGAAGCTCATTACAAAGATCGCTGAGAGCAAGCGGCCTTCGCTCGGCCGCTTCCTTTATTCGCTCGGCATCCCGCAGGTCGGCGAGGCGACTGCAGACCTGTTGGCGGTCGAGTTCGGCAGCATCGACAAGCTGCGCTCGGCAACCGAGGAGCAGCTCAATGCCGTTGAGGGCGTCGGTCCAAGCATGGCCGGCGAAGTGCAGCAGTACTTCGCGGGGCATGGGGGAGAGCTGGTCGGGCGATTGCTCGAAGCGGGCGTGCAGCCGCAGGCGATGGAAGCGCCCGGCGAGGGACCGTTCACAGGCAAGACATTTGTCTTCACCGGAACGCTTGAGAAGATGGGCCGGCCCGAGGCCGAGGAGCTGGTCCGGCGGATGGGCGGGAAGGCCGCGTCCAGCGTCAGCGCCAAAACCGATTACGTGGTTGCCGGACCGGGCGCGGGCTCCAAGCTCGAGCGGGCGCAGAAGTTGAAGGTCAACATCCTGGACGAGCAGCAGTTCCTGGAACTGATCAGCGACTGATTTCGCCTCCCCACCCCGTGGGGAGGTCGACCTGCTCGCGCAGCGAGCACGTCGGGTGGGGAGAGTCAACCCCCAATTAAGCTAGTTCGCGTGCCACTCACGCGAGCGCAGGTCCGACACGTCGCGCAGCTTGCGCGAATCGCCCTCGAACCCGGCGATGAGGAGTTCTACGCCGAGCAGCTGAGCGGCATCCTCGAGCACATCGACCGGCTGCAGGAGGTCAAAGCGGACGACATCCCGCCGACAGCGCAGGTGGTCGAGGTGACGAACCCGCTGCGCGACGATGTGCCACGACCCTGCCTCACGCAAGAAGAGGCGCTCGCGAACGCGCCGGCGGCAGTCAACGGATTCTTCCGCGTGCCCTCCATCCAGGAGGAGGCATGAGCGAGCTGACCGAGCTCACGATCGCCGAGGCGGCGCGATTGCTCCGCCTGCACTCAATCTCGGCCTCCGAGCTGGTCACTGCCCATGTGGAGCGAATAAACAAGGTCGATCACCTGGTCAAGGCTTTCCTCCGTTTCACTCCTGAGCTCTGGGAGAAGCAGGCCGAGGAGGCGGATCGCCAGCTACATAGAGAGGAAGGAGGGCTTCTGACCGGCATCCCGCTCGCAGTGAAGGACGTGCTGTGCGTGAAGGGGATCGAGACGACCGCGGGGTCGCAGATCCTGCGCGGATTCCGACCGCCGTACACGGGCACGGCGGTTTCGCGATTGTTCGATGCCGGCGCGGTGATGATCGGCGTGACCAACTGCGACGAGTTCGCCATGGGCAGCTCGACCGAGAACTCCGGCTACTTCCCGACGCACAACCCTTGGGACCTAGACCGCGTTCCCGGCGGTAGCTCCGGTGGCAGCGCGGCTGCGGTGGCCGCGGGCGAGGCGATGATCGCCATCGGCACCGACACCGGCGGCTCCATCCGACAGCCGGCGGCGGTGTGCGGAGTCGTGGGCATGAAACCGACGTATGGACGCGTGAGTCGCTATGGCCTTATCGCCTTCGCGTCCAGCCTCGACCAGATCGGTCCATTCGCGCGGTCGGTGGAGGACGCGGCGCTGGTGCTCGACGCGATGGCGGGAAATGACCCGCTCGACGCCACCAGCTCGGACCGCCCGAACGATGTGCGGCGTGACTTCGACAAGGGCGTCAAGGGCATGCGCCTCGGAATGCCGCGCGAATACTTCGACGTCGAAGGCATGGAGCCGGGCGTGAACGACGCGGTGCGTGAGGCGATCAAGGCGTTGGAGAATGCCGGCGCGGAGATCGTCGACGTGACGCTGCCGCACACCGACTACGGCCTCGCGTCCTACTACATCATCGCGCCGGCCGAGTGCTCCTCCAACCTCGCGCGGTTCGACGGCGTGAAGTACGGCATGTCGGTGCAAGACGTCGACAACATCACTGACATGTACATGCGCACGCGGCGGCAAGGGTTCGGGGAGGAGGTCCGGCGCAGGATCATGCTCGGCACCTACGCGCTCTCGACCGGCTATTACGACGCGTACTACCTGAAGGCGCAGAAGGTCCGCACCCTGATCAAGCGCGACTTCGACGAGGCGTTTGCGAAATGCGACGCCATCGTCAGCGCGACTTCGCCCGTGGTCGCCTTTCCCATGGGTTCGCGCACCCAGGACCCGCTGTCGATGTACCTATGCGACGTTCTTACCCTCGGCGGCAATCTCGCCGGGCTGCCGGGAATCAGCGTCCCGTGCGGTACCTCGCAGGGCCTGCCGGTTGGACTGCAGGTGCTCGCGCCGCAGTGGCGCGAGGACGTGGCGCTGCGCGTCGCCCGGGCGTACGAGGTGGCGAGCGGGGTGAAGGCGGAGGTCGCGTCCGTTGCCTGAAGAATTCCCCTCTCCCCGCAAGGGAGAGGGTCAGGGAGAGGGTTGGGAAGTCGTCATCGGCATGGAGGTCCACGTCCAGCCGACCACCAGGTCAAAGATGTTCTGCGGCTGCGCCATCGGGAACATCGGCGACCCCCCCAACTCCAACGTTTGCGAGATCTGCCTGGGCATGCCGGGCGTGCTGCCGGTCATCAACAAGGCCGCCGTCGAGGCCTGTCTGAAGACCGCCCTCGCCCTCAACTGCGAGATCCCGATCCACACCAAGTTCGACCGCAAAAACTACATGTATCCCGACCTGCCGAAGGGCTACCAGATCAGCCAGTACGACCTGCCAATGAGCGTCGACGGGCGGATGGAGCTGGACGGCCGGACGGTGCGGATCCGCCGCGTCCACCTCGAGGAAGACACAGGCAAGCTGATCCACGCCGGCGACAAGCTGCACAAGGCCTGGGAGTCGTTCGTCGACCTCAACCGGGCCGGCGTGCCGCTCATGGAGATCGTCAGCGAGCCCGACATCCGCTCGGCCGACGAGGCCCGCGACTACGCCCAGGCCCTGCGCACCCTGCTCCGAACGATCGGCGCCTCAGAGGCCGAGATGGAAAAAGGTCAGCTCCGGTGCGAACCGAACATCTCCATCAGGCGTTATGGCACTGATGACCTGGGAGTAAAGACCGAGCTCAAGAACATAAATTCATTCCGCGCGCTGCACCGCGCGATCGAGTTCGAGGTCACACGCCAGGTGGAAGTCGTCGAGTCAGGCGGGACGGTGGTGCAGGAAACCAGGGGCTGGTCGGAGTCGGAGCAGCGGACCTTCTCCCAGCGGAGCAAGGAATTCGCCGAGGATTATAGGTACTTCCCCGAACCCGACCTCCCACCCCTGGAGCTGGATCGGGGCTGGATCGAAGACCTACGCCGAGCGCTCCCCGAGCTGCCTGGCGTTCGCCGGTTACGGCTGGCGTCCGAGTACGGCCTCCCCGTCTCGGACGCCGCCTTGATCGCTGCTGACCGCGACCTCGCCGACCTCTTCGAAGCGGCAGCCACAGCCAGCGGAGACTACAAACGGACGGCCAACTGGGTGGTTGGCGAGGTGGCCCCTAGCGGAAAGCTCCCAACCCCAGCTCACCTCGCCGAAGTTGTAACGCTGGTCGGCACCGGAAAGATCACTCGGGATCAAGGTCGCGAAGTTTTGGCCGAGTCGTTGAATGGCGGCGCGTCGCCGGCGGAGATCGTTGCGACGCGCGGACTGGCCCAGGTGAGCGATCCCGACGCCGTGCGAGCGGCCGTGGAGGCGGTCATCGCCGCCAACCCGAAAGCGGTGCAGGATTACCGCGCCGGAAAGTTGCAGGTGATCGGTTTTCTGGTGGCCAAGGTGCGAGAGCGCGACCAGCAGATCGACCGAGGCCTTGCAAAGGATCTTCTCGAACAGCTGCTGAAGTAGGCCGTGGCCCGCACGATCGCGCTGGTCCTGCCGCTGTGCCTCGACACCTTCGCAATCGGGGCGGCGATCGGCATGACGCGGCCGACGGGCGCCCAGCGGCTTCGCTTCGGATTGCTGTTTGCCGCGTTCGAAGGCGGCATGCCGGTGATCGGGCTGCTCGTCGGGGCCGGCCTGGGCCAGGCGATCGGCGGCTGGTCGGAGTACCTGGCGATCGCGGCCCTTGCGGGGCTCGGCCTGTACATGCTGTTTGGCCGCGACGACGACGAGGAACGCGCCCAAAAGCTCGCGACCAGCAGCGGCACGGCAATGATCGTGTTGGGCTTGAGCGTCAGCCTGGATGAGCTCGCGATCGGGTTCAGTCTTGGATTGCTGAACGTCCCGATCGTCCCCGCGATCATCCTGATTGCCGCCCAGGCTTTCGTCGTCTCGCAGATCGGCTTCGCGCTCGGCGGCAGGGTCGGCGAGGCAACGAGGGAGGGCGCCGAGCGTTTGGCCGGCGCGGTCCTGCTGGCGATCGGCGGTGCACTCCTGCTCGCGAAGATCCTGGGCCACTAACCCCCTCTCCCCGCAGGGCAGAGGGTCGGGGAGTGGGCTAGCGAGGATCGAATTCGCGACCCCGCAGGTAGGCTTCGGCCGTGGGGCCTTTACTCGTCGGTGTCCTGGTGGTCGCGATGGTCGGCCTGCTGATCGTGGCCCTCTGGAAGTACTGGCCTATGCAGAACAAGGCCGCCGAAATTGGTGCGACGTTTGGCCAGCAGCACCCAACGGTGGCCGCCATCTTGCTGAGCATCGGCGTCGCCGCGGCCGGACTCGCCGCCGCTTGGCGCGCCATTGATCTGATCAGCCGCAACGGGTCGCCTGACGTGGTGATCGGAGCTGCCCTCGGGACTGTCCTCGGGCTGAGTGGTTTCGTCGTCTGGGCCTACATCTACTTGCATGACTTTGTGGTCTCCGGCCGGCTCGGCCTCGTGTCGTTGGGTCTCACGGTGCTCGTCGCGGTCGGCGCTTGCGGCGCATTCATGGGCCTGCCCGATGGCCTGAATGCTTTCTGCCTGGCCCTCGTCTCTGCCCGCTTGCTGCCGTGGTCAGTCGGACTGCTTTGGCAGGAGCACGACAGCATCCAGCATCCGGAGATGAGAGGGGTCAAGGTGATGCGGGCCGCAATCCTGTCGACCGGCCACCGGCCACCAGCGCTCCCGGACGAAAAGCACATCTAGGTTCCGACTGCCGGACGTTAAGGCCCGAAGGTACGTTCCGAGCGAGCTGCTAGCTGGTCGGCCTTCGAGATAGGTACGTGCTGTAGGCGAACAGCACTACGCCCGCCAGGTAGGCCACCATCGCTGCGAGGACAAGCACACCGCCCAACAGCTCGGGCACGAGCGGTGTGAACCCGATCGCCAGGATCGAGGCGCCGAGGGCGATGCCGGCCCAGCCCATCAGATGGATCACGTGCGGCGTCTGGCGCACCAACGGCCACATCATCCACGGCCGCCACCAGCCCGGAAAGGCTCCCTGGCGGGTGAGGAAGAACCCCATTCCAGCCAGCGCCGCCCCAACCACGTACGCGAACGCCATCAACGAATAAGTCACCAGCCTCACGCCGAGCCATTCTAGACATCCCGCGTCGGGCGGCAACCTGGCGTAGCCGCGCCCGGGTAGCCTTGTCGGGTGCCCCTGCCGCCCGACCTCCATGTGCACACCGAATGGTCATGGGACGCGCCGATGGGCCACATGGAGCGCAGCTGCGAGCGGGCGATCGAGATCGGACTGCCCGCGATCGCCTTCACGGAGCACGCCGACTGGTCTTTGGTGCACAAAGGCCAGCACGCGGTCGACATCGCCGGCTACTACGATGCGGTCGAGCGCTGCCGGTCGAAGTTCACGGGCCTGCAGATCCTCACCGGCGTCGAGCTGGGCGAGCCACACTGGTACCCGCGCGAGGTCGCCGAGATCCTGGCCGCCGCTCCGCTCGACCGGGTCCTTGGTTCGATCCACAGCATCCGCCTCGCCGGCGAGCTGATCGACGCCAGCCAGTTCCGCGACCGCGCCGGCATCGATTTTCCCGGCGCTGTGAGGGAGTACTTCCGGGAAACGCTCGCGATGGTGGACAGCGGCCAGTCGTTCGAGACCCTCGCGCATCTCGACTACCCGAAGCGGTACTGGATCGAAGGCCAGGCGCCTTACCGCGAGCAGGACTATGAAGCCGAAATCCGCGACATCCTGGTCGCCGCCGCGCGCACGGGACGCGTGCTGGAGGTGAACACGACTCGGGGAAACATTCTCTGTCCGGACATCACCGTTGTCCGTTGGTGGCGCGAGGTGGGCGGTCAGGCGGTGCAGTACGGGAGCGACGCGCACCAGCCCGACAAGGTGGGGGAGGGCTTCAAGGTGGCGACCCAGATGGTCGAGGCGGCTGGATTCAAGCCGGCGAAAGATCCGATGGACCTCTGGCGTCGGTGATCCTTCGCCCGGTGTCGCCGGCGCACGGCGGCGCCGCAATTGCGCGCGAGGACGGCAAGGTGTGGCTGGTCAACTACGCGCTGCCGGGCGAGGTGGTGGATGCGGAGCCGCGGGGCAAGCAGGGCGGCGTGGCGGTGGCGACGACC
>DASVEP010000036.1:0-6320 GCA_036380475.1 Candidatus Dormiibacterota bacterium
CTCGCCGTGACGGGCGACGACTGCGACCGCACCGGGGATGTCGCCGGCCTCGACGTGACGGGCGAGCACGTCTCGCACCCGGGCCAGCCGTTTCGACGAGAAGCCTCCGGTGGTCACTCTTTATTCCTCATCGTGGCGGTCTGCACGTTTGGCAAGCGCATAAGGCGCCGGCTTCGGGGTCGAGCACGCGTATCGCGGGAGATGACGGATGGCCCGGCCGGAGTTGAAACTACTTCACGACTACTACAGATGACAGCGACGTGCTGACCCGACGGTAAACGATCGGGGCGATTGCAGCGGAGGCGGCGCAGAGGGCACCCGCGAGCACGAATGGCAGCATGAAGCCGGCCCTGTCCGCCAGCCACGCCATCAGGGGTGCGCCGGCCGCGCCGCCCGCCGCCCAGGTCGCGTTCATTGCCGCCACGCCGACCGCCTGGCCCCTCGTGCTCGCGTCCGCAGCGTCGGTGATCATGGCCGCCGAGGGTGTCCATAGTCCTGCGACGAAGGTGCTCGCGACGATCGAGGTGATAACCAGCGGCGCGAGCGAAGCGAAGAATGGCAGCGTTGGCAGCAGCACGCCGGCTACGACCAGGCCGACAATGGTCGGCGCCAGCCGGCCGATACGGTCGGAGATACGGCCGACCGCGACGTTCAGCAGAGCAGCGAGGAGGTAGCTGGTCGCCAGTATCCAGGCAATCGTGACGGCGGTGCCGTGCAGCCGAACAATGAGCAGTGGGGTGAGGCTCCACGTCGCCCCCCCGACTATCCCCACCACCGCGAGCACACCATTGCCCACAGCCGCACGCCGGTTTCGGACCAGACTGACCAGCGCTCGCACCGACCCGCGCGAGTGTACCGATGCAGGCGCTCCCCTCGGTCCGGAGACTGCGAGCGCGGCAAGCAGCACGGCGAGGCCGCTGAAGACAAGGCCGCGGCTTGCCTGGGCCGCGACCGCCCCCGTCACCGGCCCGAGGACCATCCCGATCAGGGCAGCACCAACCGCGCCTCCGATCACCGAGCCACGCCGCCTCAGTGACGTTGTGCTCGTCAGCCAGGCCAGCACCCCTGACCAGGCCATCGCACCGCCGAATCCCTGCACGAGCCTGGCCGCGTCCAGGACGTTGCCGCCAGTTCCCCAACCGAAGCCGAGTGTGGCGGCGATCAAGAGAGCGAAGCCGGCGAAGGTAGTGTTGCGGACGCCGAATCTGTCCACCATCACGATCGACGGCACGGCTCCCAGGAGCACGCCCGCTGGGTACGCCGCCACCAGCAGCCCCACCTGGGTGGTCGTGAGGTGGGCCTCGCTCGCCAGCCTGGGGATTAACGGCGGGATCACCGCGTAGAAGCCGGATTCCACGGCGAACACCCCGCCCGCGAAGAGGATCAAGCGGCGCGGGGGGACCGCTGGTTCGATCACTGCGCGGCCAATGTTCTGACCACTGCAGCTGCGCTGTCGTCCAGCATCTGTCGCGCATCGTCCAGAACAGCCGGCATGCGATACGCGCCGTGGATCAACCCCGAGTAGTGGATGTGATTGACGGCGACTCCGGCGTCGCGCAGCCGGCGCTCGTAGGCGGCGGCCTCGTGCCGAAGGATGTCCTCTTCGCACGAGAGGATCACCGCGGGCGCCAGCCAGCGAAGGTCCGCGGCCAGGAGCGGTGATGCGTCTGGGTTCAATCCGTCGAATGCGTCTCGCAGGTAGCGCTGCACCCACCATCCGTACGCCTCGTTGCCGGTACCGGCGGCGAGGCCCGCGCAGTCGAGCACTGGGTAGACCAGGAGTTGCAGCCTCAAAGGCATGTGCGCGTCGCGCGCACGCATCGCCACCACAGCTGCGAGGTTGCCTCCGGCACTGTCACCGCCGACCGCGAGCCGGGATGAGTCGCCACCGAGCTCTTCCAGGTGCTCGTGTACGAAGGCCGTTGCGGCCCACGCGTCTTCCAGCGCGGCAGGGAATCGGTGCTCAGGCGCAAGCCGGTAGTCGACCGCGACGACGATGCAGCCACCGTGCGCACACAGATATCTGGTCACACCATCGTGCGATTCCAGTCCGCCCACCACCCAACCGCCGCCATGGAAATAGACCAGGACCGGAAGACGGACGCCTCCGTCGGGCCGGTAGATCCTGATGCGAAGGTCGCCGCCCGGACCCGCGATGTCGCACTCCTCGACGGCGAAAACGCGCTCCACCGGACCAAACATGACCGCCGCCTCACGGTCGTTGATCTTCCGCGCCACGTCCACGGGCAAGCCGGGCAGCCCCCTCAGCGAAACGAAGCTCGCCAGCAGGTCCCGAATCGCCTGGTCAGGAATTGCGATCGCCGATTCTCCGTCCCGCTCGCTCCGGCTTCGGCAGATGCGCGTGCGCGTCGGCCACCAGTCGGATCCGACGCAGCATCTCCGGGCCAGCCGGCGTGGCACGGCCGCTCGCCGTGTCGACGTGCAACAGCATGGTCTCGGCCTCCGCCAGCGGAGCGTCTCCATCCAAGCGCATCAGGCGATGGTAAAGATGAAGCTTCTTCTCATCGCAGCCAAGCACCAGCGTCGACACCTCTACGATCTCCTCGGCACGGACCTGGTTCAAGAACGCGACGTGCGATTCCACCGTGAAGTACGCGCCACCGCGAGCCAGATAATCGCGATCAACACCGACATACCGGATGAAAGCGTCGGTGGCATCGGACAGCACCTCGACGTAGCGGCTCTCCGTCATGTGGCCGTTGTAGTCGACCCACTCAGGAGGAATCCGCCTCCGATGCAGGCGCAGCGGGAGCGAGAGGTCATCGCCCTCATGCATGACCGCGGGGTGGGCGACGTCGAACAGGACGCGCTCGTGCTCCTGAAGTGCGAGGCCCGCTGCACCGCCGTGAGTTCGCAGTCCCTGCAGAACGGCGACCAGGCAGTCGTCGCGGAACTGTTCCAGCTCTCGCACCGATTTGCCGCCAGCCTGTACGTCGGACTGGGCGCTTATCTTGTCGAGCAGCGCGTCGGTCAGCTCTGGCACATCGGTGAGCTTCGACCACGGCCATTTCAACGTCGGCCCGAACTGCGACAAGAAGTGCCTCATGCCGGCCTCGCCGCCCGCCATCCGGTAGATCAGGAAGGTCCCCATGAACGACCACCTGAGGCCGGGGCCGAGGCGGATGGCGTCATCGACCTCGGCCGTGGTGGCGACGTCGTCGTTGACAAGCCACAGCGCCTCGCGCCAGAGCGCCTCGAGCAGCCGGTCGGCAATGAAGCCCGGGATCTCCTTGCGCACGCGCAGCGGAGACATGCCGACGGCCCTGTATGTCGACTCTGCCGTCTCCAACGCCCAGGTCGCGGTCTGCGCCCCGCCACACACTTCGACCAGTGGCAGCAAGTAGACCGGGTTGAACGGATGGCCGACGACAAGTCGTTCGGGGTGGGCCATGTCGAGCTGCAAGTTCGATGGCAGTAGACCGGACGTCGAGGAGGCGAAGACGACGTCAGGCCGGCTCGCCTGGGTGGCACGGGCGAACAAGTCACGCTTCAGGTCCTCGCGCTCTGGAGCGCTCTCCTGAATGAAATCCGCACCGGCGACCGCTTCCTCCACGCTGCCCACCAGCTCGAAGCGGCCTTCGCGTGGGAGCGGGATCAGAGTCAGCCGGCCCCAAGCCCTGCGAGCGTTGTCGAGCATCTCGCCCACCCTGCGCGCCGCCGCCGGATCAGGGTCGTAGAGCCGCACGTCGACGCCGTGCAGCACGAAGCGGGCGGCCCATCCGCTTCCGATGACGCCGCCGCCGAGCAACCCCACCGTGCTTGGAAGGCCCCGCCTGGGATCAGACACGTCGCGTCAAGCGCAGCCTGGCTCGGACGTCGTCCGGTCCGAGGACCTTCACATTCATGTGCTCAAGGATGCTCACCGCCCGCTCGACCAGCCGACCGTTGGTCGCAAGCTTTCCTCGCGACAGGTATAGGTTGTCCTCCAGACCGACCCTTACATTGCCGCCCGCGAGCACCGCCATGGCCACATATGCCAGCTGCATGCGACCGATGGAGAACGTCGAGAAAATTGCCCCCGGCGGCAGCTGCGCGACCAAGCTGAGGAGCGTCAGTGGGTCATCCGGCGCCCCGTACGGGATGCCCATGCAGAGCTGGATGAGCGGCGGCTCGTCGATGAGGCCCTCTTTGATCAGCTCCTTGACCATGACCAGCTGCCCGGTGTCAAACACCTCAAGCTCTGGGCGGACACCCAGCGATTGGACCTTCGCGGCCATAGCTCGGATCATCGCCGGCGTGTTGGTCATCACGTAGTCGCCGCCCGCGGCGAAGTTCATCGTCCCGCAGTCGATCGTGCAGATCTCGGGGAGGAGTTGCTCGACATGTCTCAGCCGTTCCGACGCGCCGGCCATGTCAGTGCCTTCGCGCGCGGGTGGCAGGGGGTTTTCGTCGCCGCCGAGCACGAGGTCTCCTCCCATGCCGGCCGTCAGGTTCAGAACAACATCGACGTCCGATGCCCGCACCCGATCCACGACCTCGCGGAACAGCTTCGGGTCGCGCGAGCCCTTGCCCGTGGTCGGCTCCCGCACGTGAACGTGCACAACGGCGGCGCCGGCGGCGGCGGCTTCGAGCGCCGAGGCAGCGATCTGCTCGGGCGTGATCGGTACCAGGTCGCTCCGGGCGGTCGTGTCACCGGCGCCCGTCAGCGCACAGGTGATGAAGGCTTCCCAGTTCATTGGGGTGTCAGGATGACGTCGCGGCGGTGAGTGCGACCTCGAGGGAAGGCGTGTCGGACAGCAGCCTTCTCGTGTAGGGGTTAACCGGAGACTCGAGGATCTGTTCGACTGAACCCAGCTCCACGATCCGGCCCTCGCTCATCACCGCCACCCGCTGCGCGATGGATCTTACAAGCGGCAGGTTATGGGTGACGAACAGCATCGACAGACCCAGGTCGCGCTGAAGAGATGCCAGCAGCTCGACGATCGCAGCCTGCACGCTCACATCGAGTGCAGAAGTGACCTCGTCGCAGACGAGCACCGAAGGCTCGCACACCAGCGCGCGAGCGATCGCGACCCGCTGGCGCTCGCCGCCTGACAGCTGATCGGGGAAGCGGTCCGCGTATGCGGCCGTCAGCGCGACGCGATCCAGCATCTCGGCGACCTTCTTGTCAGCCGCGTCGCCTTTCATCCGGCCGAAGATCTCCAGCGGCTGGCGGATGATGTGCCCGATGGTGCGGCGCGGGTTGAGCGAGCCATACGGGTTCTGGAAGACGTACTGGATCATCCGCCGGTGCTCGCGCGTCCGGTTGCGCGCCGACATGGCCAGGGGAACGCCGTTGAGCGCGATCTGTCCGCCACGCTGGCTGTGCAGCCCCGCCACAGAGCGGGCCAGCGTGGTCTTGCCCGAACCCGACTCGCCGACGAGGGCGAGGCACTCCTGGCGGGCGAGCTCGATGTTGATGTCGTGTACGACTGTGCGCCCGCGGTAGCCCGCGGTGACATCGGACAACATCAGGATCGGAGCGCCGGCGGTTCTGTCGACCCGCGCGCCGTCAGTGCTCCGACGGAGCATCTGGCTGCGCACCTCTTCCGCGCGCACGCAGCGGACCTGGTGACCCACGGCGATCGGCCTCAGCTCGGGCACTGACACGGTGCAGCGCTCCTGCGCATAAGTGCAGCGCGGCGCGAATGCGCAGCCGGGCGGCCGGCGGCCCGGCGAGGGAGCGCGGCCTCCGATGCCGACCAGCTCGCGGCCGCCGGTGAGATGCGGGATCGCGAAGATCAGCCGCTGCGTGTACGGGTGGGCCGCGGACCGGAACAGGTCCAGCACCGGCCCCAGCTCCACGATCCGGCCCGAGTACATGACCGCCACCCGTGTCGCCAGCGTGCCGACGACCGCCAGGTCATGGCTGACGTACAGGGCCGCCACGCCGTGCGCGGTGGCGAGTTCGCGAACTGTCCCGAGCACGTGCGCCTGCGTGGTCACGTCGAGCCCGGTCGTGGGCTCGTCGAGCACGATGACGCGCGGCCGGCATGCGAACGCGATCGCGAGCCCCACCCGCTGCTGCTGGCCGCCTGAGAGCTCGTGGGGGTAGCGACTCAGGTACGCATTGGTGTCGGGCAGCGCAACCTCACGCATCATCTCGTAGACCCGTTCTCGACGCGCTTCGGCGTCGGCGCCGAAGCTGTGCGCCTCCAGGATCTCTCGCAGCTGGGTGCCGATTCGGAGGGCCGGATTCAAAGCGGCCGCGGGGTCTTGCGGCACGTAGGAGATGAGCCGTCCACGCAGGTGCGCGAGCTCGCCCTCGTTGAGGGCGAGGACGTTCACATCGCCCAGGCGAACAGAGCCGCCGGCGATCT
>DASVEP010000037.1:0-6180 GCA_036380475.1 Candidatus Dormiibacterota bacterium
TGCGCATGGAGCTCAACGTCGAGCGTGGCAAGGGCTACGTGCCGGCGGACCGCAACAAGCGCGAGGGCCAGCCGATCGGGGTCATCCCGATCGACGCCATCTTCTCGCCGGTCGAGAAGGCGAACTTCTCGGTCGAGAAGACCCGTGTCGGGCAGTCGACCGACTTCGATCGCTTGCTGATCGAGGTGTGGACCGACGGCACGATGTCGCCGGAAGAGGCTGTGAGCCACGCGGCCGCGCTGTTCACCAAGCACCTTCAATTGTTCGTGAACTTCCCCGACTCCATCTCGCGTCCGGGCACTCCAGAGAAGAGCGAGCAGAGCCGGTTGATGGACACCCCGATCGAGGAGCTCGACCTCTCCGTGAGGGCGTTCAACTGCCTCAAGGCTAACGAGATCCAGACCGTCGGCCAGCTGCTGCAGAAGCGCGAAGAGGAACTGCTCGCGCTGAGGAACTTCGGGCGCAAGTCGCTGGACGAGATCAAAGAGAAGCTGGTCGAGAAGGGCTTCATCAAGCCTGAGGAGATGGGCAGCGTCCTTCGGGGCTGAGCCACTAGATGCGACATCAGAAAAGCGGCCGCCGTTTCAACCGGGACACCAACGCCCGCAAGGCGTTGATGCGCAACCTGTGCACGTCGTTGCTCGAGAGCGGCCGCATCACGACCACCGAGGCGAAGGCGAAGGAGTTGCGGCGGTGGGTCGAGCGATTGATCACGACCGCCAAGGACCAGGACCTCAGCGCGCGCCGGCGGGTCGCTGAGGAGGTCTCCAAGCCCGAGGTCGTCGAGAGGCTGTTCTCCAACCTGCTGCCTCGGTTGGCGGAAAGGCCAGGCGGCTACACGCGAATCATCCACAAGGGCCCGCGACTCGGCGACGCGGCACCGATGGTGATCATTGAATTAGTCGATTAACCTCCCCACCGAGTGGGGAGGCCGGCGCGAAGCGCCGGTTGGGGAGTGAGAGCTGCCGATTCGGCGGAAAGCAGTTAACAAGTGAATATCAAAGTCGTGCTCGAGTACGACGGCAGCGGGTTTGCCGGCTGGCAACAGCAGGCGCGCGGGCGCACCGTGGAGGCTGAGCTGAAGCGGGCGCTGCGCGAGCTGACGGGCAAGGACCACACGGTGTATGCGGCCGGACGCACGGACGCCGGCGCCCACGCGGAGGGCCAGGTCGTGAACTTCCAGTTCGAAGGGCGGATCACGCCGGCGCGGTTGGCGAAGGCCCTGAACGCCCGATTGCCTGAGGACGTTTCGGCGCTGAGCGCCGAGGTGGTGCCCGATGACTTTCATGCCCGTTACGCGGCGCGCTGGCGGCGGTACCGCTACCGCTACCTGGACCGTCCAGCGAGGCCCGCTCTCGAGCGTGGACGCTGCTGGCATGTGGGAGTCCCGTTGGACGTGGCGCTCATGTCCAGGGCCGCCTCAGCGCTCGTGGGCAGGCACGACTGGACCAGCTACTGCTCGGCCTCCGAGCCGGCCAACGCCAGGGTGCGCGAGATGCGCTCAGCACGCGTGGCTCGGCACGCGGACTTCGTCGAGATGGAGCTGGTGGCCGAAGGGTTCCTCCGAGGCCTGGTGCGGAGCATCGCGGGCGCCCTGGCTGAGGTGGGCAGAGGCCGGCGCCCGCCAGAGTGGGTGGGCGAAGTTTTGAGCGCGCGCGACCGGCGGCTGGCGCCGAAAACGGCCCCGGCCGGGGGTCTGACTTTGATGGAAGTGATTTACTAGGCGATCTGAATGAGCAAACAAAAGACATGGACGGCGAAAGCCGCGGATCTGAAGAGCGATTGGTTTGTGGTCGACGCCACGGACCAGGTCCTCGGCCGCCTTGCGAGCTCTGTGGCCAAGATCCTGCGCGGTAAGCACAAGCCCACGTTTACGCCGCACCTCAACACGGGTGACCATGTCGTCGTGATCAACGCCGCCAAGGTCAAGGTCAGCGGCGCAAAGCTCACCGGCAAGGAATACACGCGCTACACCGGGTATCCGGGAGGGCTGCGCAAGCGCACCCTCGAGAAGGCGCAGGTCGTGGACCCGACCTTCCCCATCACCAACGCCGTGCGAGGGATGCTGCAGCGGAACACCCTGGGCGCCGACATGCTCAAGCGACTTCGCGTCTACGCCGGGCCCGACCACGGGCACGTGGCGCAGAAGCCGAAGGTCATCACGTTTGATTCAAGAGGGGACATCAAGATTGGCTGACACGTTCAACCGAGGCACCGGAAGGCGCAAGAACGCGATCGCTCGAGTGCGCCTCCAGCCTGGTGAGGGCAGGGTCGTCGTCAACGAGAAGGACCCGCTCGCCTACCTGGGCCGGCGCGTCCTGGAGATGGCCGCCCTGGCGCCCCTGCGCGTGACCAGCACCCAGCGCAAGTTCGACATCAGCATCAAGGTCGTGGGCGGTGGCACGAGTGGCCAGGCGGGCGCGATCGCGCACGGCATCGCGCGCGCTCTCATCAACTTCGACCCGGATTACCGGCCCGTGTTGAAGAAGGCGGGCCTTCTGACACGCGACGCGAGGATGAAGGAGCGCAAGAAATACGGACTGAAGAGGGCGAGGAAAGCTCCCCAGTACACGAAGAGATAGACGCGCCTCCAACGTCCCGCCGTCTGAACTGGCCCGACTGCCGAAACACTCGAGACCTCGGCGGGCTGCCGACGCGAGCAGGATTCACGCGCATCGGCGTGGTCATCCGCTCCGACAACGTGGCGAGTCTCACGCCGGCCGGGCGGCAGGCGATGATCGACTACGGCGTCGCAACAGTGATCGACCTTCGGAGCGACTCCGAGGTCATGGGCTCGCCCGGACCGCCGTTCTCGCAGTTCCAGAGCACGTCGCCTGCATCGCCGCAGGCGCGAGAGCTTGGGAACGGCTCACCCGAGTATCTCCACCTGGCTTTGATCGACGACGCGACTGCCGGCGCGCTCAACGACGCCCCGACCATGCCCGAGCGCTACATCTTGATGCTCGACAAGCGCCAGGCAGCCGTTGGCGACATCTTCAACGGGATCGCGGCGTCTGAGGGTCCGGTTTTGTTTCATTGCTTTGCCGGCAAGGACCGGACGGGGTTGGTCGCGGCGCTGCTGCTGTCTGTTGCCGGAGTCGAGCCGGAGGCGATCGGTGCCGATTATGCCGAGACCGACCTTCAACTCGCGGCGCGTTACGAAGAGTGGCTGGCGAAAGCAACGCCAGAAAGACTGGAGTCCATGCGCAGCGAGCTTCGGTGTCCGCCGGAGTGGATTCTCAGCACCCTCGAGCACGTCGAACGCAGATGGGGTGGGGCGGAGGCATATCTCGAGGCCGCCGGGGTCTCTCCGGCCGCGATCACTCGCCTGCAATCGAAACTGACTGGCTGAGCAGCTTCGCCTCCCCACCGTGTGGGGAGGGTCAGCCCCTACGTCGGGACGCCGCACGGGCAACCGTCGCCCATGATCACGTGGATCTTGCCCGCGCCGAGAAAAATCGTGCCGCCGAAATTCGGATTGCTTCTGCGATTGAAGACTATGACTCCGCCTCCCTGCGCGTCGGCAGTCGCACTCTGCTCCATCCAGTCGCCCAGGGCCAGCTGGTCTTTGTAGTAGGCGTACACCTTGCCAACGCTGTCATCGGTGCCCCACACGACGTCGTCACGCTCCCGGCGATCCTTCGAACCATCGGGTAGGGGCGAATTGCCGTAGACCTCGGTGTGTACGACAGCTCCCGGGTAGATTGGAAAGTCGCCAGCTACTCCAGCCCTGGGCGGTGTGCCGTAAAGCGGCGTATTGGCGCCGCTGCACCCGCACAGGGCGAGTAAGCAGATGACCGCAGCGAACACTTTCATGGTGGCAGCATGGTGGCAGGCTGTACTGGCGTCGTCAGTACGCGTACTGAACTTTTCGCCCTCCGGAGTCAGGGACCTCCATGAGCGCGGAAGAACGCGAACGCCTCGTCGGCGGTGGCGACCGACAGGACGTTTCCGCTCGCGAACTCCTCCGCTCCCGGCCACGCGCTCTTGCGTATCCGCGCCGCGGCGGCCTCGCGGTCGTAATCCGTCCGACGCAGCTCGATTGCTGGGCCTAGAAGAGCCCAGAAGGCGCCTGGCTCGCCATACGGCATGCCGACGCTTCCTGGATTGACGACGCGGACCCTGCCCACCACCCGATCGAAAGGCATGTGCGTGTGTCCGCAAACAACCACGTCGGCCGCCACGCCCGCAGTAAATTCCTGAATGCGCAGGTCGGTAGTCTGCGAGGTCATCATCTCCTCGTCGCTTCGCGGAGATCCGTGACAGAAGAGAACGCGACCCAGGCCGTCGACTTGCAGCTCGATGGTTTTTGAAAACGACGCAAGAAAATCGCGCTGGTCACGAGAAAGCTGGGTTGCGCTCCAGTCGGGTGCTGGGCCTGGCCACGCCGTCAGCCTTTCGCCGTCGAAAGCGGTGACCAGCCCGCGATCGGCGTTGCCGCTCACGAAGCGCGCGTTTGGCAATGCACGCAGCACCTCGATCGTTTCCGCCGGCAGCGGTCCCGATGCAACGTCGCCGCAGGCCACGATGAGGTCCACGTTCTCGCGCGCCACGTCCGAAAGCACAGCCTCGAGGGCGGGCAGGTTGCCGTGAATATCAGCGATGACTGCTAGAGGCATCTAACCCACACAGCCTATCCGCTCAACGTCGAGTCCCGGAACACGTCACGATTGATGACATGAAATTCGGAGCGGCGATCTTTCCGACCGACTACGCGATCTCGATGACCGAGCTTGCGCCCGCGGTCGAGGCGGCCGGCTTCGAATCGCTGTGGGTCGCCGAGCATTCGCACATCCCTATAAAACACAGTCCCTGGCCCGCCGGCGGGGAGCTCCCGAAACAGTACTGGCACACGCTCGACCCATTCATCGCTCTCACCGAGGCCGCTCTCGCATCGAAAAACCTCAGGATCGGCACCGGCATATGCCTCGTCACCCAGAGGGATCCGATTCACACCGCCAAGCAGGTTGCCAGCCTGGACCACATTTCAAACGGGCGGTTCCTGTTCGGAATTGGGGCCGGCTGGAACAGAGAAGAGATGGCCAACCACGGCACGGAATTCTCGACCCGGTGGAAGCTCATGCGCGAGCGGGTGGAGGCAATGAAGGCGATCTGGACACAAGACGTGGCCGAGTATCACGGCGAACTGGTGGATTTCACCCCCATGCGGAGCTGGCCCAAGCCGATCCAGAAGCCGCACCCGCCCATCATCTTGGGCGGTAGCGGACCAAAGATCTTGAATCGCGTCGTCGCGTACGGCGACGGTTGGATGCCGAATCGTGGCGATGTGCTCAGCCGGCGCGAAGAGCTTCGAGAGCTTGCACGTGCCGCCGGCCGCGGCGACATTCCCGTGACTGTGTATCCGAAGCCGGCTAAGGACGAGCTCGATCAATTTCAGGCGGCCGGCGTCGATCGCTGCATCTTCTATCTCCCTCCCGACGGTCGCGACCAGGCGCTCACCAGGCTCGCAGAGCTCGAGAAGCTCACGCAGCCGTACCGATAAAAGACGCCTTAACAACCACCGTTGGCGCGCACTTGGATTGGCCGGAGAATCCTCCTTGACCCGTCAATAAGCGCGGAGGAGGATCGCGGTGAAAGAAAAAGCGCCGGTCGTCAAGCAGCTGTACAGGCTCAGCATCGAGCCGCGAGTGGTCGAACAGCTGGGCAAACTGGCGGAGCGCCTGCGCGAGCCACGGAGCCGTCTGGCGTCGCGCCTGTTTACGGAGGCGGTGATGGGCGCCAAGCTGCCTAGACGCTAGCGGCTGGCGGTCACTCCTCGGTCTGCGCGTGCGCTACGTAGTCCGTGTCCACCGGGTGACCGCCGGCGGGGCTCGCGTACATCGCGTCGATCTGCGGCTTGTACTTCGACTCGATGACGCGTCGCTTGAGCTTCATAGTCGGCGTGAGCTCTTCGGATTCGGGCGACCATTCCGCGGGCAGGATGGTGAATCGCTTGAACTGCTCGACACGCGAGAGGTGCGTATTGGCGATCGTCAAAGCGCGCCGAACCTCCGCGATCGCAGCGGGGTGATCCGCGAGCTCCGCCATCGAGGTGCCCTCGATCCCCTGCGCCTTCGCCCACAGTGGCGCGACCTGCGGATCCAACACCACGAGGACCGAGATGAACTTGCGGCCGTCGCCGATGGCCACAGCCTGGCCGATGATCGGGCTCGACTTCGC
>DASVEP010000038.1:0-4020 GCA_036380475.1 Candidatus Dormiibacterota bacterium
TACGAGCGGAAGGGCCCCTATCGGATGGCGGCTCCGCCGTTTGCACTGATGGCCTCGATTCTCGTTGGCGTGCTGGTCATGGCCAACCCTCTGGGTGGCCTGGAGCCACATGGCCGGCCAGTAGTCTCGAGCCAAACCAGCCATCCGCTAGTCTCGAGCCAAAGTAGGCATTGGCGCGACTCGTCAGAATTCAGCACGAGCAACTTGACATCGCCGACGCCACCCGACGGCCAGCCGGGATTCTCGTGCGGCGGGTCCGGAGGCACGATTACTGACCAGTCCCTACCCGCAATCGTCGATAGTGTCCAAACCGAAAAGCTCGCGGGCTACGACCGGTTAACGATCGAGTTTCACAACGGCATGCCCGCGAGTGTCATGACTGGCAGTCTTGACAGCGCTAGGTTCTCCGAGGGGGACGGCCTTCAGTCGACCACCCTAGCGGGCCGATTCGGATTTCTCGTCGAAATTGGCGGCGTCGACATGCACGCTGCCTACCGCGGTACGACTCATTCTTTTGTTAAGGGTTACAACGTGATGGTCGAGGTGCGCCGGCTAAGGGACTCGCAAGGCGCAATGCGATTCGGGATTGGGCTGTCGAAGCAGGTTTGTTCTGAATTTGTCGTCTTCACCAATCCGGTGCGACTAGTAGTCGACATGTGGCCCGCTCTAGTAACCTAGGTACCCAACTCGCACGTTCGATAGATTCAAGCGTCATTCGCAGACTCTCGAGTCGAGAGGCTTGCCAAGAATATTCCCGCTCGCTGGCTACCGGTTGAGGCGCTCCCAGGCGGTGCCGATGGTGCCGTCGCGACGATCGAGCCTTCTCACGCGAGCTGTGGTGATCACCAGCGATGCAAAGAGGCAGCCCGTGTAAACCGCAAGCGCGCCTAACTGTAAGAACGACAACCCGTGCCCGCGCCCGTCCCTGACACCGTAACTGGCGGCTTGTGCCAGCAAGCCGATGGCTATCAGCACGCCGGCTGCACCCTGCCATCGCTCGTCACGAGGCGATGCGGTCACCTGCGTCAGTCGAGCCGCAATCCTCGCCGGTATCGGACTTTTCCCGGTGGCTACCTCGAACGCCGCAACGAGCAGCAGTGCAACGCTGAGCGCGACTAGAACGTAGTTCAGCTGAACCAGACCCGGCACCCCTCAACCCTATATCTATGCAGTTTCCGGTTCAAGAGACGCATGTGCAGGTTCGGCTTGGTGGAGGCGGCGGGAGTTGAACCCGCGTCCGAAGCAGTGTCCCCCGGGATATCTACGAGCGTGTCCAGGATTTTGGTTCTTGCTAGGCGGCTCCTCCTGACGGGATCCGCTTTCGCCAGCTGCGGTGAGTGTCCCACCTCAGGGCCGCTGCGCCCCTGAGACGGCTATCCGGTCTTTTGTGATACCGCTCCCCGATCCGCCGGCTTGACCGGGGGCAGCACCCGGGATCTAAGTCCCGGGACTTACGTCTCTACTGCTTACGCAGCGAGGGCGAAAGCGGTGTTGTTCTTGGCGTTTGTAAACGCTGCGCTGTAACGCTCACGCCTTCGGCTCGCAATCCCGAAGCCCATCTACCCCGTCGAGACCGGACGCCCCCACGAAGCTGAACCTGGTTGCGCTTCAGATTCTACCCGCCGGGACCGAGACCTTAGCGCAGGCGCCAGAGCATGGTGTAATTGTTCCGGCCATGGCCGTTGAGACTCAGCGGGAGAAGCTGGACCCGGACCTGGAGCGAATCGCACGGGCGAACCTGAAGGAGCTGGGCGACATCCGGATCGATGACGTCCTCTCGTTCAT
Organism: Candidatus Dormiibacterota bacterium; assembly: GCA_036380475.1. Classification (GTDB taxonomy): domain Bacteria; phylum Chloroflexota; class Dormibacteria; order Dormibacterales; family Dormibacteraceae; genus UBA10449. Next base: position 1,786 of record DASVEP010000038.1, read on the forward strand.
CGACCGCGGCATCGAGAACATGCCGAGCTACATGGACCTCTACCGCCGGTGGGAGTCACAGCAATGGGCGGTTGGCGACCTGGACTTCACGCTGGACCGTCAGGACTGGCTCGAAGCGACCGAGCAGGATCAAAAGGCGACGCTCTGGTCGCACCGACTCTTCTTCAACGGCGAGGAGCGGGTCACCTCCACCCTGGCGCCCTTTGTTTGGGCGGCGCCTTCTCCGGAGATCGAGATCTTCTTGTCGACCCAGATGGTCGATGAAGCGCGCCACACAGTCTTCTTCGACCGATGGTGGCATGAGGTTGTCGGCACGACGACAGAGGACCTCGCTCAGCTGCTTGTCGAGATCCGGCCGGACACCAATGAGGGCTACAACGAGCTGTTCTACGACCGTCTCCCCTCGACTGCCCAGCGGCTGGCGAGCAACCCGAAGGACATCGATGCCTTCATCGAGGGCATCACGCTCTATCACATCGTTATCGAGGCAACACTCGCCCTGACCGGGCAGCGGTTCGAGCTCGAGTCGATGCGCGAGCTGGGCAATACCGACCGCGGTTTCTACCGCGGCTTCACCGCCGTCGCTCGCGACGAGTCACGCCATGTGAACTTCGGCATCAAAGTGCTGCAGGAGGCGGTGCGTGAGGATGCGGCACGCTTCGCACCGATCATCCAGAAGACCCTCGTCGAGTGCCTGCCGCTGATCTCCAACACACTCGATCCTCCTGACCCGCGGTACGTAACCGATTACGGCCATACCGAAAGCGAGATTCTGCAGTTCGCGTTCGAGTCGCTGAACAAGCGGCTGCGCGCGATAGGGATCAATCTCGCCGCCTGACGTGGCCGCGTTCTCGATATGAAGATCGAGCGGATGGGTCCAGGTGACTTCGGTCGCGTGATCGAGGCGGCGCATGTCTTCGACAACCTTCCGCAGGCCGAAGCTGTGCGCCGTTTCCTGGCGGAGCCGAATCACCATCTCTTCATCGCGTACTCAGACGATGGCCCGGTCGGTTTCATATCCGGTGTTGAGCTGACCCACCCTGACAAGGGCACCGAGATGTTTCTCTACGAGCTAGGGGTCGACGACTCGCATCAACGTCAGGGCTTTGGGACCGCGTTGGTGGAGGCACTTGCCGATCTGGCCCGAGAGCGCGGCTGCTATGGCATGTGGGTATTGACCGAGGAGGACAACGTCGCGGCTCGGGCCACTTATAGCAAAGCGCGTGGAGAGGCCGAAGGCACGCCGTTGATCTTCAATTGGCGGTTCGTGTAACTGTGTGTAGTCTGGAGACATGAGCAAAGGATTCCGGGGACCCGACGACGCGCAGGTCGTGACCGACCGAGTCACAGCCGACACGATCCACCGAATTCTCGACGTGGACGCGGAGCAGGCCGAGCATGCGCGCCAGCGCCTTGCGCAAGGCGGCTATGGCGTGTGTGAAGACTGTGGGCAGAAGATCGCGCCTGAGCGCCTCGAGGCGCTGCCGGACGCCACACGATGCGTCAATTGCCAGGCGGCTTGGGACCAGGCGAACAGGCGCTGACGGCCTAAGCGGCCCAGCGCATCCCGGGCCCGCGCGCCCTTCTCATCACGAGGCGCTCCGGCGGCAGAAATCTGAACTCACGCCCAACTTTGACCACCTGCCAGCCACCCTCATGCACGAGGCGGTGATGGTAGTGACAGAGCAGCACCTCATTGGCGAGGTTGGTCGGCCCACCGCGTGCCCAGGCGATGATGTGGTGCGGGGTCGACCAGTTCGCCTGGCGGTCGCAGCCCGGGAACCGGCAGCCCTTATCCCGCACCCGCAGCGCCCGCCGCGTCGGCGCCGAGTTGACTCGCGTCGCCCGGCCCACGTCGATCACCATCGAGTCGGCGAGCAGGACCCTGGAGATGGTGCTGTCGCAGACGATGCGCTCCAGAGTCCGAGTCGAGATCGGCAGGGCTAGCTCGAGATCCGCCGGCGGCGCGCCGACCTCGTTCTTCAAGCCCTCCAGCGTTGTCGTCACCGTGACGTGCGGCCGCACCCCGTTTCGGCGCGGCAGCTTGCCCTCGTCCATGGCGTGGTGAACCAGCTCGCCGAGGGCGTCGGCCGTCCGCTGAGAATGCGAGCGTTCGTCCTCTGGACCCCGCCGCTTGGCCAGCGACTCGAGAGCCGTGCGCAGCGCCGCGCCGACTTCAGGGTCCAGGATGCCGTCGATTGCGTACATACCATCTGACATCAGGCTGAGGTGCAG
>DASVEP010000039.1:0-18178 GCA_036380475.1 Candidatus Dormiibacterota bacterium
CTACTCAAGCGCGCGCCTCACCGCATCCGCCGCGCTGTCCACCGACTCGAGACCTTCAACCGACCAGCTGTCGAGCGCCACCACGCGCCGGCCGAGACGTCGCGCGATCGCTATCTCGCTCAGCGTGCCCCAGCCCTCTCCGATGGCGATCACGCTTTCGGCCGCCGTGACGATCAGCGCGTTGCGCGCCTGGCCCATGCCGGTAGGCAGCGATATGGTCAGGCTCGGGTTTGCGCCACGCCGGTCGGTGTCCGGCATGATGCCTACGACGATCCCGCCCTCCTGCGCGGCGCCTTCGCTCGCCGCTGCCGACACACCGCCGAGCCCGCCGTTGATGACGACGACGCCCGCCTGCGCCAGCAGCCTGCCCACCTCTCGCGCCGATTCCAGCTGCGACTGTGTCGCGTCGGAGGCGCCACACACAGCGACGTACTTGCGTGGCATCGAGGCAAGAGTCTAGTTGGTACACTGCGATACGAAGTTCAACGCCCGTGGGGCAAAGGAGGTGAGGCGGAAGCTTGGATAAACCGAATCGTGGTGCCAACCGCCTCGTTTGCCAGCCGGGAGCTCGGGAGGACGTTAGCCTCTAGGGCTTCCATCCGAACCCGACTCCTGGAGTCGGAGGCGGAAGCACTGCGAACGTCGACAGCAAGAGCCGGGGTGCTTCCCCGGCTCTTGTTTTTCACCCATTAGGATTCGTGCAAGTGAGCGAGGACTTCTCGAAGCGCCTGCAAGAGATGCCTGAAGGCTGGCTGCAGGCGATGGGCATCACCATCACGCGCGCCACACAGGACGAGGTGCGCGCGGAGCTGACCGTCGGACAGGAGCACCTTCAGGGCTACGGCATCGTGCACGGAGGCGTTCATTGCGGCCTCATCGAGACGCTCGCATCGATCGGCGCCGCCCTCTTCGCACTTCCAAACGGCCAGTCGGTGGTGGGCCTGGAGAACACCACCAGTTTTGTCCGCGCTGTCCGCGCCGGCGCAAGGCTGCACGCGGTCTCGACCCCGATCACTCGAGGGCGACGCACTCAGGTCTGGGAGGCTCGGGTGCTCGACGAAGATGAGCGCATCGTTGCGATCGGCCGCGTGCGCCTGCTGTGCATCGAAACGGACCAGCCGCTTGCCGGCGAGAAAATCACGGGGCCACTACACCCGCCGCGGTGAGCCCTCAGCGCCCCACCGCGCTTTTTAGCGGCCGGATAGATAGCTGAAGATGATCGCGTCGATGAGCTGCTCGATGGGAGCGAGGTCGTCCGTATAGACCTGGCCGTGGTACGGCGAGACCCTGAGCTTGCCCTCTCGTAACGCACTGGTCGCCGCGTCGATGGCGAGCGGCGCCGAGACAAGCTCCAGGTTGTGGGTCACATCGCTCACGGCGATCGGATCGGTCGACGCGTACACGACTGTGTTCGTGTAGTTCGGATCGTCGATGAGGAACACGCTCGGAAAAACTGCCGCCATGGTGCTGGCCAGCGCGTCCACCAACCGGTAGTCGGTAACGGTGCGGCCGACATTGACCGCTATCGCCCCGCCCGCGTTGAGGTGTGCCTTGACCTGCTGGAAGAACTCGCGAGTCGTCAGGTGGAACGGAATGTACGGCTGCCTGTACGCATCGAGCACGACAACGTCGTAGTGGCCCGCTTGCGTATCGAGCCAGTAGCGCGCATCGGCAACCACCTCGTGGGCGCGGGCGTCGTCGAGGTGGAAGTAGCGGTGGCCGACGGAGAGTATGTCTGGGTCGATCTCGACACCGGTGATGTCCACCTGGTCGCCGAAGGCCAGCCGGTACTGTCGCGCGGCCGTGCCGGCGGCCAGGCCGAGAAACGCGGCCGAGCGCGGAGCGCTCGCAGCAGTCTGCGCCGGCCTGAATGCATCGGCAAGCAGGAGGTAGTCCCAGTAGCCATGCGTGAGGTTCGTGCTGCTGTCGTATACGGAATGCACCGCCTGGCCTTCGTTGAGGATCAACTCAGTGGCCGTCCCGGACTGCACGACCTGGATGTAGTTGTATGCCGACTCTTTTTCGTAGAGCAGGCGCCCCACCTCGGGCGGCTTGATCCCAGCCGGAAGAAATATCCACGCCACGATCACCGCCAGGACGAATGCTGCGTAGAGCCTGCGCCTCGGCCACAACGCCAGGGCCGAGATGACTACGAGCGCGAGCCCGAAAGCTTCGACGGTGGGTCGGGTTCCGTAGGTCGGGATGAACCAGAACACGGGCAGGAATGTGCCGAGGATGCTGCCCACCGTCGACAGCGCATAGACGCGCCCAGCCGTATTGCCGCCGGTGGCCACATCTTTCAAGAGGAGGCGGATCGCGAACGGGCTGACGCAGCCGAGCAGCGTGACCGGCACGGCAAACAGAAGCACCACCGCCAGCAACGTGCCCGCGACCAGACCCACGCTGAGGTCACGGAAGCCCTGCTGTGACGCGAGGAGGATCGGGTAGCTCACAAGCGGGATCACGCCGATCCACAGGCCCGCCCACGCGGTGATCTGGTAAAGGAGATCGGCATTCGGATAGCGGTCCGCGAGCCGTCCGCCGATGACGTAGCCCGCGGAGAGATAGACGAGGATCAGGCCGATCAAGACGCCCCACACGTAGAGGCTCGTGCCGAAGTACGGTGCGAGAAGTCGCGATGCGCCGAACTCGACCCCCAGCGATGCCATGCCCGACACGAAGACGAGCGGCAGCAGCAAACGTCGCGAGAGAGTCACGGCGGGCAAGGCTGCTAGAGGTTAGCTAAGCGGCTGTTCCGACGCCCACTTGCGAGTCTTCTCGTCCATGGGCACCGGCAGCTGCACGTTGATCTCCGCGTAGAGGTCACCTGGCTGACCGCCCTTGGGGTCAGGCAGACCCAGGCCGCGCAGCCTGATCTTCTTTCGATTCTGCGTCTCCGGCGGAACCTTGAACTGGACCTGACCGCCCCTCAGCGTCGGCGCCGACACCTCCCCACCCCGAAGCGCAACGTTCAGAGGTACCGGCACGGACACGCGCACGTCTTTGCCCTCGCGCGTGAACACTGGATCGGGCGCGACCTGCACGGTCGCCCGAAGTCCGGGCACGCGAAGGACCGTGCCCTCCTTGACGCCGGCCGGCACCTGGACCTCCACCCGCCGACCGCCCGGCAGCTCAACGGTGCGACTCGTGCCGCGATAGACCTCCCCGAGGCTGACGGTGATCGGCGCCTCGACGTCGACCGGCGCCGGCCGTGTTCGCGTCCGTGAGGAATTGCCGAAGATCGATCCGAATATGTCGCCGAAGGATCCGGAGTCGCCGAACATCTCGTCCATCTCTTCGGGGGTGACGGTTCGGTACTGCACGCCGGGCCCACCCTGTTCTGTGCGGAATCCGCCGGCGCCTCTCCTCTGGCCGCTGCCCGGCTCAACCCCCGCTTGCTGCGCCGAGCGCCAGTCAGCGCCGAACTCGTCGTAGAGCTTCCGGCTCTTGGAGTCCGACAACACGTCGTGGGCCTCTGAGATCTCCTTGAACCGGGCTTCGGCCGACTTGTCGCCGGCGTTCAAATCGGGGTGGTGCTTGCGGGCGAGCTTGCGGAAGGCAGACGTGATCTCCTTCTGCGTCGCCGTCCGCGGCACGCCCAGTACGTCGTAGTAATCCGTGGTCTTGGCCATCTGCCTACTTTTGTACCCGGTTCAGCAGGCTGACGAACCCGGGCCGCTGCACGTAGCCGAGACGCTCGTTGATTCGCAGCATGGGCGCGTTCTCGGAGTCATTGTCGGTGTAGACGACCGGAACGCCCAACTCCACCGCCTGCGCGAGCGACTGAAGCTTGACTGCTCTGGCGAGGCCGCGGCCTCGATGGTCGGGGTGGGTGCAGGTGTAGCCGGTCCACACGTACCCCCGAACGGGCGGGTAGCGCAGATAGGACACAGCAACCGGTTGGTCGTCACGGACCACAACCCACCACCGGTCATGGCGCCGGTCGGGCGAGCTCGACCGTTCCATGAAGTTTTCGAACGTCTCGGCAAGGATCGGAAACGTGGTCGGGATGTCCCCCCTCGTCACATCATCCAGCCCTAGCAGGGCGCTGAACTTGTCCGGAGATTGCCAGGCAGCCACGGTCGTCATCTCGTAGCCGTCGTTTGCTGCCGCTGCCCGCGCCTCCACCGCTTCGGCCCGAAGCCTGCTTCCTTGCGCGGTGAGGTCGAGCTCCCACACCTTCTCGAAGCGATCACGCTCGTAGCCTGTTCGCGTCAGCGCCTCGAGCAGCTCGGGCTCGTCTTCTGCCGCATACGCCTCGAGGATCAACGACCCACTTTTCGCCGCCTCGTCGGTGACCCATCCGCACAGAAAAGAGAGCAGCTCAGGGTCCGTGTACACGCGATCGAGAGAAACGCCGACCTCGCAGTAACGCTCGGGGTCCTGTTCCCTCGGACCATGGGTCCAGTCGACATACGCGATGGGACGGCCTTCCAGCTCGGCGATGTAGTGATCGTGCGACCAACCTGCGCGCGGGTGTTCCCAGCGGTACCGGTTGACGACGGGATCCATCGGAAACCTCGGGTAGGCGGCTGTCATCAGGTCGGCGGCGAGAGCCGCATCGGCGATGGTCGCAGGCCGCAACGTTGGCTTGGTCACGAACCAGACTCTATAACCGGACGATCTTCCCCACGATGGCGGTCGGGCTCACCTCCAGGATTCCGACCGACGGCGTCGGGAAGTGGCGCATGTGACGCGCGACCTGGAGCCAGCTCCATTCGAACCAGGCCGGCTCTTGTTTCAGCCGCTTCGACGTGGTCTGCGGGTTCCACTGGTGGACGCCGCCGGGGTTGAAGAGCAGAGTGCGGCCGACAGCCTCCACGTGAGGTCTGTGGGTGTGACCGAACACGATGGCGTCAGCGCCCTCGAACCGCCGCAGCAGCGCACGGGCCAGGCCGGCGTGTGGATGGTATGCGCCGAGGCTCAGGGTCCAGAGCAGCGTTTGCGGCTCCTCGATCCAGCGGCTTCGGTTGCCGTGGACGATCACAATCCGTTTGCCTTCGACGCCGACCTCGCGGCTGAGCGGCAGCCCCATCGCCTCATCATCGTGGTCTCCACGCACAGCCTCCACCGGAGCGATGCCGGCCAGCGCAGCGATCGTCTCTTCGCCATTCACGTCGCCCGCGTGGACGATGAGGTCGACGCCGCGCAAAACATCGAACAAGCGATCCGGCAGGCGATCGAGAAACTCTGGACAGTGGGTGTCCGAGACCACGCCGATGCGCGTCGTCAAGGCGTCGCCATCTGGCGGTTCGGACGCAGTGTCAAGAGGACTACCAAAGGCGCCAGGCTGAGAACCGCCGCGATCCCGAAGACAGCTGGTTGTCCTGCACCAAACGCAAGCGCGCCTAGCGGCGGCCCGAACACGCCGCCGAGATAGAACGGGAACAGGATCTGTCCCAGAACCGCGCCACGGCGTTCGGGACTCACGGTCGCCGCGAGCACCGCCATGGACGCGGTGAGGATCGCGCCCGCAAAAACGCCATTGGCGATGAGGCCGATGGCAAACACGGGAAGGGAATGACTCAACGCAACGGTGGTCAATGCGATGGCAGCGCCGATCGACGTGGCATTCAGGACCGCTCGATGGCCGACGCGTTGAATCGCGATTCCCCACAGCGGTGAGGCGATCGCCTGGCCGAGGCCGACGGCGGAGAGCACGACACCGACTGCAGTGATCGGGTCGCTCGTTGCGAGCCTTCCGATGTAGATGGGAACGTAGGGCAACATCGTCCACAGGCCAACCTGGACGATGGTGGTCGCGAGGAACAGGCGCCACACCAGCGGCTTGCTCACGATCTCGTCCAGCGCGCCTCGCAGCAGGCTCAGCACGCGAAGGTCCGCCGGACGCTCATGTTGCGACTCGCGCATGAACAGGGATAGAAGGATGGCCATCAACACCGAGAGAGCCGAATCAACGAGCAGCATGCCGCGCACATCGATCACGTGCACGAGAGCTGCGCCGAGGATTGGACCCAACGCGCGACCGGCAGGCGATCCAGCGCCGACGATCCCGACGGCCAGCGCCAGTCGCTGCTTCGGCGTGGTCGAGGCCTGCACCGCCAGCATGACCCCGGTGTTGCCGAGGATGAAACCGTTCAGCGATCGGAACACCAGAGCGATGACAGGTGAGGTCGCCAGCGCCCAGCCTGCAAACACAACCGCCTCGATCGCCGCGCTGCGAACGATCACGAGCTTGCGGCTGTAGCGGTCGGCGAGCACGCCCCAGAACGGCGCGAGCGGCAGGGCCAGGATCCAGCCAAGGCTCGACATCGCCGCTATCCAGCCGGGCACCTGAGCCGCCGGGACATGCAGCTCGCGCAGGTAGAGTGGCGTGTACGCCGTGAGCTGCGTCCAGGACATGCTCTCGACGCAGGTGGTCGCCGCGAACAGGACCGCGATCGCGACCCAGCCGGCGGCGGTGCCCCGCGAGGAGGTGGCCTGCATAGAGGGTTTCAGCTTAATTCCCACGCTGGCGGCACCAGTTTTGTAGCTGGACTTGACAAAATGGTAAGTCATGCTTTCTAATCTTCGCCATGAAAGACCTGCAGCGTGAAATTATCAACCAGGTGGCCTCAGGCAAGATCACAGCCGAAGAAGGCGCTGCCCGCCTCGAGTCCCTCGAATCCGCCGAGCCGACCAGAACCGCCATCCCTGTTCAGACGCCTCCGACGAGCAGCCCAACCGCGGCGGCGCGCCGGGTAAAGGTGACGAGCGCGGTCGGAAGCGTCGAGATCATCGGCGATCCGAGCGTCGCCTATGCCGTCGCCGAGGGCCAACACAAGGCACGCCAGGACGGCGAAACGATGGTCATCGAGCAAGGCCTCATCGACGAGAACGACCACTTCAGCTTCGGGACCAGTGCTCGGGTCTACATCAACACCATGGACTTTGGGCGAAGGAAGCTCAAAGTGCGGATGAATCCCGAGCTGGCGCTTTCCGTCCAGATCAATGCGGGCTCGCTGCGGATCGAGGGCATTCACAGCCCGATCACCGGCGAGGTGCTTGCGGGCAGCTGCAGGATCTCCGACTTTGCCTCTCCCCTCGACCTGTCCGTCCAGGCCGGCAGCGTTTCCGCCAGCGGCCGGCTGAACGGCGGCGCGTCAAAGGTGCGCTGTGAGATGGGCAACGTCAGCATCAACCTCGAGAAAGGATCGAGCGTCAAAGTCACCGCGCGAACGACGATGGGCAAGGTAGCCGTCGACAGCGGCGGCGCGGAGCCGGTGCTCCTTGGCCAGACCGGCAAGGACGTCACTGTCGGAGCCGGCGCAGGCAGTCTCGATATCGAGTGCACCATGGGCAACGTTCGGGTGTCGGCATGACGTTGGCGTCAGACAGAGGTCGCAGACCGCCGCTCAGCTGTCCCGTCTGCACCGAACAGCTTGCTGTGACGCGACTAACGTGCCCGGCCTGCGACACCGAGCTTTCGGGTGGTTTCGCAACCTGCGAGTTCTGCGTGCTCTCTAACGAAGACCGTGAGGTGCTGCGCGTCTTCCTCGCCTCTCGAGGAAACATGAAGGACCTCGAGCGGCACCTCGGCGTGAGCTACCCGACCGCGCGTGCGCGATTCGACGCGCTGCTCGGCAGGATCGGCATCGACCGGCCATCCAGCGCGCCGGCGCAGACCCGCGTCGAGCTCATGGAGCAGGTCGCTCGCGGCGAGATCGACATCGACGAGGCGATGAAGCGCCTCGAGAGCAACTGAAGGGGAAATGACGATGAACCCTATGGATCCGTCGCACTTCATGCCCGAAGAATTCGAGAGGCACATCGCGGAGCAGCGGCGCCGCATGCGCGAGGCGCACAGCGTCGTGCGTTACGCGCACTCGCGGTCGGGCTTGCTGGCTCGCTTCCTTCAGAACCTCGCTGACGGTATCGATCCCACCGGCGAGGCCCGCCGGAGGCGCTAGGCGCGCCTCAACCCGGCCGCGGCGGCGCCGGCATTGTGAGCTCCGGTCGCGTCCGCTCCGGCATCGAGCGCCCTGACGGCAGCGGTTGCGAACAGGTGGGCCCGCGCGTTGTCCAGCTGCATGTCGATGTTTGCTAGCGAGAACCAGGCGCAGTAGGACTGCCGGCCGGCATCGACTGCGACCGGGGGGCTGGCCATCGCAGCGGTCGCCCACTTCACAGCGGTCGCGATGTCGTGTCCGCTCGAAAGGGCGCGGAAGGCTCCTTGGGCAGCTGAGTGGCAGGCCGGCGCCTTCGCGCCGCCGCGCTTGGCCCATGCGAACCATTCGGCGTACGCCTTGTCCTCGTTGTTCGGCACCACGCGGGTGATGCGCGAGTCGATCGGCTTCTGCGGGACCACCTGCCATGAGGCATGGGCGGGGTTCTGCCCAGGGCCGGGCGCGACCGGAGCTGCGGGGGCGGCAGGCGGCGTCGGGGCCGCGGGCGCTGGTGCCGACGCTGGAGCTGGTGCGGCGGCGGCCGCCCCCGGCTGATCCGATTGCTGCTGAACGGGTGGCGGCGGGGGCGCCGGGGTCGGCGGCACAACCGGCATGGACGGAGGCGTGCCGACCCGTATCTGCGGCGCCCATGAAGGCACTGGCACCGCGCCGGGCCAATCGGTGTCGAAAGCCGATGGAGCCGGCGGCGGCGGCGGCTGCACAGGCGCGACCGGCTCGGGCGCAGGCGGTGGCGGCGGTGCGGCGGCCTGGACTGGCGCTGGTGGCGGCGGCGGAGCTATCGGTTCGGGTGCGACCACTACAGGAGGGGGAGGAGGAGGAGGAGGCGGCGGCGGCGCGGTGGCCGGTCTCTCGTGAAGGTGCGGCGTCGGTGTCCCCCACGGCTTGGCCGGAGGGACCTCTGCGAACGGCGTTGGAGCAGCTGGCGTTGGAGCTGGCGGCGGTGGAGCCGCCGGCGCCGGCGGAATATTTGCCGCTGGCGGCAAAGTGTCCGGGACAACGGGCGGCACCGGGGCGCTCGCGATCTTCGGGGAAGCAGGGGCGGTGTCCGACTGCACGGTGTCGGATGGCGACCAGACCGGCATCGCTCGTTCGGTCGGAGGATCCGCCGGCCAGACATCCGGAGCAGCGGGCGCCGGCGCTGGTGCGGACGTCGAACCCCAGGCTCGCATGGCAGGCTCCGTCGGGGGATCTGCGGGCCAGACGTCATCCTCGCCCGCCTTCGACGCCGAGGCGGGCTCCGGCCAAGCGGGCGTCAACGGTTCCTGGACCTGAGCGGCGGGCGCCTGTTCCTCCGGCTCGTCATGCACAACCGCTGCCGGCGGCGTGGTGGCCGCAAACGGTTCGGCGGCGGCCTCGACCGCGGGCACGACCGGCTGCGCGGGCACGACTGGCTCTTCGGCCACGACAGGCTCTTCGGCCACGACAGGTTCGGCAGCCGCGACCGGCTCGTCAGCCGCAGCAGGCTCGTCGGCGACGACAGGCTCCGCAGCCGCGATCGGCTGCGCGGCAACGTTTGGCTCGGTCGGGAGGACTGGCTCGGCGGGAACCGCCGGCTCGGCGGGAATGACCGGCTCGGCGGCGACCACCGGCTCGGCCGGCTCGGGGATCGTCTCGGCCCAGGCCGGCGCTTCCTTCGCCATCGGCACCGCCGGGCTGGCGTCGGCGTCGGGCGCAGGTTCAGGCTCGGTCGCGGCCGCCGGCGTCTCGCCCGCGGTCTTGGCCCAGTCCGGCGTCGGCTTCTGCATTGGCAGCGCCGGGGCAGGTCCCTCACCGTTGCCTTCGGACGGACCGTCCTCTTCGGCCGAGACCGGAAGGGTCTGCGCCCAAGCCGGCGCCGACTTCTGCATCGGCTTGGCGGGCAATGGCTCGGGAGGCTTCGACCCTTCTTCTTGTTCGTCTTCTTCGGTGGCCTGCACGTCAGCCGCGACCTCGGCCTCGGTCACGCCCCCCGTCGAGGCTGCGAGCGGAGGCACAGTAGGCGCGACCTCGGGTTCGGGCAGGTCCGGAAGCAATGAATCCACGTCGTCCAACGCACCAGTCGCGTCGGGCGAGTCAGGCGGATGCGGCTGCTCAGGTTCCTTGTCGTCCACGGGGCCCAGACGGTCAGTCTATCTTCGGTGCGCCGGGTTGTAGACGCGCACAGGCTGTTGGGGCCGGCCTCCGCGTCACGCGAATAGGTTCGTAAGTGCGTCCTCCGCCACCGGGTCCGGTTGCTGCTCGGCCCAGTCCGCCGCATCCGACGCCTCCCGGTCGCACTCGGCCTGGAGCTTCGCCGCATCGTCGACTGTGATCCATCCCCGCTCCACGAGCCACGAGCGAAAACGCTCGATCGGGTCGTGCTCGGACGCGTCGGCGATCTCCTCTTTGGTTCGGTACTTGAGCTGGTTGTCCTCAGAGGTGTGCGAGTTCATCCGCCAGACTTTCGCGTCGATCAGCGTCGGTCCCTCGCCGCGCCGGGCGCGCTCGACAGCCTCACGGCACACCGCGTAGGCTGCAGGGACATCGGTGCCGTCCACCGTCACCCCAACGATTCCATAGCCGCGTGCCCGCTCGGCGACATCCGGGTTTGCCATCTGCAGCCGGATCGGCACCGAGATCGCGTAGCCGTTGTTCTCGCACACGAATATCACCGGCAGCTTGTGCGCGGCCGCGAAGTTGACGCCCTCGTGGAAGTCACCCTGGCTGGTGGCGCCGTCGCCGAACGTACAGAGCGTCACCGCGCCGTCCCCCGACAGCTTCGACGCGTACGCGATCCCCGACGCCTTGGGGATCCAGCTCGCGACCACCTGTGAAACGGGAGCGATCTTGAGACGGTGGTAGCTGTAGCAGCCGCCCGGGATGTTGCGGCCGGCCGAGAGCGGGTCGGCCGCCTTCGCGAACACCGCCAGCATCCACTCCTTCATGGTCAGCCCGCGCACGATGGAGTTGGCGAGCCCGCGGTAGTGAGGAACGAGCCAGTCATCGGGCCCAATCGCTGCGGTCGACGCGACCTGGATGCCTTCGTGGCCCCTGCTCGACCCGACGAAGGGAGCACGGCCCTGCTTGACGAGGATGTGCATCCGATCGTCGAGCGCTTTGGCCATCGACATCCAGCGATGCATCTGGAGGTAGTCCTCGTGCGTGGCGGTGTCGCGCTTGGTCGTGGTGGCCATCAGGCCCTCTCGCGCACCAGCGCGCGTGCGATATCGGCCACCTCGGCGGCGGTCAGCCCGAGCCGGCCGAGGTGCTCGTAGTAGCGGCGATGGAAATCTGAGAAGTCAGCCTGCTCGGCGCGCTCCTCGCGCACGCGCTTGACCTCGGTGAGGACCTTCGTCACGAGCTCCGGCTCCGGCGGGATTCCCGCCTCACGCAACGCGTGCTCGATGACCACTGCCCCGGAGTGCTTGCCATAGACGTAGTCGACCCTGGCGCCCAGGTCCGCGGGCGGGAGGAACTGGTAGATCGCCGGGTGAATGAGCATGCCGGCGGTGTGGATGCCCGACTCATGGGTGAACACGTTGAGGCCGATGCCCGGCTCGGTCGGCTGCACGGGGATGCCGGTCACGCGCTCTAGATGGCGGGCGAGCTCGCGCAGCTTCTCGTACTTAAACTTTGGGATCTCGATGCCGAACAGATATCGGAGCTGGAGCAGAACCTGGTGCATAGGCGCGTTCCCGGTCCGCTCGCCGATGCCGTTGACGCTCGTCGTGAACACCTCCGCTCCCGAGCCAAGAGCTGTCACCGTGTTCCAGGCGCCCAGCCCAAGGTCGTTGTGAAAGTGGACGACCAACGGTGCATCCGGCGCCGCCGCCTTGATTCGTGGGATGTACTCGCGAACTGCAAAGGGCGAGTAGCACCCGACAGTGTCGGGCGTCGAAGGTCGCGTGCCGCCGGCACGTAGTCCTTCCCGGTGGATCTCCGCGATGTACTCGACATCCGCGCGGCTGCCGTCCTCGCCCCCGAACTCGATCGCCGTCGCGCCCTGCTCCCTGGCATACCGGATCGCGTCGCACATCATCCGCAGGTTGGCCGCGCGATAGAACCAGACCGGCAGCTCCAGCCACTCGGACTCGGGAACGCCTTCGCGATGGAGCAGGGTCTTGCCGAGCTTGTACTTCACATGGAGGTCGGAGGCCGACGTGAAGATGAAGTACGTGACCTCGTCGCGCTTGTAACCGAGCTCATCGATCACGCGCATGGTCGCGTCGATGTCGCCGGTGGTCGATCGCATCATGCAGACGACCTCGAGGTCGGGCCGGATCTCCCCGCGCTTGCGGCCTTCGAGCACGAGCCTCATCGTCTCGCGCTCGCTCTCCGAAACCGAGGGAAAGCCGACGTCCATGATGTGGACGCCGATGTCGGAGAGCATCGTCGCGAGCTCGTATTTGTCCTTTGGGGTGATCGCGACGCCCGGCATCTGCTCGCCGTCGCGGAGCGTGTCGTCGTAAACGCGGATCTTTTCCGCGGGCGGAAACTCGAGGTCGTGCGCGAATCGTTTCGGGTCGCGCGCGAGCTCTTCCAGCGGCTCCTGCAGCTCTACAGGTTTACCGTCCACTAACGACTCGCGGCGACGCGGCGTTCCTGCAGCCGCCGGCGTACCCAGGGCACCAGCCCGCCCATGCGCAGCAGCTCGTTCATGAACGGCGGGAACGCTTCGGAGCGGTACTCGTCGCCCTTTGTGAAGTTGCGGATGACGCCCTCCTCGAGGTCGACCTCGAGCTCATCGCCCTCGTCCACGCCCTCGGCCGCCTGGGGGGATTGGAGTATCGGGTAGCCCATGTTGATCGCGTTGCGAAAGAAGATGCGCGCGTACGAGTCGGCGATGACCAGCGAGATGCCGGCCCCGCGAATCGCCACTGGAGCGATCTCTCGCGATGAGCCGCACCCGAAGTTCGAGCCCGCGACCAGGATGTCGCCAGCCGCCACTCCTGCCGACCAGCCCTCTTTGCCCGGCACGCCCTCCATCGCGTGCTTGCCGAGCTCCTTCTCGTCGAGCGAGTAGATCGCGTATTTCGCCGGGATGATCTGGTCGGTGTCGATGTTGGTCCCGAATTTCCAGGCCCGACCGCGAATGACCTTTGGAAGCGTCACGCGATTGCCGCCGGCATCTTCTTGAGGACCTCTCCTGGGTGTGTGATCACGCCGGTCACCGCGCTGGCCGCTGCCACCGCCGGGTTGGACAGGTAGACCATCGCTTTCGGATGACCCATGCGGCCGGGGAAGTTGCGGTTGGTGGTGCTCAGGCACACCTCTCCCTCACCGAGCACGCCCATGTGCCCGCCGAGACACGCGCCGCACGTGGCCGTCGTCCAGGCGGCCCCGCTCGCGAGGAAGATGCCGATCAGTCCTTCCTTCTCGGCCTGAATCGCAACCTGGTGCGATGAAGGCGTGATGATGAGGCGCACGCCCGGGGCCACCTTGTGACCGTCGAGCACCGCAGCGGCTCGCCTGAGGTCGGTGATACGCGAATTGGTGCACGAGCCGATGAACACCTGGTCGAGCCGGGTGCCGGCCACCTCCGACAGCGGCGCGTAGTTGTCAGGCGACATTGGCTTCGCGACGCCGAGCTCGACCGCGGCCGCATCGAACTCGAAGACCTTCTCGTATTCGGCGTCTGGGTCCGATGAGACGGGCGTGTAGGGCCGCTTGGCGCGGCCATCCAGATACTCCTTCGTGACCTCGTCGAACTCCAGGATCCCGTTCTTGGCGCCCGCTTCGATTGCCATGTTGGTGATGGTCAGCCGAGCCTCCATGTCGATGTGCTTGAGCGCCTCGCCTACGTGTTCCATCGCCTTCGATCGGGCGCCGTCGACCCCGATCTGGCCGATCACATAAAGGATCAGGTCTTTGGCCTCGACCCACTCCTTGAGGCGGTTGTGATAGACGAACTTCAGGGACTCGGGCACGCGGAACCAGAGCTCGCCCAGCGCGAGCACGCATGCGAGATCGGTCGAGCCGATGCCGGTGGCGAAGTTGTTGAGCGCGCCGTAGGTGCAGCTGTGCGAATCGGCCCCGACGACCAGCTCTCCTGGCAGCACTAGTCCGTTCTCTGGCAGCACCGTGTGGCAGATGCCCCCCTGCCCCACCTCGAAGTACCACTTGATTCCCATGTCGCGTGAGAACTCACGGGTCAGGCGGCCGAGCGTCGCGCTGGCGGCGTCCTTTGCGGGCTGAAAGTGATCCTGGGTCACCGCCACGCGATCCGGGTCCCAGATCTTCTCGGCCCCCATCTGCTCGCGCATGATCCTGCCCGCGGGCGGGATGGTCAGATCGTGGCCCATGGCGAAGTCGACCTTGGCCAGGATCAGGTCGCCGGGGCGCACGGAGTCGCGTCCGCTCGCGCGGGCGAGGATCTTCTCGGTCATCGTCATGGCCACGGTTCTGGACATCAGCTAATCCCTCAGCCTTTTCACGATCGCATCGCCTGCTTCCGACGTCGACAATTCGCCGCCGATGTCGCGCGTGCACTCACGGGCGCGAATGGCTGATTCGACCGCACCCTCGATCGCGCTTGCCATGTCAGGAACACCCAGGTGTTTCACCATCATAGACGCGCTCAAAATCGCCCCGACCGGGTTCACCAGGGCCTTGCCGGCGATGTCCGGCGCCGTGCCGTGCACGGGCTCGAACAGGCCGCGCCCGCTCGACGGGTTGATGTTGCCCGAGGGCGCGATTCCCATTCCGCCGACGAGCTCGGCGGTGAGGTCGGAAAGGATGTCGCCGAACAGGTTGCCGGTGACGATGACGTCGAACTGGGTCGGGTCCTTGACCAGCTGCATGGCGGCCGCGTCGACGAGAAGGTGGCGCGTCTTCACCTTGGGATGCCGTGCCGCGACCGCCTTCCAGCGCTCCTGCCATAGGCCGCCGGCGAACACCATGGCGTTCGACTTGTCCACCATCACGACTTCGCGTCTTGCGGCCTCAAATGCGTGCTCGATGATGCGCGTCACGCCCAGGTGCGTGTTGACGTCTTCCTGGGTCGCGATCTCCTCCTTGCTGCCCTTCTTGAACCGTCCGCCCATGCCGACGTAGAGGCCCTCGGTGTTCTCACGCACGATCAACAGGTCGGCCTTGCGCCGGTCCTCTCTTCGCAACGGTGACAGGCGGTCGTCGTAGAGCTTGGCCGGGCGCAGGTTGACGTACAGGTCCAGCTCGAACCGGAGCCGCAGCAGGACGCCGGCGAGATAGTTGGGGTCGGGGACACGTGAATCGCCGACGGCGCCGAACAGAATCGAATCGGCTTTTTCAAGCTGGTTCCAAACGACGTCGGGGATCGCCACGCCGGTGCGCAGGTATGCGTCGGCGTTCACATCGAACTCTTCGAACTCGAAGTCAGCGCCGGCGGCGCGTAGGACTTTTATCGCCTCGGGCACGACCTCCTTCCCCGCGCCGTCGCAGGGCAGGACTGCAATGTGTTTAGGCAGGAGTCGCCTCCCGCTCGCGAAGCTTGTAGCGCTGGATCTTGCCGGTCACCGTCTTCGGCAGCTCGGTGACGAACTCGATCACGTGGGGATACTGGTAGCGCTGCAGCTTCGACTTGCAGTGCTCCTGGAGCACGGCAACGAGCGCGTCGTCGCCGGCGGCGTCCTTCGCTATGACGAACGCCTTGATTTTCATAAACCCGTCGACCTCGATCCCGACCACCGCGCTCTCGCCGACCGACGGATGCTCGAGCAGCACCGACTCGATCTCGATCGGCGAGGCCCAGAGCCCGCTTACCTTGATCATGTCGTCAGAGCGTCCCTCGTACCAGTAGTAACCGTCCGCATCGACTCGATACCGATCGCCGGTGAAGAACCAGTCGCCGAGGATCGAACGCTTGGACTTCTCGTGCTGCGCCCAGTAGAGGGCGAGCGCGCTGTCACCTTTGACGTAGAGATCTCCCGCCTCTCCGTCCGGCACCGCCTTTCCGTCTTCGTCGAGGATCTTCAGCTCGTAGCCAGGGACCGGCTTGCCGCTCGAGCCCGGCCGGACATCGTCGAGCCGGTTGGAGCAATAGATGTGGAGCATCTCGGTGGAACCGACGCCGTCGAGGATCGTGAGCCCGTACGCGTCCTTCCAGCGCCGCCAAACCTCGGCCGGCAGCGACTCGGCTGCCGCGACGCAGTGGCGGATCGATGACAGATCGCGGTTGTGTGAGCCCTCGAAGTTCAGGATTGCGTTGTAGAGAGTCGGCGCAGAGAAGAAGAGGGTTGGCCGGCGTTTTTCGATCGTCTCGAGCACGGTCGCCGGCGTGTTCCTTCCACCATGCAGGACGGTGGACGCCCCCACCCAGTAAGGGAAGGTCAGGTTGTTGCCGAAGCCGTAGGCGTGGAACAGGCCGGTTGTCGAAAAGGTCGTGTCGCTTTCTTTGATCCCGAGCACCTGCTCGGCGTACGTGACACACGTGTAAGGGATGTCGTGCTGGAGGTGGACGACTGCCTTTGGCTTTCCTGTCGAGCCGGAGCTGTACAGCCAGAAAGCCATGTCGTCCTTTCGAGTCGGCGCGGGATCGACCTCTGTCTCGGCCGAGATCTGCCCGGCGCGAAGAAGGCGCGGCGGTTCGGCTGCGCGATCGACGGCGCCTTGCAACTTTTCTTCGGTGGCGCCATCAACGACCACGACGCGGGCCAGCGAGTCCTGGATGTAGTGGTCGTAGTCCTCGGAGCGCTGCAGCAGAGGGTTGACCGGGACCGGCACAGCCCCGAGGCGGATCGCGCCGAGGAATGCGGCGACCCAACCGGGGCTGTCGTAGGCAACGATGAGGACGCGTTCCTCTCTGCGCACGCCGAGCTCGGTTAGAGTCCGCGCGGCTCCGCACGCGAGCTGGAAGAGCTCCTTGTAGGTGACGTCGCCGCCTGCGGAGTAAATCGCCACCTTGTCCCCGCGGCCCTTGGTGAGGTTTCGGTCGAGGAGATCCGCGGCGACGTTGTAGCGATCCGGCAGATCCAGCCCACCCATACCCACGAGAGTGTAGTTTCGAGCCGTGACGGATGATCGTTTGATCCTCGTATACGACGGCGAGTGTGAGTTTTGAATCCGGCTCGCGCGCTGGGTCCAGCGTCACGACCGCTTGGGACGGATCGAGGTCCGACCCAACCAGGAGACGGGCCTAGCCGAGCGTCTCGGTTTGTCTCGGGAGGAGATTGGGCGGGCGGTGTGGGCGTTCGAGCCGGGTGGGCGGAGGTTCGAGGGGGCTGGGGCGGTCAGTCGGGTGTGGCGGGAGCTGGGTGGGGTATGGCGGGTGCCTGGATCCTTCTACTTCGTTCCACCACTGAAGTGGCTCGAGGACAAGTACTACGCGCGAGTCGCGCGCCGGCGAGCGTGGTGGTGACGAAAAGGACTGGGAACAAGGTGTCTTGGTGGGTCGGTGAATGCAGGGCCACCCGGAGTGAGCGCGTGCGGTTAATTTCCAGATTTACTTGACGCTCCAAACAGATGTTCGTACAATGTTCTTATGACAGTGGGGTGTGGGGGTGAAGTATCCGGCGAGGTGCTCGCCGAGCGGCTGATCCGCCTTCGCAACAGCATCGATCTCCTCGAAATGGAGTTCTCACGGATGGCGAGCGACTTCGCCAAGACCGATGAGTACGACGAGCAGGGCTTCGAAAGCCCGATCTCCTGGATCAAGGCCAACTGCCACATGGGCGGTGGCGCCGCCGGCGATCGGGTCTGTGTCGGTGAGCAACTCGAGCGCCTGGCCCACAGTCAGGTGGCTGTAGGCATCGGCGAGATTGGCTTCGCCCACCTCGCGCTCATCGCGAGGACTTCGGCTGCGGTCGGTGAACGTCTCAATGAGCAAAGGCTGCTGAAGAAGGCGAGAGAGCTCAGCGTCAAACGCTTCCGCAATGCCTGCACGCACGCTCGCCATGCTGCCGACCCGGATGGCGTCGTCAATGAAGAGAAGCAGGGCGTCGAGGCGAGGAGCCTGACCGTGTCCACCGCCGATGACGGTGTCGTCCTCATCAACTGCATCCTCGACAAGGTCGGCGGCGCCGCCGTTCAGACGGCGTTGGAGCCGCTGGCCAGGCGCGCGGGCAAGGGCGATGACCGGCTTCGCGATCGCCGCCTCGCCGATGCCCTCGTTGACATTGCCATGCACGCGCTCGACAACGGCGTTCCCAGCCAACGCACGCACATGCAGGTCACCACCTCACTGGAAACCCTGCTCGGAATCGCCGGCGCACCGGCGGCGGAGATGGAGTTCTCGCTGCCGATCTCGGCCAAGGCGGTCGAGAGGCTGGCCTGCGACTGCAGCGTCACCCGCATCCTGCTCGACGCCGACTCCATGGTCATCGACGTCGGCCGCGCCA
>DASVEP010000040.1:0-20625 GCA_036380475.1 Candidatus Dormiibacterota bacterium
ACGTTCACGACATTGTCGAGGCCGGGTATGCCGATCCGGATCAAGCCCCACTTGTCGAGGCCCGCCAGCGTGAGAGCTCCGAATCCGAACACGCCCTGGGCGGCCAGGTTGTGAATGGTGAGCGCGGTTGCGCCTTCAGCGGCCGGACCATCCGTGTAAACACGCTCGATGAGGTTGGGCACCAGCGCGGCGAACCAGTCGTGGATGTGAATCACGTCCGGCGCGAACTCCAGCGCGGGGAGCATCTCCAGCAGCGCGCGCGAGAAATACACGGAGCGCGCATCGTCGTCTCCGAAGCCGTACATGCCGTCGCGGTCGTACATCTGCGGGCAGTCGACGAAGTAGACCACCATCTCACCAAGCCGGCCCTCGAGGATCGTCGCGGGCACCGACTGCGACCCGAGCGGCACCTGCAGGTCACGGATGATTGGCTTGAGGCCGTGCTTGCCGACGTCGACCTGTCGGTACCGCGGCATGACCACCCTCACGTCATGCCCGAGCCGGCGCAATTCCTTCGACAGCGATGCGGCCACATCGGCCACGCCACCCGACTTCGCAAATGGGGTCAGCTCCGAGGTGGCCACCAGAACCTTGAGGCGGGTGGCATTCTGTGTGGCCGTTTCGGTGCCGTCTTCCGGAATGCGCAATCCGAGCGAGCCTGACGGCGGAATTTGCTCGATGTCGCGCCCTTCACGGCTGACGACCACAGCCATCTCCATCGTGTCGCCACCGCGCCGGCCGAGGAGCTTTAGCGGAATCGAGACGAAGAAAGGGTCGGCCGCGTCGAACTCGGCGATCGGCTCAGCACGCTTCTGCTCGTCATCGACGCGAGCGACGGTGACCGCAGCTCCCTTTGCATTCGGCGCGATGCGGACGACGTGCGCCGCATCGAACCCGAAATCGGTCGTGGCCGTTACCGCCAGCGGCAGCTCGATCTTTCCACCCTTCTCATCGGCAGGCACGCCTGAGCAATAGAGCCAGAACTGGATCTTCTGGGACTCGAGCTCAGCCGGTGAGCGCGAGCTGTCTACGCGCAGGTAGATGCGCTCCGCGTCGCCGCCGTACATGACCCGCTCGACGATCCCGGCCGGCCGATGCAGCGCGCCGAAACCCGAGCCCACGATGTAATAGCCGGCCTTTTTCCACGCCGCGTCGTCGCGCGACTTCGGGCTGATCGTCTCGGCCGGCACCTGCCGCTCAGGCGTGGGCGTGCGCTGGATGATCGGCTGGAACAGGCGAGCCGGCGCCCTCTGCCCCATCAGCTTGTAGACATTCCGCAGGTGCAGGCGGAACTGGTTGTCCCAGATCGTGTCCATGCCGGAGTCGTGCTTGCGGCTGAACCACCAGAACCAGTCGCTCCCCTCCGTGATCAGGATCTCGCGCCACGCGAGCGCGGCGGCGTCGGACATCTGCGGGCGCTGGCGAGACTGCTCGTCGAGCCACTCACGGGTGTCGGCCAGGAGCTCCCACGCGACGTTGTGCTCCGGGTCACCGATCCAGGTATCGAGGCTCGCGCCGATCCAGCTGCCTGTGTGGAGGTGGTGAAGGTTCTGCTGGGGCGGGTGCTCCTTTATGAAATCGGAGACCGTCGTCGTGACGATTTCGGAGGTTGCCTCGAGCTCGGTGTAGAGGGCGTTGAGGAAGTCATGCCCGTCGCGCGGGTAGAACTCCCACGCGTTCTCGCCGTCCAGGGCGATGACAGCCAGGTAGTCCTTGTCGCCCTGCTGCTCGCGGATGCGCTTCAGGCGCCCGACGAGGTTGCGCGCGCCGTCGACCGACGACATGCGCTGGTAGTCGAAGCCGATCGAGTTCGAGATCGCGGAGTCGCGGAAGACCATCGACAGCGACTTGCCTTCGCGCTCCAGGTTGAACGGGCGGTAAAGCTGGTCGGGCGCATTTACGCGGCCCTCGTTGTCGCGATAGAAGTGAGTGTCCAGCGAGCGAGACAGCACCTCCTCGTCGCTGATCATCCAATCGAGGCTCGCGTGCGTCGCCAGCCCGATCACGGCCTCCCCCACGGCCATCTCCGAGGGCCACATGCCGGTCGGGCGGCGCCCGACGAGACGCTCGAACAATCCTTGACCCAGCTCGATCTGCCGTTCGGCATCTTCGCGATGGGAGAAGTGGCGCTCCGGGAGCTGGATCTGCGGGTTGGCGGTGCGCGCCGAGTCGACGTGGCACAAGAGCGGAAGGATCGGGTGGTAGTAAGGGGAGAAGGTCAGCTCCGCCTGGCCGCGATCGGCAAGCTCGCGGTATTTCGGGATGACCTTCTGCATGATCTCCATCTGCGCTTCGAAAAGCGGGTCCTTGTCGGACTCGGCGAAGCCACGATCCTTCCGCTTCAGCTCCGCCAGGCGTGGATCGGACTCGGCCCACGCCGGGTCGCACCACGCGAGGTTGAACCAGATCTGCAGATCGCGCATGTCCTGGGTCGTGAACTGCGCGTCGGGAGCTCGCGACGCGAGCTCGAGGTAACGCGGCGATTGCTGCACTCGCAGCGCGCGAGGCGACTCGCGCATCCAGCGGATGATGAAACCGCGCTCTTCCGACGACAGCTCGGCCGCATCACGCTTGCTGAGGTTGAGGAACAGGTCGACCGACTCTTCCTTGCCGTAGTCCTCGATCTGCGCAAGCAGCGAGGGGACCAGGTTGAAAGTGGCGCGGACCTTTGGGTACGCATCGAGCAGCGCAGGCATCTTGAAGTAGTCCTTCGCCGAACGCAGCCGCACCCATGGCAGCAGGTATGTGTCCGTGAGGTCGTCCTTGTAGTACGGCTGGTGCATATGCCAGACGAAGGCAACGTGGAGAGGTTTCATCTACTGAAAAGGATCACACATCACTTGGCGTAGTCGTCGAGGGCACGTATGAAATTGATGTAGACCCGCTGCTGCTCACGCAGGATTCCGAGCGCCCCGAGCTCCCACCACTCGTCGGGCGTGAAATAGGCGCTCACCTCGGCGTCGCTCCCCCACCTTCCGAACCACTGGATGAGATGCAGGTTGTCCGACTGGAGCAGCCACCTGGCGATCTCAACCAGGCGCGGGTCGCCGGTGAGCCTCGCCTTCGAATACGCGTGGTGCATGAGCCTGAAGAGACCCTGCTGCGCCTCGTTGCCAAGGAAGAACTCCATGCCGCCACCGCCCGCCCAGGTGGTCCCGTACTCGTTGACAGGCACCTCGAGAGGGCGTGAGCCGAGCTCGTCGATCGCCTCGGACGGCAGCATCATCCGCACCTTTCGCTTCTTCAGCTCCTTGGGCAGGGCGCGCATGAACTCGAAGATTCCGGAGTCGCGCCGGTGGTGCTCGCCGAAGGTTTCGAAATCCCAGCCCACCATCACCAGGTCGCCCCACGTCTCGCGCAGCCAGCCGGCATACGTGCCCACTACCAGCGGCCAGTGGTTCCAGTAGCGGTTCGAGAATCGGTAACCGACGTCATCGGAGAGGTCGTGGTGGCGGACCAGAAGCTTCAAGCGCTGGAGCGGGTGCGTGTAGATGTGCGTCGGCTCGCGCCAGCCGAGCTGCCAGTCGCGCCCCTCCATGAAGGCACCCTCGAAGCCGCACTGCTGAAGGGCGAAGTAGACGTCGTTGGACATGAACATCTCGGTCGTGTCCGTGACCGCGACCGGTTTCTGAAAAAGCTCCTGCAGCCGCTGGCGGGATGCAAGCATCGCCTCCTTGAACGCGACGATGTCCATGTAGAGCAGCCACGAGTGGAACGGCTCGACGTTGACGACCTCGACGTTTGGGCTGCCGCACAGCTTTTTGAACGCGTCGAGAACGGTTGGGCCCCATCTTTCGGCCTGAACCAGGAACGAGTTGCTGAATCCGATCGACATCTTCCAGCCCCGTTTCGTGAGGTCTGTGAACATCGCCGCGGCCGGGATGTACGAGTTGGTCGCCACCTGCTCGAAGTACTTGCGGTCGAGCGAGTCGTCGAAAAGGTGGTCGGGCATCGTCTCCGGTGCCGTCTTAGGCGGCAGCACCTGCGCCGGCAGCCGCAAGCGGCGCGGCTGGTGCACGACCGTGTAAACGACGAGGTTCTCAGCCAACGGGCGGCTCCGCTTTGCGGGCCCTCCGACGAGGCGCCCTGGCCTCATCCACGATCGCGGAGGGCAGGCTGACCGCCTGCTGGGCGGCGGCAAACTCGACCCGCAGCAAAAGCTGCTCGATCACCTTCTCCCATATGTACGTCCGCGCGGTCACGCGACCGCGGCGGCGGATGGCGGCGGCCAGGCGCGGCCGATTGCGGATCAGGTTCAGTGCGGTCACGAGCTCGATCGGCTCGTCGGTTTCGAGGACAAGTGCGTTGCGATATGCATCGGCGTAGTCCTCTCCGGTCGCACCGGTGACCGCCAGCCCGCCGGCCGCCATCACCTCGAGCCCAACGAGTCCGAATGGCTCGTGCCCGGAGTTGGCGAGCACGGCGTCGCAGGCCGGGTAGATCACGCCCAGAAGCGGGTCGGCGACATAGCTGGTGAGGTTGACCACGTCCGCCTCCGGATACTGGCGGAGGATGGCCGACAGGCCCGCCGCGTCGGCGGGCGCGTTCACGTGCACCACATTGAGTCCCTGGTGCTGCGCGTGGCTGATCACCTCACCTCCATGCGGCTCGCGTCCGCCGCGCATCAGCATCCGCACCCGCTGGCCGTGGCGCTTCAGGTAGCCGGCCGCCGAAACTGCCATGAACCAACGCTTGTCAGGATCAAATCGGCCGATCTTGAAACAGAAGTGGTCGGCGGCAGCAGACGCTTTGAGCTCCGAAACAGCCTCAGGGTCGCCGTCGTGGATGGACGAGCGCGGAATGCCGTTGGGGATGACGACCGGGTTGTGCCCGCGTTCCCACACCTTGAACTTCATGTAGCGACTCACCGTCGTGATCGTCGAGGCGAGGGCGAGCGCCGGCCAGTTGATGCGATGGAAGCCGAAGGTGTTGTTGGCGTTCCAGAGAATCACGACACGATCGCGCAAGCCGCGGTAGTACAACGAGTCGGAGAGGAGGTTCATCGACCATGACGTGTGCCACTCCTCCCCCATCACGACCACGTTGCGGCCGGACTGGGCCGCCGGCGCGATCACGTTGTCGATGAGACTTGGCGGAAGGCTGGAGTTCCAGTCGCGAATCTTCTCTTCCTCGCCGTCGTACACACCGGTCCGGTGGCGGGCTGATATCCACTGGGACCACCTTCGGTAGACGAGCCGGCCCGACTCGTGGGTCTCTTCACCTGGAAGATCGGGGTCGCCACAAAAGTAGAGGTACGTCTGGAAGCCGAGCTGCGCGAGCGTGCGCGAGAGTCCTTTCACGCGGACTCCAAGGCCACCGGCCTGGCTGTATTCGTCCGGGCCCTCGAAGCTGAGGATGGCGAACACCGTTTGCTGCGGGTCGAAGATCATTTTTCCGAGAGCGCGCGGAGGGCAGCGGCATGAAGGTCTCGACTCGGGGCGCACAGGAGCGTCGTCCTGGTGTCGAGCCCGCTGGAGAGCTCGCCGATCGGCTTGCCCTCGAGATCGGTCGCCACACCGCCGGCCTCGGCCAGTATGAGCAGGCTCGCGGCCATGTCGAATACCCGAACCGGAAGGGGCGCGCAGAAAGCGTCGAAGCTGCCGGCGGCCGTGTGTGCTATCGCGAGCGCCATCGAGCCGAGAATGCGAATCTTCCCTGCGCGCTGGACGAGCCCCCGCGCGATCGTGATTGCGCTGGGCGTGCTCTCGAACGCAACGATCTCGAGCCGGTCTTTGTCCGTCCGCGGCATCACGGTGATGCGCTTTCCCCCACGCGAGGCACCTTGCTTGCGGATGGCTGTCCACGCTTCCCCGGTGATGAGGTTGATCACGCAGCCGACGACCATATCGCCGATGTTGGGGCCGTCTTGCAGTGCAAGCATCGCGCCGAAGAAAGGAACGCCCATCTTTGCGTTGAGGCTGCCGTCCACAGGGTCGACGAGCACGAGCGGGTAGTCAGCGCCCAGGCGGCGGTGCCCGGCTTCCTCGGAGAGGATCGAGAAACGCTCGCCGTGCTCCGCCAACGCATCGAGCTCCGCGAAGACGGCTGCCTCCGCGGCGCGATCGAGCTCCATGGTGCGATCGCCGCCCGCTCCTATCGAAAGAGGCGCGCGCCCCGCGTCGGTGCCGGCCAGGGGCAGCACAGTTTCGCGGACGCGCGAACCAATCCGCAGGAAAAC
Organism: Candidatus Dormiibacterota bacterium; assembly: GCA_036380475.1. Lineage (GTDB taxonomy): Bacteria > Chloroflexota > Dormibacteria > Dormibacterales > Dormibacteraceae > UBA10449. The sequence goes on from DASVEP010000040.1 coordinate 6,179, forward strand.
GTCGAGCCAGTCAGCCGACTTCAGGGATTTCGGCGCACGCGACGATCAGGCAATGCCGGATCCGCTCGAAAACTTGGGATCGACCTTGCGGCGGCGCCGGCGTCGGCGCTCGACCACGATGGTGATCAGGTACGGCTGCTGCATCGCCCATACGCGTTCGATCAGCTGAGGGATCGGAATTCCGTACGGCTCCTCCACACCAAGGAGGACGAGGCTCTCCGCCAGGTGCTCGGTCAACTCCGTCCGGTCGTGAAGGTTCAGCTGTTCGAGAGCGTCAAGAATGTCGTCAAGACGGCGCAGGCTGCCGCGCCGCTCCTTGTCGTCCCCACTCTGGAGCATGGCTGACAGCTTATCGATTTGCGGCGTCGGTCAGGGCCCGGCTCACCTCGTCCGCACGCTCGAACTGAAGCCAGTGGCCGGCTCCCTCGAGCACGATGAGCTTGTATTCGCCTTCCACGTGGCTCCCGGTGGTCTCGGCGCCGAGCCTGCCCAGGGCCGGATCCTGGTCACCCCATATAAGGATGGACGGAGCCCTGACCGGTCCGATATCGGCCAGGAGCTCCCACGCTCCGCCTCCCGTGCCGAGGTTGGCGCGGTAGTAGTTGAGGGCGGCGGTCAGGCGACCCGGCCTCGAGAGCGAGCGGGTGAAGTGCTCGACGATCGATCTCGGCACCGCTTCCGGATTGGGCCCCACCGAATACATGAACCGCAGCCGGCGATAGTCGTCCTCTGCCAGAACGCGTTCCGCCTTGCCCTCCAGGAGGAAGAGCTCGACATAGCGTGATCTCGCCTGCTGGTCCTCGTCGTCGCGGCTCGCGGCAGCAATCGCCGCCGGATGTCCGACGGAAAGGACGGTGAGGGTCTTCGTCATCTCGGGGTGTCGCGCCGCGAAGAACCACGCGACCAGAGCGCCCCAGTCATGTCCGGCGATATGCGCCGACTCGCGGCCGAATGCCTTGATGAGTCCAGCGACGTCTTCGACGAGCGGATCGATCGCGTAGCTCTCCTTGTCGTCGGGAGCGTCGCTCAGTCCGTAGCCGCGAAGGTCGGGCGCCACCGCGAGGAACCCAGCCTTCGCGAGCGCGTCGACCTGGCGCGACCACGACTCGGCTCCTTCGGGAAAGCCATGAAGGAGGATGAACATGTCGCCGCCGGGCGGACCATCGACCATCGCCCGAAAGCGGAGGCCGTTGGCGTGGACCATGTGCTGGCTGGGAGTCATTTGATTTTTTGGATGAACTCCGCCGCAACGTCGAGCGCCTGGTCGAGAACCGCGAGCAGGCCGTGGCCCTGGCCCTTGAAAACTTCCAGGCGGGCCTTGGGGATGAGCTTTACGTTCTTCTTCAACAGGTCGAGTTGGGCGAAAGGATCCCGATCGCCGCTCAGAAACAGGGTCGGGCAGCGGATCTGAGGGAAGTGAGCTGTACGCAGCTGATCTGGAAAGCCGGGGCGGTGCAGCGGATACGAGAAGAGGACGAGGCCTCCGAAGTCAGCTTCGAGCGTGGCCATGCTCGCCACGCGACCGCCGAACGATTGGCCGCCTCCGATGACCTCGTGTCCGCGGCCCGAGGTCTTGATGAAGACTGGAACGGCGCGCTCAGCCCCTCCTCGAGGCAGGTCGACCGCGATCGCGTCGATGCCTCGACGCTTGAAACCGTCCACATACGGCTTCATCGACGCCGCATTGCCTGATGCACCGTGGCCGAGGACTACACGCATCGATTCCTCCTCATTGAGATCGTCAGTTGAGATCTGCGCGCTTCCGCTGCTCCAGCCATTGGTCTGAAATCTTGATGTCGATGCGCGCGATGCACACCGCGCACCACACTCTCTCGCATCGTTCGCATGCGATGTGTTGATGGTCTTTCGAAAGGTCGAGAGACATCGTGTAGGTGCCGCATTCGAAGCATTTCACCGGGGTGCGCACGAAAAAAAATCTTAGCGAGCTATTGACGTGAGGGCTGCAATCGTTGTATCAACACATTCTGTATGGCGATGCTGCTCGTGGTTGCCACCACAGAGGCGACGGACCCGACGCGAGCAAGCGCGACATTTCGCACAACCGCCAACGTCACGGAGACCTCATCGAAGAGGCTCCGCGGCGAAACCCGATGGGTTGCAGAGGAGGTGCGTGCAGAAGAAATCGTCGAACACGTTTCACCAGGGGATCTAGCCCGCCAAACCATGGAACCTCGGGTCCGTATCACTAGCGAAGGAGGTAATGAATGATGGCAAAGAAGAAGGCAGCCAAGAAGCCGGCAGCCAAGAAGAAGGCCGCCAAGAAGAAGAAGTAACAACTTCTTCAATCGTTTTCTAAAGTCGTTCGTAACGCGCCGGGGCTATGTGGAGCTCCGGCGCTCTTCTTTATGAAAGGGAACCAAGGTTCCCGTTCATGCATACCCACGGGTTTATGAAAGGAGACCCACGGGTCCCCTTTCATGCATACCCTCCCTCCTCACCACGTCGGTGGCATAAGAACAAAGTCGCAACCGGGTGAAACCCGGTTGCCCATGCCACGCCAGCAATACATAAGGAGGGGATTGACTATCGAACATCTGTTCGTTAGTCTTTAGCCACCTCCTCTACACACCTGCGTCTTACCCGGAGGCTCGCCCTTTGGAGAACGATGCAGGAAGCACTCAATAACGCCATCAGCACTATTCGGGTCCGTTTCGGCAGCCAGGCGCTGACGAGGGCGGTCGATCTGCCGCCCCCGCAGCCCTGGCCGAGCAGCACGCCACTCGATCTTCTGAGCGGAATCGAAGGCATCCCCCGTGGCCGGCTCACCCTTTTGACCGGAAGCGGAACCTGCGGCAAGCTCACACTCGCACTCGGGCTGCTCGCCGCCGCCACGCGGGAGTTCACGCACGCGGTGGTGATCGACACCCGCGGCGACTTCGACCCGTGGGCTCTCCTTCCCTTCGATCCCGAGCTGACCTCGCTGACTGTGGTCCGTCTCGATCCCGACCCTTCGGGTGAAGCGGCGACAGCACTGGCTCGGGCCGGTGCGGGCTTCATCCTTTTAATGGGGGAGGTCCCGGAGCCGTGGCTGGGGCCGCTGGAAGCAGGCGCCAACCGCTCGGGTACAGTGCTGGTGGGAGTTGTCGATGCTCCTGGACGAGCGCTCGCCCACGCATCCAGCCTGAGTCTTGGCTTCTCGCGCACGGAGTGGGTGTGGGACCGAGACCAGCTGGTGGGTTTGAGAACGATCGCGCGCTGTCTCAAGAATCGGGTCGCGCCGGCGCTGGGAGAGTCAGAGCTCGAGATTCGATATCCGCTTGGACCACGACTTCCATTCATCCAGCCGGTCATCGAGGTGCCGCTTCTCAAAGCGGAGATGGGATGCGCGTCTGCTGTGGTCTGACAGGCCACCTGGAACTTGCGCAGCGGCCCGACCTCTATGGAGGTCCCGTCGTCGTCGGCGAGTGGGAAGAGCACGTCATCGCGGCTTCAGAAGAGGCATTGCCGTTCGGCGTGTTGCCGGGAATGCCGCTGCGCCAGGCCGAGCACCTGTGTCCGCAAGCGACTTTTCTCGCGCCTCGCCCAGAGGCAGCAATACGACTGCGCGAGCTCATCGCTTCGGCGCTCTATGACCTTGCGCCTTTGGTCGAAGTCAGGGTCGAAGGCGTCGCATGGCTGGACGTGAGCGGCGTCGTAACGTCAGGAGCTTCGATTCGCGAGGCGCGACGGCGGCTCCGCACCGCCATCGGCCGCGAACCGCGCCTCGGTCTTGCGCCCGGACCTTTTTCTGCGCGAGTGGCGGCTGCCCGCGCCCGACCGGGTCGTCTCATGCAGGTCGTCGACGCGCGAGCATTTCTCGCTCCACTCGCCTCACGTGAGCTTCCTCTTGACGAAGAGCAGCTGGAACGGCTCGACCTGCTGGGGTTGCGCACGCTGGGCGCGGTGGCGGCGATGGGCCCGCGCGAGCTCGAGAGCCAGCTCGGACGCGCAGGCCGGCACGCGGTCTTGCTGGCGCGCGGCGCCGAACCTGACGAGATCACTCCGTGGCGGCCACCGCAATTCACGAGCGCACATCGCCAGTTCGAGCCGCCGGTTGAAGATCGCGAGGCGCTTCTGTTCGTTTCCCGCGCACTGTGTGGCGACCTCGCCGAGGAGCTTGGCCTGCGCGGCGCGGGTGCTAAGCGCGTGCGGGTGCGGCTCGTCTATGAATCAGGCGAACCGGATGAGCGTGACTCGATCGTCCGCCATCCACTTTCCAGCACGGCCGAGCTGTTCGGCCTCATCGGCTCATGGGTCAAGGAATGGCAGCCTCGCGCGCCGATCACAGAGCTGTGGATCGAGCTTCCCGTGCTCGAGGGCGCGGGCCGGAGGCAATTGCGGTTGTGGGCAGGCAACGATGGGACGAGCGAAGAGGTGATCGCAGCCTTCGAACGGCTGCAAGAACGTCATGGGGATGACGTGGTGCGCAAGCCGCGGCCGGCGTTGCTCTCCTCCCCGCTCCCGACCCAGCGATTCGACTGGGCGTCGGTCGGGGATGCGTCGTGACACGGCTTTTATCCCCGCCCGCCTTGGTCGAGCTCACGCTGGCCGCCGACGGCTCGCCCGCCTTCATCAGCGGACCGTTCGGCGGCGCCATCGATCCCATCGCCCGCTGGAAAGTCGAGACCGAATGGTGGAACCGGTTGGTCGTCCGCGAGTACTGGAAGGTGCTGGTGGGCAGCAACCTGCTTTGCGAGCTGTACCACGACCTCGACCGTGACCGGTGGTTCGTGGAACGGGTTTATGACTGAGTCCCATCCCATGACGTGGTAGTCAGCGGGCCGTCAGAAGCAGCCGTTGGCCGGGTATCCCGCCTGGTTCGAGACCTTCTGGAGTCCGGCGGCGTCCGAATAAAGGTAGATGCCGTGGTCGCTGCCGAACCAGACCCCATGACCGTCGGCGATTGCGCCTGCGATCGAGCCGCTGAGCGGGCCGTTGTAGATCGACCGCTGCGACCCGCTATCGGGGGCGATCAAGAGCTCCGCGGTGGAGTCGCCCCACTTGCGGAGCACAGCGATCAGCGGGCTCCCCTGGAAATCCAGCCCGATAACCCCAAGACCTACGCCCGGCCGGTACAACCATGGCTTGCTGGTGCCGGACTTGACGTCGACCCGGGTGATCTGGTCTGGCAGGATGCCGGCCGAAGACGCTGTGTTGATAGGGTTGGGATCGGCCGGATTCACCTCGGCGTTCCAAACGACACCGGCGCCCCCACTGGCCTGCGGAGTCGTGATCCCCGGCACCTGGTGGCTGGAGCCGGTGATCGGGTTCACCAGCCATAGCCCGTGCAACCCCTCGAATCCAAACGTCATGTAGATGCCCTCGGCTGCATAGTCGAAGACGTAATTCGCTCCTATGGCAGCCAGCGGAAAAGTGCGCTCCTTGCCGCTGATGACGTCCACGACGTGGAGCTCGACCTGGACCATGTCCACAAACGCGTAGTGGGCGCCATCGGGCGAAACCGCGGTCCTGGTCACCGGCAGCCAGCGGTTGAAGGCGCGATCGAAGTACCCACCTCCCTTGCCGCCGGTATCGGTCGCCATCGAGGCGGAAGGAAAGCTGATGAACGCGCCCTGGCGCGAAAAGTCCAAGGATCCCTCGTATCCCGTTTGCAGATAGATCGGCAGCCGGCAGGAAAAAGAGACCTGGCTCAGGGGAAGGTCGCCAGGAAATGCCGTTGGAGACGGGCTTGCCGCGGGACTTGCGACAACGGGCGGCGTGGCGCTTTTCACCGCTACCGGCTGCCCAGCCTGGCTGCACGACATCGTCAAGAGGATCCCGAGCACCAGGGCGCGTCTCATGTCACTTCAACGGGAGCCAAGCGGTAAAGGTGACGCCCTATGTCGAGCTGCACTGTCACTCCAACTTCTCCTTCCTCGACGGCGGGTCGCATCCGGCCGAGCTCGCCATGCGCGCCGCCGAGCTGGAAATGCCAGCGCTCGCCATCACCGACACCGGTGGCGTGTACGGCGCCGTTCGGTTCCTGCAGGCCTGCCGCAAGGTGGGCGTAAAGCCGCTGATCGGGACAGCACTCGAGGTCGACGGAGCCGAGCTGCTGTTGATCGCCCGGAACCTGCGGGGGTACTCAAACCTCTGCCGGCTCATCAGCCTCGCCCACGTCGACCAGCCCAAAGGAGAGGCTCGGGCCACCCTGTCGACCGTCGCCCAGCATCGAGGGGATCTCTTCTATCTCAGCGCTACCGATGAGGAAGTGTGCTTGCGAGCGCTCCAGGAGGCACTCGGCACGGAAAACGTGTTCAGCGAGCTGCACCACCACCTCAGACCAGAGGACTCATGGCTACTCGAAGGGCGAGCCGCGATGGCGAAGCGTTGCGGCGCCCAGCTCGTGGCCACCAACGTCGTCCACTATCACGACCGCGAGCGACGGCCGCTGCACGACGTCCTGGTCGCCATCCGCCATCGCGCCACGCTGGACGAGGCGCGGCCATACCTTTTCCCCAACTCGGAGCACTGCCTCAAAGGCGGCGAGGAGATGCGCGCGCTGTTCGACGGATACTCCGAAGCGCTGGCAACGCCATGGCAGATCGCCAAGGCGTGCGAGCTCGACCTCGACTTTCGCAAGGTGCGCTTCCCCGGCTACCCGGTCCCTGAAGGCGAGACCCCGTTCTCGTTTCTCTACAAGCTGTGTTTCGAGGGGGTGCGTGAGCGCTATCGGCCGATCACCCTGGCGGTCACCCAGAGACTTCAGCGCGAGCTGGAGGTCATAGAGAAGACCGGGCTCGCGGAGTTTTTCCTGATCAACTGGGATCTCATGCGCTTCGCGCGTGAGCACGGCGTGCCCGGCCAGGGTCGGGGCTCTGCGGCCGACTCGATCGTCGCCTACGTCCTCGGCATCACGCGCGTCGACCCCATCGAGCACAACCTCCTCTTCGAACGCTTCCTGCACGAGGAGATGACGAGCACGCCCGACATCGACATCGACTTCTCGACCGAACATCGCGAGCAGGTGATCCAGTACGTCTACAACAAGTACGGATGGGAGCGGACCGGGATGGTCTGCAACGTCGTCACGTTCCAGCCGAGGATGGCAATCCGCCAGGTCGGCAAGGCGCTCGGTTTCTCAGCCGAGCTGGTCGACCGGCTGGCGAAAGGCGTCGACCGATGGTTCACCGAGGACGTCGAGGATTCGATGACCGGCGCGGTTCCACCTCCCGACATGAGGCCACAGAGCTGGCTGCAGTTTCTCCAGCTGTGTCGTGAGGTGCAGGATTTTCCGCGCCACCTCTCCATCCACAACGGCGGGATGCTGGTCACCGGCGAGCCGCTGGTTGACATCGCGCCGGTCGAGCCCGCGACCATGGAGGGCCGCCGCGTCGTCCAGTTCAACAAGGACGACGTCGAGGATCTGGGCCTGATCAAGATGGACATGCTCGGCCTGCGCACGCTTTCGGTGGTGGCCGAGGCTCTGGAGATGATTCGCGACCGGACCGGTGTACGCCCGGACCTCGACCAGCTTCCCCTCAACGACCCGAAGGTTTTCGAGATGTGCAGCGCAGCGGACACGATCGGTGTCTTCCAGATCGAGTCTCGCGCTCAGATGCAGACGCTTCCACGCACCCGGCCGCAGAGCTTCAACGACCTGGTGGTCGAGGTCGCGATCATCCGCCCGGGGCCGATCCAGGGGAACGCGGTCCATCCATACATCCGGCGAAAGCAAGGTCGCGAGCCGGTGACGTATGCGCATCCGCTGCTAGAGCCGATCCTCCAGGACACGATGGGCGTGATCCTTTACCAGGAACAGATCATCGAGATCGCGATGAAGGTCGCCGGCATGTCGCCCAGCGGGGCCGACATGTTCCGCCGCGCGATGACCCGCCACCTCAACCATGTGGAGATGTCATCGCTCGAAGGTGACTTCGTCAACGGCTGCCTCGCCAACGATGTGCCGCGTGAGGTCGCCGACATGCTGTTTGCGGCTGTGCAGGGCTTCGCGGTTTACGGCTTCTGCCGCTCTCACGCGGCGGCATTCGCGCGCACCGCCTACGAGACGGCGTGGCTGAAGCTCAATCACGCGGTCGAGTTCGGCTGCGGCCTCCTCAACAACCAGCCGATGGGGTTCTATCACCCCAGCGTGCTGGTCGAGGACTTGAAGAGGCATGGGGTGACCGTGCTGCCAGTCGATGTCAACCGCTCAGACGTGCGCTGCCTGCCAGAAACCCTGACCGAAACCATGCCGAAAGCCCTGGCGGAATCCGCACCTTTGGCGTCAAACGCGCCCTTCAAAGGACCGCAAAGCACACCTTTGGCGCCAAACGGGCGTAATGAGAACACCCACGCGATGCGCATCGGCTTCAACTACGTAAGGGACCTCGGCGAGGCTGGGCGCACGGCGATCGTCGCCGAACGCGCCGCAAGCGGTCCCTACAAGTCATTCGACAACTTCATCGATCGCCTGCGCGGAGGCCCCATCGGTCCCCGCGCCGTCCGCAACCTTGTGATGGTCGGGGCCTTCGACGGGCTCGGCCGGCCGCGGCGCGAGCTGCTTTGGGGCTGGCAGGAGCGATGGCACGGCCACGGCCTTCGGAAGGGCATTCAATCGCAGTCCGAGCTCCGCCTCAAGGCCACGGCCCCCAGCCTGCCCGACCTCGACGACTTCGACATAAACCAGCTCGAGTACCGCATCTCCGACCTCTCGACCGGCCACCATCTCATCCATTTCTGCAGAGGCCGGCTGGAGGAGCTCGGCGCTCTCGAAAGCAACAAGCTCCCATCGATCCCGAGCGGGCGAAGTGTCCGGGTCGCAGGGCTTGTCATCACCCGGCAAGCACCCTCGACCGCGAAGAAGATCCGCTTCTTCACGTTGGAGGATGAGTTCGGTCAGGTCAACGTCACCATCAAACCGGACGTCTACGACCGCTATCGACAGGTCGCTAACCGCCAGCCGATCCTCGTCATCGACGGGATGATGCAGCGCCAGGACGGCGTCTGGTCGGTGCTCGCAACTCACATTCAGGCATTGCTGGGCGTTCCCAGACCATCGCAACGCTCCCACGACTACCGCTGAGAAACTGCCCCAAGGGACACCCAATGCCTACTTTCTGTAGCCAGGAACGGGTCTTTTAAGCCAAGCTATTGAATTGGCGCGCCCGCACCATGCAATGCAGCAACCCCAGAGGTAGGACCAAATGTCAATCGGCAGAGAAATAGAAGACATAGCGCGGGACCTGATCAAGCACCAGCACGACCATCCCCCGGTGCGCGACCTCAACCGCGAAGTCGACCGCAAGCTCACCTTCTCAGATCGCGTCTCCTCCGATTTCGCGCGCCTGGTCGGCAGCTGGGTCTTCGTGATCGCGCAGCTCGCCCTGATGTTGCTCTGGGTCCTGCTGAACGCCCTGAACCTTCTGCGCCACTGGGACCCCTACCCATTCTTGTTCCTCAACTTCGTCTTCAGCATCGAAGCCGCAATCTGGGTGTCGGTCGTCCTCATGGCTTTGAACAAGATCGCCGACCGTGACCGGATTCGCGCCCAGAACGACTACGAGGTCAACGTCAAGGCCGAAGAAGAGGTCAAGGCGCTGATGAACCACCTGATGCACCAGGACGAGATCCTGCTGCAGATCGTCAACCGCCTCGACCGCGGCGACCGGGAGATGAAAAGGCTCGCACGCCGCCTCGAGCAGGTCCTGGAGGCTAACGCTGAGGTTTCACGACCTCCGCAGGCTCCCCCGGCTTCGCAACCTCCAATAGCGCCGGCCCCTTCTCAGCCTGAACGACCGCTAGGGCTCCCAACTCCCTGACCGTCGATACGATCAGGTCGACTTCGTCCTCGCCCGTTCGCCAGTTGACGATCGCCGGCCGGAACGCGACCTTGCCCCTGTAGACAGTCGTCCCGAAGTAAACCCGGCCGTCGTCGAGCACCAGCTGTCCGATGCGGCGGTTGAGGTCATCTAGACCGGCTTCCGGAAACCCCTGCGGGCGATATCGAAAACAGACCACGTTGAGAGGGGCATCAGCCAACCGTTCCAGGTCCGGCGACGCGTCCACCTGGTCGGCCACCCTGCGCGCCAGGCGCAAGTGGCGCTCGACCATCGACCGGTAGCCCGCGCGACCGTAAGCGCGCAGCGTCGCCCACACCGCCAGCGCCCGCGCACGCCGGGACATCTCCGGACCGAGGTTGCCGAAAACCGGTCGGGCGGCAGCCTCCGATCCAAGGTATGCGGCGCTCACATCGAATGCGCCGGCGTGGAAGGCCTGATCGCGCACGAACGCGAAACCGCTGTCGTACGGAACGTTCAGCCACTTGTGGCCGTCGACCGCAACCGAGTCGACGAGCTCGATACCTTCGACGAGGTGGCGTGTCTCCGGTGACACGGCGGCAAACAGGCCAAATGCGCCGTCGACGTGAACCCACGTTCGGTACTTGCGCGCGACGGCGACGATTTCTGCCAGCGGATCGAAATTACCCGTGTTGACGTCGCCGGCGTTGGCGATTATCACCGCCGGGTTCCCATCCAGCTCTCGGAGGGCAGACTCCATCGCGTGTAGGTCGAGGTGGCCGGAGTCGTCTCGCGAGTAGGTGCGCACGCGGTCGCGCCCCAACCCAAGCATCGATACCGCCTTCAACGCGCTCACGTGGACGTAGCCGCTCGACATGATGGTCATCGGTGGCAGGCCGCCCATTCCAGCAGCCTCGATGTCAATGCCCTGCTCGAGCCCCCACCATCGGCGCGCAGCCGCGAGGCCGACGAAGTTCGCCATCGTCGCCCCGGTGGTGATGACGCCACTCCATCCGGCCGGAAGGCCGAACAGATCCTTGAGCCAACCGATGCTGATCTGCTCGAGACGAGATGCGAACGGCGAGCTGAACCAGCTATAGCCCATTTGATCGAAAGCGGACGTCAGCCAATCGGCACCGAGGGCCGCGGGAGTGACGCCACCGGTCACGAAGTGGAAGAACCGAGGGCCGGACGACTGCGTCGCTCCATCGCGCAGGCCGTTGGCAAGCTCGGTCATCGACACAAGCGAGCCCGCGCCCTCCTCCGGCAGCGCGCCGCCCAGCAGCTCGCCGGCGCCGTGGGGCCGAACCACCGCATCGTCCAGGATGGCGAGGTAGGCCTCAGCCTCAGCGGCCGCGAGGTGCAGTACATCAGGGAGATTTGCGCGGTCTGAGATCGGGTCGGACACGCCTGAAAGCCTACTACTGCCCCAGGTCACACCCGATAGACGGAGTACTCGTCGTTCGAGTACACGAGCGTGCCGTGCTGCTGCCAGTAGGCCTTGCTCGCCGCTCGCGACGGCGCGAGCTCCTGAGGACCGATGAGCACATACGAGACGTTGTACCGGTCGACTAGGTCGGGAGTGTTCTGATCGCCACGCAGAATGGCAGCCTCGTCCGCCTGCTTTTGAACATAGTCGCCCAGCCCATACGTCCACAGCCAACCGGGATAGCCGCTCATCACCCGCCTCCCCGCCAGCGTCGGGATCGGACTGTTGTGCTCATCGGCGACGGCGAATACCGCATCGAACTTCGTGTTCTGCCGCACCCAGTCCGCGACCTGCAGCCCCTTCGTGTCCGTGAACTGGTACGAGCTCACGCTTGCGTCCGAGGCACGGGCAAGGTCGAGCGCGCCTGAGAGTCCAAGCAGCACGAGGAGCGCCGCAGCCAGCGCAGCCATCAATGGCCCGCGCTTGAACATTCCGGCGATCAAGCCGCCGACCAGGATGCTTCCGAACAGCGCCCAGAACATGAAGAACTTGGTGTTGTCCCAATCCCACGGCTGCAGCACGATGACGTTGGGTACCAGGAACCACAGCCACATCGGCGCAAACCACTTGTTGAATGCCGTGGGAAAGAATTGCCGGGCGAACTGGGCGATGACGAGCAGCGGGATGAACACGGAAGTGTTCTTGATCCAGAACCAGACGAAGTCGATCGGAAACGAGACCACGCCATCGCGCTGCCAGTCGGTGTAAGAAAGCCAGCCGGCCTCGATGCAGTAGCCGTGGATGCTGCTGCCCGCGCTGCACGCGGTGTTGTTCACCGGCGGCCACATCCAGTGCAATACCGGGACGGCGAGGACAAGCGCAGGAATGAAAAAGGCGAGCCACTCGAGGCGGCGGTTGAAGATCGCCCAGAAAGCTGACAGCGCGACGACGGTGCCGTAGGCGTGCACGTGGAACGCGGGCATGAGCCCCGCCACGACGCCTGCGAAAAGAAACGCCCTCCAGTCGTGGCTTTCTCGCATGGCTAGCCATACGAGCAATAGCGCGATAAGCGCAAGGCTGAATCCGAACAGAGTCGAGCGCTGCGGGACCAGATAGGCGAGCACCGGATTCAACCACTGGAAGTTGAGGTCGCGGTTCAGCGTGTACTCGCGCGGTAGGTGAGCCAGCACTCCCAGCCCGCCGTGCGCGACATCAAAGAAGAAGTAGTAGAAGCCGAGGCCACCGCTAAAAAGGAACACGAACACCGCGACCGCTGCAGCGCTGCGGCCACCGGCAAACCGAGCTGCGGCCAGGTACAGCACCGCCGGAAACGCGAGGCCCAGCAGGCCGGACGTGAGCACCAACGCGGACGTCAGCGGGCTGCCGAGTGGGACGAGGTTGGCGGCGAGGAAGTCGATCATGAAGGGGTAGCCGAGGTTGTTCCCGGGGTCGATCGGGTACTGAGGCGGGAAGTTGTGGCCGTAAGCAAACGAGCCTGCAAACGTGAGGTGCGCGGCCCAGTCGCCCCAGATGTTGACGTAGCCGGCCCAGAGTCCATCGGGTTTGTAGACGTAGGCCTGGTGGAGGAAGTGCACGGTCCACGCGCCGCACACGACAACAACGGCGGCAAGCGGCCAGGGATGGCGGGGCGTCCGCACTGAGGACCTCCATCGCGCGATGGCGTTGGTAATGTCGGCGGCCAGGCGATCGCGGTTCGCCATCGCAGCCCCGACTCCAGAACCAACGGCGATGGCGATGCCGGCGAGGACTGTGCCGAGGTTGACATCTCGCACCACCATCGCCAGCGCGAAGCTCACCACCGAAACCGCCATGGCGCCCAGCACTGTCCCGAAGGCAAGGCGCTCCTCGAGGCTAAGGGCGATCCCGCTCAGGTATGTCAGGCCGAAGCCGGCGACGACGCAACCGACCAGCAAAATTGCGGAGGCGCCGAACAGCAACCCGAGGACCAGCAGCAGGATGAGGCCCGCCACGACGCCCACCCAGCGGCCTCGCAGACCGATCGAAGGCACCGCTACCGGGCGGGCTGCGCCCTCAGCCATTAATTCAAGTGTCCGAGCCCGAACACAACTAGCTCCAGCACCACAGCTGTGGCTGAGATGGCGGCAGGTTGGACTTGCAGAGGACCAGCCACATCTTCGGCCCCCAGATGGGCGTGCCGTCGCCATAGTCGTTCGCGGAGATGGAGATCGGAAGCCCGGTCCAGATCGGATAGAAGTAGAAGAAGAAAACGACGGCCAGGCCGAGGTGCCCAATGAGCAGATTGCGGCCAAGGGGACGGAAGTTGGCGGCAATGTGGGCGAGCACGAACGCCAGCGCCATGATCATGAAAATCAGCCCGCCGAACATGTGGTACATGAACAGCACCCGGCTTATGTGCGACCAAGGCAGGTACTGGGTGATGAACCCGATCAGGATCACGGTCGCTGGAAAGCTCTTGTGCCGGATGATGAAGTAGGGCAGCGAGAGCACGCAGGGCAAGCTGGTCCACCAGATCCATGGGTTGCCGAGGTCCTCGATGCGCGAGATGAGCGGTTGCCCGGTCCAATGGTCGAGGCCGAGGTTCGTGTACTCCGCGTAGTAGAGGACGGGCCGCGACACGAACGGCCACGACCACCACGGAGAGCCGTACGGGTGAGTTGCCGTGAGCGTCGCGTGGTAGGTATATGACGCCTTCTGGTAGGTGATGAGGTCCGCGAGGTTGTGAAACTGACCGCGCGCGAAAAACGGGTACCAGGACTCGACGTAAATGAAGATCGGGATCAGAAACAGCGCGAGGATCGCTAGCGGTAGGTAGACGTCCCATCGAACGCCGCCCGGGACCGCCGGACCCTCCCCTCTTCCCCACGACCAGATGGGATCGCCCTCACGGCCAAAATGCACGTCAACGTGACGCCGCACGCCCCGGGCCACGAGCAGAAAGACGATGCTCGCCCAGGCCGCGAGCACGATCCACTTCGCCGAGACGCCCAACCCGAGCGTGATCCCCAGCAGGAACAGAGTCACCACCGACCCAACGGGTGAGCGGCTCTGGATATGGAAGAGGTACATCAGGTACGCGAGCAGGATGAAGAAGATCGGAAAGATGTCGATCATCCCGATCCTCGATTGGATGAAGAACATGCCGTCGAAGCATGCGAGAGTCGCCGCGGCGATCGCGAACAGCCTGTTCGGCCACAGCCTGCGCGCGAACAGGTACATCATCGGGATGCACAGCGTTCCGAAGATGCAGACGGCGATGCGCCAGCCGAAGGTGTTGA
>DASVEP010000041.1:0-38241 GCA_036380475.1 Candidatus Dormiibacterota bacterium
TTGTGGTCTGGAGATCAGCGCCGCCGCCGGAGCGGGCTGGTGGCCCCGCCCGTGAGCCTCACCGTGCTCAAGATCGTTGTGATCGCAATCGCGGGGATCGTGGTCGTGGCCGTATGCAATGTCAACCGCGCCAACTTCGGAGTGCTGGCCGGGGTGCCATGGGTGGTCCCGATCGTGCTGGCAATCCTGGGCGCCTGGACCATCCTGCTCGAGAGGACGAAGTTCGGGCGCTCGATCTACGCGATCGGCGGCAACCCTGAAGCGGCGCGCCGGGCCGGCATCAACCTGCCCGTGGTTCGGACCATCGGCTTCGCCCTCTGCTCGGTGACGGCCGGCATCGGCCTCATTCTCTACGCCTCGTACATCGGAGGCATGTCCAACAACGTGCAGGGCGGCCAGTTCGTCCTGTTCGCCGTCGCCGCCGCCGTCATCGGCGGCACGAGCCTGTTCGGCGGCCGGGGCAAGGTCATCCACGGCGTCCTCGGCGGCCTGCTTATCGGCGCCATCGACAACGGCATGTACCTGCAGAACTACGACGTGCAGAGGATCTTCATCGTCACGGGGCTCGTGCTGCTGGCGGCGGTGTCGATCGACGCCCTGTCACGCCGCAGCGCCGCCTCCGGGAGCGCCGCCCGAGTCTAGCTTGGTGTGGGGCTCCCCACCCGACCGGCCCGCTTCGCGGGCGGGTCGACCTCCCCGCGTGGCGGGGAGGCCAGGCGATTGGGAATGGTTCGGGGTGGGAAAAACGTTCCTTAGCTATGAACCCATCGGACCCAGGAGACCGCAAGATGCCAACCAACGAACTGCTCCCCGTGATGCCAATGGACGACGTGGTCGTCCTCCCGCACATGACCGTCACCCTCGCCGTCGAGGGCGACACCGCCAAGGCCGCCATCGAAGCCGCCCGCTCGGGCAACCGGCTGATCCTGCTCGTCCCTCGAATCGAGGGGAAGTACGGCACGATCGGCACCGTCGCCCGCCTGGGAGACTCCGCCGAGCTGCCGACCGGCGCCGAAGCCTTCATGCTCCGCGGCGAGTACCGCGCGCGGCTGGGCAGCGGCCAGGCCGACATCGGCGGGGCGCTTTGGGTCAAGGCCGAGGCGATCCCTGACCCCGACCCGGCCACCCCCCGGGCGATCGAGCTTTCGCGCGAGTACCGCGCCATGCTCGAGAACCTGGTCGAGTCGCGCGGCGTCCCGCAGGTCGTCCAGTTCCTCCGCGCGGCCAAGACCCCCGGCCACCTGGCCGACCTGGCCGGCTACTCGCCCGACCTCACCACCGAGCAGAAGCTCGAGGTGCTCGAGACGGTCGACCTGGAAGAGCGCCTGACCAAGCTGATCGGCTGGATGAAGCAGATCCTGGCCGACGCATCGCTGAAGGAGAAGATCCGCAGCGACGTCGCCGAGGGCATGGAGAAGACCCAGCGCGAGTTCCTGCTGCGCCAGCAGATGGAGGCGATCAAGAAGCAGCTCAACGAGGGCCAGACCGACGTCGTCTCGACCTACCGCGAGCGGATCGCGAACGCCGAGATGCCGGAAACCGTCCTGACGGAGGTCAACCGCGAGCTCGACCGCCTGGAGCGGACGAGCGAGCAGAACCCCGAGTACGGGTGGATCCGCACGTATCTCGACTGGATGCTGGACATCCCCTGGAACGTGCGGTCGGATGACAACTTCGACCTCACAGAGGCACGCCGGATCCTCGACGAGGACCACACGGGCCTCGCCGACGTGAAGGAGCGCATCATCGAGTTCCTGGCCGTGCGCAAGCTGCGCAAGGAGAGGGGCCTCGAGGTCCTGGGCGGCCGCGGCTCGGGCGCGATCATCACCCTGGTCGGACCTCCCGGCGTCGGCAAGACATCGCTGGGCGAATCGGTTGCGCGCGCGTTGGGACGGAAGTTCACGCGTGTGTCGCTGGGCGGCATCCGCGATGAGGCGGACATCCGCGGCCACAGGCGCACCTACGTGGGCGCGCTCCCCGGCCGGATCGTGCGCGCCTTGAAAGAGGCCGGCACGAAGAACCCCGTGATCATGCTGGATGAGATCGACAAGGTCGGCAGCGACTGGAGGGGTGACCCTTCTGCCGCGCTGCTCGAAGTTCTCGACCCTGCACAGAACAACACGTTCAGGGACCACTACCTGGAGGTCGACCTCGACCTTTCAGAGGTGCTATTCATCCCGACCGCCAACGTGTCGGAGACGATCCCCGCGCCATTGCTGGACCGGATGGAGCTCATCAGGCTCGACGGTTACACGGAGCAGGAGAAGGTTGCGATCGCGCGTGACCACTTGCTGCGGCGGGTTGTCAAGCAGGCCGGGCTGAACCCCGACGAGGTGACAATCACCGATGACGCGATCATGAATGTGATCACCGATCACACACGCGAAGCCGGCGTGCGAAACCTCGAGCGAGAGCTGGGCAAGATCACGCGCAAGGTCGCGACGAAGGTCGCCACCAAAGCGCTGACGCCACCGGTCGCCATCACGACCGAGCGCGTCCGCGAATTCCTCGGCCGGGCGAAGTTCGACAACGAGGTCGCCGCGCGAACCTCGGTGCCGGGCGTGGCCACCGGGCTTGCGGTCACAGGTGTCGGAGGCGACGTCCTCTTCGTGGAGGCGACGGCCACCAATACCTCCAACGGCCACGGCAGCCTTACGCTCACCGGCCAGCTGGGCGACGTCATGAAAGAGTCGGCGCAGATCGCGCTCTCGTACGTGCGGTCGCACGCGGCCGAGCTGGGCATCGCCCCGGAAAATATCGAGAAGGCCTTCCACATCCACGTTCCCGCGGGCGCAGTGCCCAAGGACGGTCCGTCGGCCGGTGTGACGATGACGACCGCGATCGTGAGCTTGCTCACGGGCCGCGCGGTTCGGAGCACGGTCGGTATGACGGGCGAGGTCACGCTCCAGGGCCTGGTGCTGCCGATCGGCGGCGTCAAGCAGAAGGTGCTGGCCGCACACCGGATGGGATTGAAGGAGGTCATCCTCCCGCGACGCAACGAGAAGGACATCGACGATGTCCCCGAGAGCGTGCGCAACGAGATGACGTTCCACCTGGCGAGCCGTGTCGAGGACGTGCTGAAGCACGCTCTCGAAGCGCCTGTGAACGCCGTCACTCAGGCGGCCTAAGAATCTGAAAGTACTGGTTCCAGACTCGCCCATCCGTCGCGAGCTGGAACCGGTGCCTCAGGGCGTCGAGCTCGTCGCTGAGCCAGAGCCAGACGTGGATTTCGTGGTGCTCAGCCCAGACATCTCCGAGCGGCTGCCGGCCATCTTTGACGAGCTGCCTCAGCTGCGCGTCATTCAGTCACTCAGCGCGGGCGTGGATTGGCTGCTGCCAAAGGTCCCGCCGGGGATCGTCGTGTGCAGAGCCGTCGGCGTTCACGACTTACCGGTGTCGGAATGGGTCGTGGCTGCAATCCTGTCGATGCAGCGAAGGCTGCCCGCGTTCGTCGAGCTCCAGCAGCGCGCGGAGTGGAATCGCGACATTGCCGAGGGCGCCAAGGACTTTGTCCACCCGATCGAGGACCTCGAGGGGAAGGTCGTGCTGGTCGTGGGCTACGGCGGGATCGGGCGGGCGGTGGCGGCCAGGCTCGCGCCGTTCGGCGCGCACGTCGTCGGGGTCGCCCGGCATCAACGCGACGACGCCCGATCATCGGATGATCTGCCTCAGCTCCTCCCCGACGCGGACATCGTCATCAACCTGCTGCCTCTGACGCCCGGGACAGAAAAATTCATGGACAGCCGGTTCATCGCGCAGATGAAGACAGGCGCGCTGCTCGTCAATGCGGGCCGCGGCCGGACCGTCGATACCGATGCTCTGCTGGCCGCGCTCGAGGCGGGCCGCATTCGAGCCGCGCTCGACGTCACCGACCCGGAGCCGCTGCCCTCCGGGCATCCCCTCTGGCACGCGCCAAACGTGCTGATCACTCCTCACATCGCGGGCACCGTGGCGAAGTGGGAAGAGCGGGCCTATCGGTTCGCGGGTGAGCAGATCCGCCGCTACGCTGCGGGCCGGCCGCTCCTGGGGATCGAGGCGGGGAATATGTCGGTGAGTCCGAGGACTTGAGGTTGTTGTGAGGAAGTCGAGTCACGAGATCCTTGAAGGCGCGATGGTGATCGCAGTGGTGGGGGCGTCTCGGGATCCGATGAAGGCCGGGGGGTCGGTACCCGAAGGCCTCCAGCGGCGCGGGTTCCGCATCATCCCGATCAACCCGTATGCCGACACGCTCTTTGGTGAGCGTGTGTATCGATCGCTGGCGGATGTGCCCGAGAAGATCGATCTCGTCGACGTGTTCAGGCCGGCTTCCGACGCTCCAGACATAGCGAGGCAGGCCGTCGCAGTGGGCGCCAAGGCGCTGTGGCTCCAGTTGGACATCCGCTCGGAAGAGGCACGTCGCATCGCCGAAGCCGCCGGACTCGACTACGTCGAAGATGAGTGCACGGCGGTGGTGAGCTCGCTGTACAGGATCAACAAAGAGGCCGCCGCTTAGCTAGCTCCTCAGCTCGTATCTCTCGGCCGGAAACGTGCCGAGCCCTCCTTCAGGTTCCCAATCGAGGGGGCCGACGTGGGTGAAGCCCAGCTTCTCCGCGACCCGCCGGCTTGCATGGTTGTCGCGTCCGGCCCACAAGGTGAAGCGCGCAATCCTGAGGACGCGCACGGCCCAGGCCATCAATTCCACACATGCTTCGGTTGTGAGACCACGCTTTGCATGATCGGAGCGGATCCAGTAGCTGAGCTCGGCCGATTGGTCCTCGAGGTCGAGAGCGACGACGCCGAGCACTGTCCCGGAATCTCGCGCCACAACGGCGAAGTGGAAGTGGCCCGCCGACCACTCGCTCGAGGCCTTTGCGGCGAGCGTCTCCGATCCATCGAGCGTCGGCTCTTTCGCCCATGGCATCCATGGCAGCAGCTCCGGTCGCGAAGCGATCGTCGCATCGAACAATCCTCGCGCGTGGGATGACGTCACCGGTTCCAGAAGCAATCGCACCGTTTCGAGCGGCACACGGTCGATGGACACGACGGGATATTCTCCACGCGTGGCCAGGCGCCAAGTTCACCATCGCGCGCGCGATCGCAGCGTCGAATGCGAGCTGAAGTTTCAGGTTGGCGGTCCAGCCGACCATGCGCGATTGCGCGCCCTGCTCCGCAAGCGAGGCGCCCGGCTGGAAGGCAAGTACGACGAGGAGAACTACCGGTTCGATGGACCCGGCAAGTCGACGCGACGCACGACATTGAGGCTCCGCGTTCTCAACGGTGGGCCGCGCGGCGTGCTCACAGCGAAGGGTCCAGCCAGCTTTGTGGGCGGCGTCAAGGTGCGAGAGGAGACGGAGGTCGAGGTCAAGGATGCGCATGCGACGCTCGACCTGCTCACCGAGCTCGGGTTTCGAGTTGAGTTCACGTACAAGAAACGGCGCGCCATGTGGACGCTCGACGGCGTCGTGACGGTCACTCTCGACACGCTCGACTTCGGCTCCTTCGTGGAGCTCGAAGGTCCGCTCGAGGTGCTGCCGGAAAAGGCGCGAAGCCTAGACCTGGACCCCAAAACCGCGCTCAAGGACAGCTATTCGGTGCTGGCTCGAAAGCACCTTCAGTCGTCCAAGAAAGCCTCCGCCAAGACGGCCTAGCGGAGGAGCGCCGCAAGCCGATTCCGCACGTTTAGCGCCAAACGCGTCCTTCGAGGCTTGCGTTTGCGCACGGTTGGCGCCAGACGTGCGCTTGGGGCCGTCGGGCCTAGCGCCCCGCGTACCTGCACCTTGACCACCTCGGGGCGATTGTGGATGTCCGCCGCCGTGAAACGCAGGAGCCGGAATCCGGCGTTCATGAGTAGGTTCTGCCGGCGATCATCCTCGACCAGGCGATCTCGATGGTTGCCGCCGTCGTATTCGAGAATGAGCTTCGCAGCGGGATAGTAGAGGTCAGCCCTACCGACGAACCGTGCCTCGGCGTCGTAAAGATTGGTCTGGACCTCTGGACGCGGAAGGCCCGCTTCCATCAAGAGCCAACGAAGCCGCGTTTCCATCGGCGATTCAGCAGGAGCCGCGAGCGGGGCGAGAGTTCGCAGCTTGCCAATACCGGCGCGACCCTTTGCCGCCTTGGCATAGCGGACGAGAGCGGCGGCATCTGTGAGACCTGCATAGACCGCCATATCGATCGCGATCAGTGCTTCGACGGGCGGTCCCTGTAGACAGAGTTCGGCCAGGGTGCGTGGCAGAGATGTCGCACGAAACCCCCGTATAGAAACAACCTCAGCCGGCTCCAGCTCATACCGATGCGCGCTGAGCCCGGCCCGCGAACGTATGCCGCAGCCCAGTGGCACCACGATTTCAACAGGGTCGGTGGGTTCGAGGTCGAGGCCGAAAAGCCACGCCGCCGTAGCACCGGTAAAAACAGCTTCCGACGGAAGCAATCGCTGCCAGGCCGAGACCAGTGGCCAGTGATTCTCTTTCGATTCGGACAAGCAGTAGAGCTTGGCGCCGAGGCGTCGCCAGGCTTTGCCCTTCAGCGCACTAAGTGTTAGCCCAGCCGCGCGGGCCTCATCCAGGGTGAATGGCCCATTTTTCAGTTCGTGCGGGATATACGCCCTTCTGGCCACATTCGCAGCATGCGTGTCCAATCCGGTCTCGCCAACCCAGCCTGCAAAGACTTCTCGTAGGTTCGGGTTCGGCACGTTTGGCGCCAAACGCGCTCCTCAGAACCTGTCGATGAGCACCGCTGGCGTCAGAAGGGCGGAATTGGGTTTAGCGCGGGTGGGGAGGTGAAACTATTTCGCGGGGCCGATCCAGATCGTCTGGATGTTCGTGAACTCTTTGATCCCGTAGCTCGACAGCTCGCGGCCGTAACCCGACTTCTTGACGCCGCCGAATGGCAGTCGCGCGTCGGACGCGACCATTCCGTTGATGAACACCATGCCGGCTTCGACACGCTCGGCGAGCCGGCGGGCACGGTCGACGTCGGCGGTCCAGATGCTCGAGCCGAGGCCGAATTCGGTGTCGTTCGCCACCCGCAAGGCCTCTTCGTCATCGCTGACGCGAATGACAGCGGCCACAGGGCCGAACGTCTCCTCGTGGTAGACCGGCATGCCTGGCCGAACGTCCGCGAGCACCGTCGGCTCGAAGAAGTTCCCCGCGCCGTCAACCCGCTTGCCGCCGGTCAGCGGTCGCGCGCCCAACCGCACCGATTCTTTGACCTGCCGGTCGAGATCGTCGACGAGGTCTGCTCGCGCCAGCGGACCGATCTGCACATCGCGCTCCTTCGGGTCGCCGATCTTGAGCGACTTGACGGCAGCCGCAAAAAGGGACTCGAACTCATCGGCGACCGACTCGACCACGATGAAGCGTTTCGCTGCGATGCAGCTCTGACCGTTGTTCTGGTTGCGTGCGCGACACGCGACCGTCGCGGCGGCCTTGACGTCGGCGTCCGCCAGGACGATGAACGGGTCCGAGCCGCCCAGCTCGAGCACCGCCTTCTTGATCCTCTTGGCGGCGGTCGAGGCGACCCGCGCGCCCGCCGCTTCCGACCCGGTCAGCGTCACGCCCGCGACGCGGTGGTCTTCGATGATGCCCTCGACTGCGCTGGGCCCGACCAGCAGAGTCTGGAAAACGCCCTGAGGAACCCCGGCCTCGCGGAACACCTCTTCGATGGCAATAGCGGACTGAGGCACGTTGGACGCGTGCTTCAGCAACATGACATTCCCGGCGGCAAGCGCGGGCAGGCCGGCCCGGAACGCCTGCCAGAAGGGAAAGTTCCATGGCATCACCGCGAGGATGACTCCGAGCGGCTGGAACGTGACGTAGCTCGCGGTCGCGGAGCTTTCCATGGGCTCGTCGGCAAGAAGCCTGGCGGCGTTGTCGGCGATCCAGGCGGCGGTCCAGGCGCATTTCTCGATCTCTCCCTCCGCCTCGACGATCGGTTTGCCCATCTCGGCGGTGAGAAGGGCGGCGTAGCGGGCTTTGTCCGCCCTCAGGACTCCCGCCACCGAGCGGAGAAGGGCAGCTCGCATGTCCACGCCGACGTCTCGCCAGGCGTGGCGAGAGCCCCACGCGCGAGCGATGGCCGCCTCGATCCCGGCTGCGTTCAGCTCCGGGAACTCGGCCAGCTCCTCCCCCGTCGCCGGATCGATCGAGCGGAGAATCCCCACGGGATCAAGATTACTTTCTCCGGACCCTGTCCCTGTCGCTCTCCCTGGCGGGAGAGGGGATCAGTACGATTGAACGGTGGCGCGCGCACCGGTCAAGCGGAGGCCCACGACCCCAGCCCAGCCTTCCACCCCGCCAGGGCCCGAGGCCGCCGGCCGGAAGCGGGTGGCGATCGAATCCGTATCCCCGGATATCGACGCGGGGAGGTTCGCCGCCAAGCGCTCCGTGGGCGAGAAAGTCGCTGTCGAGGCTGACGTTTTCGCCGACGGTCATGACGCAGTCGCCTGCGTCATGCGCTACCGGCACCAGAACGATCCCGACTGGACCGAGGTGCAGATGGCGCCGCTGGTCAATGACCGCTGGCGCGCGGAGTTCGTGGTCACCGAGCTCGGCAGCTATCGGTTCACCATCGAGGGCTGGGTCGATCCATTCCAGACGTGGAGCCGTCAGCTCGCCAAGCGCATCCAGGCCGGGCAGGACGTGGGGCAGGACCTCGAGATCGGGGCTCGAATCGTCGACAGCGCTGCCGGAAGAGCGCCGGGTCCCGACGCCGGGAAGCTGACCGCCTACTCCGCCCAACTCCGGAAGGGCAAAGCCGCCGCTATCGCTGCGCTCGCCTCCGACCTCGGTGAGCTCATGGACCGAAGTGCCGACCGCAGCCAGTCGGTCGTTTACGGCCGCGAGGTCGAGATCACCGTCGAACCGGCACGAGCGCGATACGGGGCCTGGTACGAGATGTTTCCCAGGTCGGCCGGCAAGCAGGGCAAGCATGGAACGTTCCGCGATGTCGAAGACTGGCTGCCACACATCTCGAGCATGGGTTTCGACGTGTTGTACTTCCCGCCCATCCACCCCATCGGCCGCACCAACCGCAAAGGTGCCAACAACACAGTGCAGGCGAAGCCTGACGAACCCGGCAGTCCGTGGGCGATCGGGTCGGACGAGGGCGGCCACAAATCGATACACCCCCAGCTCGGCACCCTTGACGATTTCCGGCGCCTTGTTCGCGTCGCCGGCGAGCACGGCCTGTCCATCGCCCTCGACCTGGCTTACCAATGCTCGCCCGATCACCCGTACACGAAGGAGCACCCCGAGTGGTTCCGCCACCGTCCCGACGGCTCCATCCAGTACGCGGAGAACCCGCCCAAGAAGTACGAGGACATCTATCCGTTCGACTTCGAGTGCGAGGCGTGGCGCGAGCTGTGGGCGGAGCTGCAGTCGATCGTGGTCTTCTGGATCGACCAGGGCGTGCGGATCTTCCGGGTCGACAACCCACACACGAAGCCGTTTCCCTTCTGGGAATGGATGATCGGCGAGGTCAAGCGCGACCACCCTGACGTGATCTTTCTCGCCGAGGCGTTCACCCGGCCGAAGGTCATGTACCGGCTGGCCAAGGTCGGCTTCAGTCAGTCGTACACGTACTTCGCGTGGCGCAACACCACGTGGGAGCTGAGCCAGTACTTCACGGAGCTGCGATCGGCGCCCATCCGAGATTTCATGCGCCCCAACCTGTGGCCGAACACGCCTGACATCCTCACGGAGTACCTGCAGACCGGCGGGCGTCCGGCTTTCGCGGCGCGATTCGTGCTGGCCGCGACGCTGGGCGCGAGCTACGGGATCTATGGACCTGCTTTCGAGCTGTGCGAGAACCGGGCCAAAGAACCTGGCTCGGAGGAATACCTGGATTCCGAGAAATACCAGATCCGCAGCTGGCCGCGAGAAAGCCCCGACAGCCTTCGTGAGCTGATCGCCCTCGTCAACAAGGCGCGGCGTGACAACGTCGCCCTCCAGAGCGACAGCGGCCTGATGTTCCACGCAACCGAGAACGAGAACATCATCGCCTACACGAAGAGCACCGACGACCTCGCGGACGTAGTGCTCACAGTCGTGAACGTCGACCCGCACCACACCCAGACCGGCATGGTCAACCTGCCCCTGGAAGCATTGGGCATCGACCGGGACCGCAGCTACCAGGCGCACGAGCTGCTGAGCGGCGCCCGCTACATCTGGAACGGCCCGCGCAACTACATCGAGCTCAACCCCTACTCGTCGCCGGCGCAGATCTTTCGATTCCGCCGGCGCATCCGCAGCGAACACGACTTCGAGTACTTCCTTTGATCCAGGTCCCATCGCGACGTCGAAAGCAAGAGACCTTCACCCTCGATGACGACCCGCTGTGGTACAAGGACGCGCTCATCTACGAGCTGCACGTGC
Source organism: Candidatus Dormiibacterota bacterium (assembly GCA_036380475.1). Taxonomy (GTDB): domain Bacteria; phylum Chloroflexota; class Dormibacteria; order Dormibacterales; family Dormibacteraceae; genus UBA10449. The sequence goes on from DASVEP010000041.1 coordinate 10,353, forward strand.
GCGCGTTCTACGACAGCGACGGCGACGGCAGTGGCGACTTCCGAGGCCTGATGGAAAAGCTGCCCTACCTGCAGGAGCTCGGCATCAACGCGATCTGGCTGCTGCCGTTCTACCCGTCACCGATGCGCGACGACGGCTACGACATCGCTGACTACACCGACGTCAACCCGATGTACGGCACCGTCACCGACCTGCACCAATTCATCAGAGACGCGCACCGCCGAGGCATCCGCGTCATCAACGAGCTCGTCTGCAATCACACGTCGGACCAGCACCCTTGGTTCCAGCGCGCGCGGCGGGCACGCCCGGGAACAGCCGCGCGCGAGTACTACGTTTGGAGCGACACCAATCAGCGCTATACGGACGCGCGAATCATCTTCAAAGACTTCGAGGTCTCGAACTGGACCTGGGACCATCAGGCCGGCGCCTACTACTGGCATCGCTTCTACTCGCACCAGCCGGACCTGAACTACGACAACCCCAAGGTCAAGGAGTCGGTGTTTAAAGCGCTCGACTTCTGGCTCGACTCCGGCATCGACGGCGTGCGGCTCGACGCGATTCCGTATCTGTACGAGCGCGAGGGCACCAACTGCGAGAACCTGCCGGAGACGCATCAGTTCCTCAAAGAGATGCGCCGTCACGTCGACGCCAACTACGCGAACCGGATGCTGCTCGCAGAGGCCAATCAGTGGCCCGAGGACGCCGTCGCCTACTTCGGAGAGGGCGACGAGTGCCACATGTCGTTCCACTTTCCGCTGATGCCTCGGCTCTTCATGTCCATCCGGATGGAAGACCGGTTTCCAATCGTCGACATCCTGGCGCAGACACCATCGATCCCCGACAACTCGCAGTGGGCGCTCTTCCTTCGCAACCACGACGAGCTGACGCTGGAGATGGTCACCGACGAAGAGCGCGACTACATGTATCGCGCCTACACGCAAGACCGGCTGGCTAGGATCAATCTCGGCATCCGGCGGCGTCTCGCGCCGTTGCTCGGCAACGACCGCCGGCGAATCGAGCTCATGAACGGGTTGCTCTTCTCGCTGCCGGGAACGCCGGTTCTCTACTACGGCGACGAGATCGGGATGGGCGACAACATCTTCCTCGGCGATCGCAACGGCGTGCGCACCCCGATGCAATGGAGCGCAGACCGGAACGCAGGCTTCTCGCGCGCCAACCGGCAGCGGCTGTACCTGCCGATCGTGACCGACCCCGAGTACCACTACGAAAGCGTCAACGTCGAGGCGCAGTCGCAGAACCCGCACTCGCTGTTCTCGTGGATGAAGCGCCTCATCGCCCTGCGGAAGCGCCATCGCGCTTTCGGCCGCGGGACGCTCGAGCTCCTGCGCCCGGAGAACCGCAAGGTGCTGGCGTTCGTCCGCGCGTACGAATCCGAACAGATCCTCTGCGTCGCCAACCTCTCGCGATTCCTGCAGGTGCTCGAGCTCGACCTCAGCAAGTGGAAGGGCATGGTGCCGGTGGAGCTCTTCGGCGCCACCGAGCTGCCGACCATCGGCGACACGCCCTATTTCCTAACCCTCGGCCCCCACTCGTTCTACTGGTTCTCGCTGCAGCCTCGTCAGGCGGCAGCGCTGCCGGCCGACTGGGGGCTGGCGGCCGCCGTTCTGCCTGAGATCAAGGTTGCCGGCAACTGGGACAGCGTCCTGTTCGGCACCGCCAAGGAGCGTCTCGAGGGGGTCCTGCTTCCTTACATCCGGCAGCGGCGCTGGTTTGCCGGCAAGGCGCGCCGCCTGAAGTCGGCGTCGATCGTGGATGCGATCGAGGTCAACGGCAATGACCGCAGCGCGTATTTGCTGACGGTCCTGGTCGCCTACGCGGAAGGCGACCCCGAGACGTACCTGCTGCCGGTCACCTACGCCAGCTCAGCCGAGGCGCCTCAGATAATCGAACGCTGGCCGCATGCGGCCATCGCCTGGTTGCGGACCGCGGCCGAAGAGCAGCGCGGCCTGCTCTACGACGCGCTCGGGCCGCCGGGTTTCGCCGAAGCCCTGCTCAACATCATCGCCCGCCGCCGGCGGGCGGCCAGCTCGACGGGGATGCTTGTCGGATCGACCACGCGCGCCTTCACTCGCCTGCGTGGGCCTGAGACGATCAGGCTGGAGGCGGCGCTTTCGGTAGCCGAGCAAAGCAACAACTCAGTGGTGTTCGGCGAGCGCCTGATCCTCAAGATATTCCGCCGCGTCGAAGAGGGAATCAACCCGGAGCTCGAGGTCGGCCGATTCCTCACCGAGAAGACGGCCTTCTCCCAGATCGCGCCCCTGGCAGGAAGCCTGGAGTACCGGCGCGACCGGGGAGAGCCGGTGGCCCTGGCGGTATTGCAGGGCTACGTGCCCAACCAGGGCGACGCCTGGCAGTACACGCTGACCACGATCGCCCACTACCTCAAGGCCATGGAATCGCCGGCGGCGGGCGATCCACCGGTCATGCCGCGAAATCTGCTGCAGGCCAGCTCGATGGATCTCCCGGAGGTCGCTTCAAAGACGATCGGTGCGTACCTGGATTCGGCGCGCCTGCTTGGACGGCGGACCGCGGAGCTGCACATTGCCCTTGCATCCGACCCAGACGACCCGGCCTTTGCCCCAGAGCGGGTCTCGCCGCAGGACCAGCGCTCGATCTATCAATCGCTGAACGCGCTCGCAGCGCGTTCGCTGGAGCTCCTGCGCAGCCAGCTCAATCGCCTTCCGGAGGACGCCAAGGACGAGGCGAAGCGGGTGTTGGACCTGGAGCCGCGCATCACCCAGTCGCTGCGCGCGTTTCTGGCGCGGCGACTGACGACGACCAGGATCCGCGTTCATGGCGACTACCACCTCGGCCAGGTGCTCTACACCGGACACGACTTTGTGATCATCGACTTCGAAGGGGAGCCAACCCGCACGCTGTACGAGCGGCGGCTCAAGCGGCTCGCGCTCCGCGACGTCGCCGGCATGCTGCGCTCGTTCGACTATGCGAGCCAGGCCGCCTTGCGCTCCGAGCATCTGCAGCCCGAGCTGCTACCGCGCCTCGAGGCGTGGTCGCGCTTCTGGGTCGACTCGGTCTCGGCGACCTTCCTGCGCAGCTACCTCACCACCGCCGGCAACGCCTCATTCGTGCCTCAAACGACCGAGGATCTGGATCTACAGTTGACCACGATGCTGCTCGAGAAGGCGCTGTACGAGCTGCGCTACGAGCTCAACCTGCGGCCCGACTGGGTGAGGATCCCGCTGCGTGGGATCCTCGAGGTGGTCCACCCCGCATGATCGCGTCCTCCCTCCTGACGCCGTTCGACCTCCATCTCTTCAACGAAGGCACGCACAGCCACCTTTACGAGAAGCTCGGCGCACACTTGTCGAAGGACCCCGAGGGCGCGTGGTTCGCGGTCTGGGCGCCCAACGCCGACGCCGTGAGCGTGATCGGCGATTTCAACGGCTGGAGCCGTGAGGCGAACAAGCTCGTGCCGCGCGAGCAGTCGGGGATTTGGGAAGGATTCATCCCCGGGGTCACCCATGGAGCGATGTACAAGTACCACGTCCACTCGCGCGTGACCCGCGCCGGCGCCGACAAGGCCGATCCGTTTGCCGTCTACGCTGAGCAGCCCCCGCGACAGGCATCGATCGCCTGGGACCTGAGCTATGACTGGGACGACGCCGACTGGATGTCGAGCCGCTCGCGCGCCAACGGACGGACCGCGCCCTGGTCCGTTTACGAGGTGCACCTCGGCTCGTGGATGCGCGTGCCCGAAGAGGACAACCGCTGGCTCAGCTATCGCGAGCTTGCCCCCCGCCTGGCCGACTACGTGCACCGACTCGGATTCACCCATGTTGAGTTCATGCCTGTCATGGAGCACCCCTTCTACGGTTCGTGGGGGTATCAGTCCACCGGCTACTTCGCGCCGACGAGCCGCTTCGGCACGCCGCAGGACTTCATGTATCTGGTCGATCACCTCCACCAGATGGGCATCGGCGTGATCCTCGACTGGGTGCCGTCGCATTTTCCGGCGGACGAGTTCGGCCTGCAGATGTTCGACGGCACACACCTCTACGAGCACGCGGACCCGCGGCTGGGCGTGCACCCGGATTGGGGCAGCTCGATCTTCAACTACGGCCGGAACGAGGTGCGAGGGTTCCTGCTGAGCAGCGCCCTTTACTGGCTCAGCCGCTATCACGCCGACGGGCTGCGCGTCGATGCCGTTGCGTCGATGCTTTACCTCGACTATTCCCGCAAAGCGGGTCAGTGGCTTCCGAACAAGTTCGGCGGCAAGGAGAACCTGGAGGCGGTCGACTTTCTACGCCGTTTCAACATCGAGGTCTACAAAGAGCATCCGGATGTGCAGACGATCGCGGAGGAGTCGACAAACTGGCCGCTGGTTTCGCGACCGACGTACCTGGGCGGCCTCGGCTTCGGCATGAAATGGGACATGGGCTGGATGCACGACACGCTCGCGTACATGTCCAAGGACCCTGTCCACCGCCGCTTCGATCACAACCAGCTGACCTTCCGCATGCTTTACGCCTTCTCGGAGAATTACATGCTCCCGCTGTCGCACGACGAGGTCGTGCACGGTAAGGGATCGCTGCTCGCAAAGATGCCCGGCGACGATTGGCAGAAGTTCGCAAACATGCGGCTGCTGCTCGCCTACATGTACGCGCAACCGGGCAAGAAGCTGCTTTTCATGGGCATCGAGTTCGGGCAGTGGAGCGAGTGGAACCACGATCAGAGCCTTGATTGGCACCTCGTCGATGAGCCGATGCACGGCGGCATGAGCCGGTGGACAGGCGACCTGAACCGGGTCATGCGCGAGGAGAAGGCCCTGCACGAGCTTGATTTCGACCCGGCAGGCTTCTCGTGGATCGATGCCAGCGACGCCGAACAGAGCGTTATCAGCTTCATCCGCCGGAGCAGCAGCAATGAACTGCTGATCGCGGCGTTCAACTTCACGCCTGTGCCGCGACACAACTACCAGATCGGGGCGCCACTGCCGGGCCGATGGCTCGAGCTGCTGAACAGCGATGCGCCCATCTACGGCGGCAGCGGACAGGGCAACCTCGGCGGCGTCGACGCGGCGCCGATCCCGCACCACGGGCACCAGCACAGCCTCACCCTCACGCTTCCGCCCCTGGGTGCCGTGTTCTTCAAGCCCGATCCCGGCGAAACAACACTTTGAAAAGAGCGGTCGCCTTGCTCATATGGGCGTCGGTCATCGGCGTCGTCGCAGGGGTCTTCCTCGATGTCGCAACATTTCTGGTCGCCCGCTACGGGCCGGAGGCCGGCAGCTATTCATACAGAGGCAACGGCGCGCTGGCAGTGCCGTTCGGTTTGGGCCCGGCGATCCTCGCCGGCGCCTGGGTGGCTCTGGTCCTCCGCTACCGCGGGTTCGCGCGCTGGAAGGAGATCGGCCTCGCGGCGGGATTGGTAAACATCTTTCTCCTGTTGGTCAGCGTGCTCCTGCTCGTGCTGTTCAACTCCGCCGCATATGGCGTTTCAACCGCCATGACCTTCGCCATCCTCGTCTGGATGATCATCGCGCCGGTAGTCGCGGCCTTCGTCCCCGCGCCCGCAAAACGCGACGAGCCACGTGAGCTGCCGGGTCACGTCGGCGCGGGCGCACTCGTGGCGGTCGTCCTGGTTCTGGCTTTCTTCGCTGCGGAAGCCGTGCTCGCGCCGGGCTCCTAGACCCGAGCTCAGTCCTGGACCGTTAGCGGTCCCTCGAACCGGCTGGTCAGTCCGCTTTCCGCGCGAATCACGTGCATGACGGCGTTGATCAGAGCCAGGTGTGAGAAGGCCTGCGGAAAGTTGCCGAGATGGCGCCCGCTCCGCGGGTCGATCTCCTCGGCGTAGAGCTGCAGCGGGCTCGCGTACGAGAGCAGCTTCTCGCAGAGCTCGCGGGCTCGTGTGATCTCTCCGATCTCGCAGAGAGCCGACACCATCCAGAACGAGCAGATGGTGAAAGTGCCCTCTTCCCCGGACAGGCCGTCATCCGTCTCCTCGGTGCGATACCGAAGCACCATGCCGTCGACGGTCAGCTCGTCGGCGATGGCGAGCACCGTCGCCCTCACGCGAGGGTCGCTCGGCGACAGAAAACGGACCAGTGGGATCAGGAGCACCGAAGCATCGAGCGCCGTCGTGCCGTAGTGCTGCACGAATACTCCGCGTGAGTCGACGCCGTTGGTGCAGATGTCCGTCTTGATCTCGTCGGCTGTGGCCTGCCAACGCTTGGCGAGGCCGAGGTCGCCATGGAGCTCGGCCAATCGGGCCCCGCGGTCGCACGCGACCCAGCACATTAGCTTCGACGACGTGAAGTGCTGGGGCTCGCCGCGCACTTCCCAGATGCCACGGTCAGGCTTCTTCCAGTTCTCGATTGCAGCCTCGACGCACCGCTTGAGGATCGGCCAGACGACCTCGGGCAGATAGTCCCTCGACTTGGTGTGCAGGTACACCGAATCGAGGACGGCGCCCCACACGTCGTGCTGCTTCTGCGAATAGGCGGCGTTGCCGACACGAACCGGCTTCGATCCTTCGTAGCCGCTGATGTGCTCGAGCGTCAGCTCCGGAAGCTCGCGCTCGCCGCCGATCCCGTACATGATCTGGAGGTCCTGCTGCCCGGCGGCGACGTCGGCGATGAAGTAGAAGAAATCGTTGGCCTCGCGCGCGAAACCCAGCGTGTAAAGCCCCCACAGCATGAAGGTGCCGTCGCGGATCCAGGTGTAGCGGTAGTCCCAGTTGCGCTCACCACCGATGGTCTCGGGCAGCGATGTGGTCGGCGCCGCCAGGAGCGCACCGGTAGGCCCATATGTCAGCCCTTTGAGCGTCAGCGCGCTGCGCTGCAGATAGCTCTGCCACGGGTGCTCGGGGAACTCGCCGCGATTGATCCACTCGCGCCAGAAATCGGCGGTGCGTTCGACGCGGGCGAATGCTTCTTCAGCGTCGGCCGGCGGCGGATGCTCGGCCCAGAACTCGCTGCCGGCGGAGTACTGCGAGCGCGGCCATGCGAGCGCGACGTAGGCCTTCTCGCCCTGGCGCAACGTCTTGGTCGCGTGCGCACCAGGGCCTTCGAAACCCACGCGCAGGTCCGTGACCAGTCGCAGCGGGATGTCACCCTCGCCACCCTTGGCCACGGCTTCCCCGTAGCCGGACCCCGCGTATTCCCATTCAGCAGCCCTGCGGCCGTAATCGAATACCGGGTGGCAATCGAGGCTCAGCTCGACGCTGCCGACTACGCATTTGGCGGTGCGCAGAAGGATGTGCTCGGCCTCGTGGTCGGTGGGCGGGCGGCGATGCGTCCCCGATCGCCGCTGGCTGTGGTACCAGGGGCCGATGCACAGGGCATCACGGACGATCAGCCAACCCGTGCGCGTCCGCCACGTGGTCTCCAGCACCAGCGTGCCGGGCAGGTAGCGACGGCCTGCCGGCACCGTGATCCCTGTAGGGCCGAACCGGAACGCGCCTGCCGCGCGGTCGAGGATGGCCGCAAAAACGCTGGGGCCGTCGGGTCGCGGAAGGCACATCCATTCCACGCGCCCGCTCGGAGCGATGAGGGCGTTGACCTCGCAGTCGGAGAGGAACGCGAACTCCGCAATTGGCGGGAAGGCGCTGACCGTGTGGCCCAACAACGGATTCGGCATGGGCTCTGGAGCCGCCTGGCCATCGCCGTTGACAGCCGGCTGAGTGGCCGCTCCGAGATCCTCGACGCCAGCTTTTTTCGCCGTCATTTCCGCCTGAGATCGCTGATCATATGCCGCCGGTCACGCTTTTGATCGCCCGACGGACCTGATCGAAGACCTCATCCACGCCTCCAACGCCGTTGACCTCCACCACCGCAACGCCCCGATGGCGATAGTGATCGAGGACAGCCGCCGTGCGCGTGCGGTATTCGTGCATTCGCTCCATGATTGCTTCCCGCGTATCGTCGGCCCGGCCCTCGACGGCCGCCCGATGCAGGAGCCGATCTACGAGCAGCGGTTCCGGCACATCGAGGGCAACGACAAAATCGACGTCCCGCCCTTGCTGCGCGACCATCCGGTCGAGCGCCTTGGCCTGCTCGATCGTCCGTGGGAAGCCGTCGAGCAGCACGTTCTCGCTAGGCCCGATGCGCCGCAGCCGGCTCTCGACGATGCGGTCGATCAGGTCGTCAGGGACAAGGTCGCCCGCGGCCATGATTCGCGCCGCCTCCTTGCCGACCGCGCTTCCATGAGCGGCCTCGGACCGCAGGATCTCTCCGGTCGAAAGATGCGCCATGCCGAATTCGCGTTCTATTCGTCCTGCCTGGGTCCCTTTCCCGCTTCCGGGCGGGCCAAAGATGAGCCCGATCATTGGCGGGGGTGCCGCCTCTCGGGCAGCGTGATCGTGCGGCGCCACTGCCACCAGTGCCTCGCCTCGGCGGAGAGCAACGCATGCACCGCCGGGTGCGGCCCCGCCGGCTCGCCCGCCTCGCTCGCGGCAAGCCAGCGCCTGGTTATCTCGACGTACAGGTCGGCCTCGGTCCAGCCGGGCAGCTGTTCCAGCACCTTGTGCCTGCGGATCGCCCTCGCGATGGGGAGATACACGGTGTCGTACCAGCTCGCGACCGCCTCCGAAAGCGTCACGGGGCGTCCCTTCTCGAGGCCGAGGAAGTACTGGTGGCCGAGGATGTGCTTGAAGATCTCGTCGTAGCGGCCGAGACGGCTGCATTCGAGGCGCGCCTCCGGCCGGATCCGATGCAGCTGCGTGCTCTCCAGGAACTGGGCATACTCTGCGGCCCTAAGCAGGTCCTCAGGGTCCACATTCGTCCCGAGGGGCGCGCGCGTCCTGACGTCGATGACCCGCGCTTTGATCGTGGCGCGGCCGAGGCTCCGCGCCACCGACACCCGATGATGGCCGTCGATCACGTAGTAACCGTCGCCGACCTTATAGACGTCGATCGGCGGAAGCTCGCCGCCCTCGACCATCGCGCTGTAGACACGGGTCCATCGGTCGCGCAGCCGGCGTGTGGCCGGCAAGAAGCCTGAATCGAAGTCGTCGGCCTTGGCCGGGGACGCCGCGGAACCGACGATCTTATCGACAGGGATCTCCTGCTCGCCGCCGAAGGACCTGCCTTCGGCGCCGGCCGCCTCCAACACGGTATCGAGTGACACCAGCCGGCGGGCGCGGCCCGTCAGAGTGTTGCGGACCGCCCTCCTGAAGGCGCGGAACCGCGCGGAGTCGAAGTCCTCAACCGCGCGTATCCGTTCCACATGTGACCTAGGCGGTCACTAAATCAGGGCTTGCTCCGTCTCGGCGTCGAAGAGGTGCAGCGAGCGTGTGTCGAGGCCGAGCTTCACGGTGTCGCCAGGCTCGACCTTCAGCTTCGGGTCGACGCGGGCCGTGACCGCGTCACCTCCAACCTGTCCATAGAGGAACTGGTCCGACCCCAGGCGCTCGACCACGTCGACCTTCATGTCGAGCGACGCGTTGTCCCCGACCCGGTCCGTCAACGTTTCCGGACGGAAGCCCAGCGTGCCTTTGCCTGCGGGCACGGACTTCGGCAGCTTGACATCGAAGCCCGATGCCTTCGCGGTGCTGTCGGAGGTGGTGACCGGGACGAAGTTCATCGTGGGGCTCCCGATGAAGCCGGCGACGAACAGGTTGGCGGGGTGGTCGTAGATCTCTCCAGGCGTACCCACCTGCTGAAGGATGCCCGCATTCATGATCGCGATGCGGTCGCCCATGGTCATCGCCTCGACCTGGTCGTGGGTGACGTAGATGAATGTCGTTTCCAGGTCGCGGTGCAGCTTCTGCAGCTCGATGCGCGTTTGGCCGCGGAGCTTGGCGTCGAGGTTGGAGAGCGGTTCATCGAGAAGGAAGACCTTCGGGCTCCGCACAATCGCCCGGCCGAGGGCGACGCGCTGGCGCTGGCCGCCCGACAGCGCCCGGGGCTTGCGCTTGAGGAAGTTGTCCAGGCCGAGGATGCGAGAGGCGTTCTTCACGCGCTTTTCGATCTCGGACTTTGGCATCTTCGCCATCTGAAGCGGAAACGCCATGTTGTCGTACACGCTCATGTGTGGGTAGAGGGCATAGGACTGAAACACCATGGCGATGTCCCGGTCCTTGGGGGCGACGTTGTTCACGACCCGATCCCCGATGCGGATCTGGCCCTCTGTGATTGCCTCGAGACCCGCAAGCATGCGCAGCGCGGTCGATTTGCCGCAGCCCGATGGGCCCACCAGGACCATGAACTCCTTGTCTTTGATCTCGACGTTGAAGTCCTTGACGACGGTGACGTCGGCCGTGTAGCGCTTGACAACGTGGTCGTAGGTGACGGATGCCATCTCTCTCTATCCCTTTACTGAACCGGCCAGGATGCCGCGAACGAAATAGCGCTGAAGGCTCAAGAACACAGCCAACGGTATGACCATCGAGAAGAATGCGGCTGCGGTCAGCAGCTGATAGCCCTGACCGAGGGAGTTCGTCAGGTTGGCCAGGCTCACGGTGAGCGGTGCCACCTCCTGCGCGCCTCCCACGTAGATGAGCGCCACCAGCAGGTCATTCCACACCCACAGGAACTGGAAGATGATCAGCGAGGCGAGCGCGGGTACGGACAGCGGCAGCACGATGCGGAAGAACACGGTCAGCGTCCCGGCCCCGTCGATCTCGGCGGATTCGAACAGGTCGCTGGGCAAGGCCCGGAAGAAGTTTGCCAGCAGGTAAGTGGAGAAGGGCAGGCCGTAGCCGGCGTGCGCCAGCCAGAGCCCGATCCACGGCGGAAGGCCGAGGTTGATCAGGTTGTCGGGGACGATACCGTGCGAGACGAAGAACGTCAGCACTGGCACGAACGTCAGCTGGAGGGGAACCGCGAGCAAGCCGACGAACGCAAGGAAGATCCAGTCGCGCCCGGGGAACTTCATCCAGGCGAAAGCGAAAGCTGCGAATGCGGCGACGGTGACCGGGATCACGGTCGATGGAATGGAGACCATGAAGCTGTTAAAGATCGCCGTCCCCATGTTGCTCTGGCTGAGCATGTCTTGATAGTTCTGAAGGGTGAATTGAAGGGGCGGTGATAGAGCCGTCCACCACCCTGTGGTGATGATCTGCGCTGCCGGGCGGAAGCTGCTGACCAGCAGCCCGAGCGTAGGTATGACCCAGACCAGGGTCAGAAGAATGACCGCGATGTGAAGCAGGGACCGCTGAATTTTCTGCGCGATCCACGGCAGAGAGCCGGCAGCGGCCGTGGATTCGAGTCGTCCTGCTGTTGCTACGCTCATCGCCTTGCCTCCACTGCCCTGAACTGTCTCAGGTTGAATATCAGCACGGGCACCACGGCGATGAGAAGGACGATCGCCACGGCGGCTGCTGCCGCGTTGTTGTGCGAGAGATAAAGAAGGTTGTACATCCGGAGCGCAAGCACGTCGGTATTGAAGTTGCCGTTGGTCATCACGTACGGGACATCGAAGACCTTGATTGCGAAGATCACCAGGGTGGTACCGACCACGACGATGGTCGGCATCATCAGCGGGAAAATCACGCGGCGGAAGATGGTGATCTCGCCGGCTCCGTCGACCCGGGCCGCTTCGAGCAGCTCGCCCGGTATGCCCTTGAGCGCTGCGGAGAGGATGACCATCGAGAATCCTGTGAGGCCCCACGTGGCCACGGTGATCAGAGCGAGGTTGTTGAGTATCGCGAGGCCGTTCGGCCACTGATCTTGCAGCCACGCGACCGGGTCGTGATGGAAGAAGGTGACGACCGCGTTCAAGGTCCCGGTCTGCGGCGCACCGATAGGCTGGTACCAGTACATGAACTTCCAGATCACACCGGAGGCCACCGATGAGATGGCCATGGGCATGAAGATCAGGGACTTGACGAGCGTCTCGTACTGAACCCGGTCGAACAGCACGGCCATGATCAACCCGAAGGTCAGCACCAGGATCATGTAGAGGATCAGCCAGATGATGATGCTGTTGCGGATCGCGATCCAAACGCCACCGCTTGGGAAACCGGCCAGCTGAGTGGCGTAGTTCTGGAAACCGATGAAGGTGCCGTGGTTGTCCTCAAAGCTCTGGATCAACGTGGCGATGGCCGGGATGAACAAGAAGAGGGCAACCATGGCCAGGGCAGGTCCGACCCAAATCCAGGGCCGGACCTGCGGGCGATTCTTATCCGGTAAACGGCGGACCAGTAGCTCGGCGCCAACGATGTAGCCGACCAGGACGGCCGGTACACCGAGGATCACCACCAGCAGCGTTGGTATGTCGCTGAGAAGGACGCTGAAGTCCACCGTTCTTTTCTCCTACCGCGTCACGTCTTGTATGCGGTTGCCTGGACCGAGTCGAGGTGGGCCAGCAGCGAGCTGAGCTGTCCCTGGTTCTGGATGAACTTGACGAGGTCCGCCCACGCCGCGGCCTTCATGTCCGCCGGCATCTGGTCGGTCGCGTCGTACTTGCCGATCTGCGTGTTGACGATGATCTGCGCCGACTCCTTGGAGAGCGCGTCGGGGTAGCTGTCCAGCGACACCTGCTTGTTGACGGCCAGCTTGCCGCCCCTCTTGACCCAGATCGCCTGGGCGTCGGCGGTGGTGAGGTACTGCATCAGCTTGCGGGCCTGCGGGGTGTCCTTGAACATCGCGAACGAGTCGCCGGCGACCACGTGGGCGCCCGCGTACGACGGGTTGATGTCAGGCAGCGGGAAGAAGTTGAAATCTGTCACCGGCTGGAGCGAAGGGCTGGCGCTGGTGAAGAAGCTGGTGATGAACGAAGCCTGGTTCAGCATGTAGCACTTGGGCGGGCTGGCGAACATCGGCGTGCCGACGTCGCCGAAGTTCGTCGCTACGACGTACGACGGCCCACCGTAAACGTTGCTGCCACCGGATCCCATGATCTTGCCGAAGGTCTGGAATGCGGCCGTGATCTCGGGCGAAGACCACTTCTGGGTACCGGCGACCCACTTGTCGTAAACGTCGGGGCCGGCCTGGCTGAGGACGATCTCCTTGAGCCAGTCGCTCGCGGGCCATCCCGTCGCCGAACCACTCTCAACCGTGATGCACCAAGGCGTCGTGCCGCCGCCCTTGATCGTGCTCTGAAGGTTGATCAGGTCGTCGAACGACTTCGGCACGTTGTAGCCCTTGGCCTGGAAGTTCTTCGGGTCGTACCAGATGAGGCCTTTCACCGCCCCCCACGCGAAGATCTGGTAAAGCTTGCCGTCGTTGAGCGGCTCGCCAAGCTTGATCCAGCTGGCCGCTGTGTTGGCCTGCAAAGCGGTCATGTCGACGGCGTCGTTGAGCGCGATGAGCTTGCCCTGCTTGGCAAACTGCGACAGCAGCTGCGGGCTCGGGGCACCGGCAACGTCTGGCGGGTTGCCCGCCGCAACCGTCGATGTGAGGATCGCGTCCTGGTCGCGCGACGCTTCGTAGCTGATCTTGATGCCGGTCGAGTCCTCGAACGGCTTGAGCACCGCAAACCAGCTGGCTTGCTCTGCGCCGGACCAGACTCCAAGGAAGTGGATTGTGCCTGCGTTCGACGATGAGCTCGTTCCGCAGGCCACCGCCGTGAACATGGCCGCTATCGCGACGACCAATGTCCGCATGAAACTCGAAGAGCGCATGTTCTAGATCCCCCAGCTATGGAAAGCCGTCGGCTTTCCTGTTGACGGTCGAGACTCCGAGCTAGAGACCATTCTATGTACCTCCCTGTATTTGGCAAGCGCGCGCGGTCGCGCGCGGTTTACAGATCGCGCCTTACGACACCTCCTTCTCTCCCACGAGCTCAGAGGCTTCGCCTAGAGTTCGCGAGGACCCCGATGGACGCGAGGTTGATCCCCGCACCACAAGGCTGGTGCTGAGCGGGGCCGGCGAGGTGACTACCTTGCCCTGCAATCGCTGGATCAAAAGCCGGGCCGCAAGGCGGCCTTTCTCGACGATCGGCTGCCGGACCGTGGTGAGCGGAGGACTCGTCCATGCCGCCATTGGCAAGTCGTCGTATCCAACGACCGAGAGATCCTGGGGCACACGCAGGCCGGCCGCATCGGCTGCGCCCAACACGCCGATCGCAACCATGTCGCTCATTGCCAGGACCGCGGTCGGACGGCGCTTTCCCTTGGGGAAGGATTCGAAGGCTCGCGCGCCGGCCGCCATCGTGGCGCCTGCGGTGATGGTGTAAGGAGGCGGCGCGTCAAACCCGGCGAGCGCGCGCTGATAGCCTGCCAGCCTGCGCGCGGAGGTCGGCGTCGGCCCGGCCTGTGAGCGCGTGGGCGGAAGGAGGATCACCGCCAGCTGTCGGTGGCCGAGCTCGAGCAGGTGGCGAGCGGCGGACTCCGCCCCGCCGGCATCGTCGACGTTGACCGCCGGGTGGGTCGACGAACCTTCCGAGTCGATGAGGACGGTCGGGATGCCAAGGCGATCCAGGGTGGCGAGCGCCTCATCATCCGGGCTGAGACCAAGGCTGATGAAGCCGTCGACCGAGGCCTGGCGGATCGCTCCCTCCAACGAGCCGTCGAGGGGCGGGACCAGCAGGAGAGACAGGTCATGCTCCTCGACCAGGTCGCCGAGGCCCTGGAAGAGCTCGCTCAGGAACTGGTTTGCGAACACGGTGCTGAGGCGCTGAGGGATGAGGATCCCGATCGTTCCGCTTCGTCGCAGCGAGAGCGCGCGGGCCGCAGGGTGAGGTGTGTAGCCGAGCTCATGGGCAACCTGGAGCACGCGCTCGAGCGTCGCCTGCCCGAGCTTCTCCGGGTTGTTGAAAGCGAATGAGACGGCGGTTTTGGACACGCCGGCGGCGCCGGCCACGTCAGCGATGGTGACCCGCATCACCGTCCACCGGGGATCCCCACGTCATCGCCGACCCATCACACTCCGCTAACTTAAACCGCTTTAGTAAAGCGGTTTAGCGCGGAAGTTATACCGAATTTGTGGCGCTGTCAAGTGGGGAGATGAATGGAGCGAGAATGGCGGCGTGAGCTCAGCCGGCACATTTCCCCGCGGGTTCCTGTTCGGCGCCTCTGTGTCCGCCCACCAGGTCGAGGGCGGGAACACCAACAGCGACTGGTGGTGGTGGGAGCACGAGGAAGGCACGCCTGTCATCGAGCCATCCGGCGACGCCTGCGACTACTACCACCGCTACGCACAGGACATCGCCCTCCAGGCGGACCTGGGCTTCAACGCCTTCCGGTTCTCGATCGAGTGGGCACGGATCGAGCCGGCGGAAGGGGAGTTCTCGCGCGCTGAGCTCGAGCATTACCGTCGCATGCTCGCCGCCTGCCGTGAGCACGGCATCACACCCATCCTCACCTTCCACCACTTCACGCTCCCCATGTGGCTGCACCACCAGGGCGGATTCACCGCGCCGCGCTTTCCGGAGCTCTTCGAGCGGTATTGCGAACGCGCCGCCGCGTCATTGGGCGACCTGATCGGGTACGCGTGCACGATCAACGAGCCGCAGGGGCTCGGGCTGGCCGGCTACGTGCTCGGGATCAACCCGCCTGGGCACAAGGGCGACGACGACGGCGCCGCGCGCGCGACCGAGAACCTGCTGGAGGCGCACCGCCGGAGCCGGGCTGCCATCCGTTCGCATACGGACGCGCGGGTCGGCATCTGCCTCGCGATACCCGACCTTCAATACGAGGATGGCGCGCAACCGGGACAGAGCGGGCTGGAGCTCGAATCGCAAATCAACGACCGGTACTTCGAGCTGGCTCGTGACGATGACTTCATCGGAGTGCAGACGTACACACGGTTTCGAATCGGGCCCGACGGGCATCGAAGCCCAGGGCACGAATGGGCCGACCTCTCGCGGGAGCTCACTGAGACCGACGAGACCACCCAGATGGGCTACGAGTTCTATCCGCGTGCGCTGGGCGGGGCGATCCGGCGCGCGTGGAAGAGCACCGGCGGCGTGCCGATCCTGGTCACCGAGAACGGGGTCGCGACAGTGAACGACGAGAGACGCATCCAATACATCGACGCGGCGATGCGCGAGACCTTGGCCTGCATCGCCGAGGGCATCGACATCCGCAGCTACATCTACTGGTCGCTGCTCGACAACTTCGAATGGGCCCTCGGGTTCAAGCCGACGTTCGGGCTGATCTCGGTGGACAGAAAGACGTTTGCGAGGCGGCCGAAGCCGAGCGCCTACTGGCTGGGCGATGTTGCGCGAGCCGGCCGGCTGCCGGACAGATCCCTCTCCCCGACCCCTCTCCCCTCCGGGGAGAGGAACTCAATCTTGGGGGAAGAGCCTGAGCATCGATGACCCCGCGTCGTCGATGAGTCCTTTGACGCGGTCGCGCGCGACGATCAGCTTCGAACGTCGGCCAGCCAGCTTGTCTTCCAGGAGCCCAGCGTCGCGCAGCACCTGGATGTGTCCGCTCACGGTGGGCTGGGAGAGCTCGAAGTACGCGGCGATCTCGGTTACCGAGGCCGGATGCGACGCGAGCCACAGCAAGATACCCAGACGGGTCGGGTCCGCGAGCACCTTCAGGTTGCCCGCGATGCGCGTCGCGGTCTCGCGCTGGATCGCCTTGTGGTCCTCCGCCCTGACGCCTCGGCCCATGTAAAGAGTGCCGTCGACCTCGACCATGTGGATGACCCCGAAGAACCAGCCTGGCGAAAGGACCACGCGGCCTTCGGCCGCCGCGGCTGAGGCGAGCTCATCGAGCTCAGGCCGGCCGGGCCACATCCTGGTCCGCTCCAACAGCGTGTGGTAGTCGGCGCCCTCGGACAGCCGCCGGTCCCAATCAGCAGCCGCGGCCACGACGGCGCCTCGACCGATCGCCTCCCACTCGGGACGAACCGGCTCCCATGCCGACAGAAGCAAGGATCGGTAGCGCTCACGCAGCACCGGGTCTTCGCGCAGGCGCCGCAAGCGGCCTTCGAGCGCCGTCCGCTCAGATGGGCGCTCCGTCAGCAGCGAGGGCATGCCGCCCCGCATCTCCACCGCCTCGTCGAGCCGCGCGAAAAAGTCGTGGAGGTCGAGGTCGAGGGTGGTTCCGCTGCGCTCTGAGATGACGATCGTCTCGGTGAACCCGCGAACGCCGTCGCCCCAGAAGGATGTCAGCCGCTCCTTCAGCCCGGCCCGCAGTGGCTCGAGGCTCGAGTACGGCCCGCCCAGGACGTGCTTCGCCTGCAGATTGTGGAGGATCCACATGAGCTCGAGGGGGGCGGACGGGCTGACCCGCATTCGCGGGACCTCCGTCGGCTCCTCCATGATTGGCATAGGTCAACGCCTATGTTAACAGCTCGTGATGGGGATGGCAATAGCCGCTTGACTATTGTCAGAGGCGGTGCTCTATAATTGCTGGCATCATGGACATGTACTCTCGCGAGCGCTCGATCCTCGATCGGCACCAGGAGATGATCCAGAAAGCCGAGGAGCAGTCCCGGCTGGCTGGATGGCAGCCGCGAGAACGCATGGCCGTCCATGTCGCCGCACAGCTCAGGCGGCTGGCCGACCGGATCGAGGGCCGCCAGCCCACCAAGGTCTGGATCTTCCCGGGTTAAACCTGCTTGGGCGCTCCGGTCAACGGCCGGAGCAGCCCAGGCTCCACCTTGGGGACCCGCTCGAACGTCAGCAGCCCGTTCTGCTCCTGCTCTACGTCGGTGAGCTGCGTGTAGCAGAAGCCTTCGACCGGCCCTGGCTGCATCAGCGCCCTGACCATGTCCCCATAAGTTGAAAGCAACGCGCTCGGCCCATCCGCCTCCGACCAGCCGAACCCAGTTGATCCGGAGAGGGCAACGCCTCCGAACTCGCTGACGATCACCGGCTCGCCGCGATAGCCGTACCCGGGCAGGTACGGCGGCCTCTCACGGTCCTCGGGATCCAGCGCCGATTCGAGGCTTCGATACCGGTCGCGAAGCACGCCGGCGGTCGCGTAGTCGTGAAGCGTGCACAGGTCGGTCGTCGCGTGCTCCCAACCATCGTTCGAGACCACCAACCGGGTTGGGTCGAAATGCTTCGTTAGCGAGTAGAGCTCGTCGAGAAAAGTCCCCGGATTCGGGCCTATCCCAAAGCTTTCGTTGGAGGGGACCCAGGCGACGATGCATGGATGACCCCTGTCGCGGACCACCACCTCGGCCCATTCGGCCTTGAGTCTCCGGCGGGCATCCCCAGAGTCCTCATGAAAGCTCGGCATCTCTGCCCACACGAGGAATCCCAGGGTGTCGGCCCAATACAGCCACCGGGGATCCTCGACCTTCTGGTGCTTGCGCGCGCCGTTGAACCCCATCGCTTTGGCGAGCTCGATGTCGCGACGCAGGTCGGCGTCGGTCGGCGCGGTCATCAGGCCACCTGGAAAGTAACCCTGGTCGAGGACGAGTCGCTGCACGTAGGGAAGGCCGTTCAGAAGCAACCTGCCGCCTTTCGTCTCAACCTTCCGCAGGCCGAAATAGCTCTCGATACGGTCGACCTCGTTGCCGTTGCCATCACGGCTGATGAGCTCGAGGCCATACAGGCTTGGGATTTCCGGACTCCACGGATGAACCTCCGCGAGTGCGATGCGGCCGCTGCCTTTGCGCCGCCCGACTTCGCGACCACCGAACGACGCTATCGCCTCGACGGAGTCGCCATCGAGGATTTCCACCTCCACATCTCCGCGATCGAGATCGGGCGTGATCTGCAGAAGCTCGATCGATCGCGACGGCAGGGGCTCCAACCACACCGTCTGCCACATCCCGGTCGTGGGCGTGTAGAAGATCGATTCGGACGTGTCCTTCCAGTACTGCTTGCCTCGCGGAATAGTCTTGTCCGTAAGCGGGTCCTCCGCGCGAACGACGACGACGTTGTCGCGTTCGCGAACACTCCCGGTGATGTCGATCGAGAAAGGTGTGTGCCCGCCCTCGTGGCGCACCGCCTCCTCCCCGTTGATCCAAACGGTCGCGCGATAGTCCACGGCTCCGAAGTGCA
The DNA here is from genome assembly GCA_036380475.1 of Candidatus Dormiibacterota bacterium. Classification (GTDB taxonomy): domain Bacteria; phylum Chloroflexota; class Dormibacteria; order Dormibacterales; family Dormibacteraceae; genus UBA10449. The sequence goes on from DASVEP010000041.1 coordinate 29,186, forward strand.
TGAAGAGCCGATCTGCACGCGGCGCATCGAAGCGCCGCCGGTACCAGACAACGTCGCCCGGGTTCCGCGTGTTGACGCCGGACAGCTCGGACTGCGGGCAGAAAGGGACGACTATCCGGCGGTCGAACCCCTCGGCCTCCCCCATGCCGAACTCCCACTCCCCGTTGAGGTTTATCCAGTCGCGACGCCTGAGGTTAGGCCGCGGATACTCGCGTCTAGGCAAGGGGGCCGTTTTAGAGACCTATGATGCGAAATGCCGAAATGCATCCGCCCCTAGAAACCGGTGCCGGCCTCGCGGCAGTCCTTCGTGGCGTGGTCGCCGACCTCCAGCACGCCTCCGGCGCCGACATCGTGTCCATCTTCCTTTATGAGGAGTCGACCCGGAGGTACTACGCGCCGTTTGCGACGGGGCAGCCGCAGGAAAGCCTGCTCGATTCACTTGCGGACATGCGCGAGCAGCTCGACCGCTACCAGGCCGACCTGCGCCAGGGCAAGGTCCCGGACGAGGTCGGCGTCCATCAGTACGGGTCGACGGTCTGGCTGACGGTCACACGCCAGAAGCTCATCGCGCGCGATGCCCCGTCCGAGATCGACAGCACTTTCATCCGCCGCTACCAGGTCCAGTCGACGATCGGCCTGCCCCTTTTGTCGGGCGACCGGCTGGTCGGGCTCGTCTATTTGAACTACCGGACTCGCGAGCACGTGCCGGACGCTGCGCAGATCGCGGAGCTCGAGAGCCGCGCCAGCGCCGCCGCCTCCGCCGTTCAGGCGGTGCTCGCCGAGTCCGAGCGCGCGGCGCTCGAAGGTCTGGGGCGGCTTACATCTCTGCTCACCGGTCCGATCGGCGACCCCAAGACGGATGCGAAGGAGCTTCGCCGTCTGCTCTCGATCGCGCTGGCAGACCTGCTCCTGGCAAGCGATTTCGATGCCGCCGCGATCTACGAATTCGCATCGCAGCGCACGAGCCTCGAGCTGGTGACGGCCCATGCCCCGGTGGCCGCGCCGCCGCGCATCGAGCGGCACGACCAGACCTCGCAGTGGGAACCGTTGGTGAGCAAAGCGGTTGCCGCCGGGACCGCCGCCGCAGAACTCCATGTGGTGGCGACGTATCCGCTCGGCAACGACGACGAGCCGCACGGCTACCTCGTGGTGCTGAGCCGCGATCCGCTGGCGACCGTCCGCCGTCCTCCGTCCGCCGATGTGCTGCTCAAGGCCGGCGCGGACCTCATCGGCGCTGGGCTCGCCAGCCGCGTGCTGATCGCGGGCCTCGAACACAGCAACCGTTTGCTCGGCGCGCTGGGTGACATGACCACCGCGATGCTCCGCCCGGGCTCGAGCAAGCAGGAAGTCCTCGATGCTGTCGCCGGGCATCTCACCGATGCATCCGTGCCGGAGTTCGATTTCAACTTCGCGACCGTCTACCTGCTGGATGAGCGCGCGGACGGCACGACGGTCGTGCGGATGGCTGCCGGTGCCGCAACTGCCTCGACCATTGCAGCGACCGAGACTCACAGGGGCGACGCGCACAGCACTCATAAACGTGTGCCGCGGTGGGCCCTCGAAGAGGAACGCGACCTGGCACCAGATGACGTGCTCGTCTTCGTCGCGCGAAGCCGCCAGGCGGCAGTCGTCGGCGCGCTCGCCGCCGGGGTCGAGTCCGACCGGGGAGACGTCATCAGCGGCAGCATCCCTGAATCCGCAACGTGGACTGACGTGCCAGTGGTCTGGAGCGACGGCACGACGATGGCGCATGTGGCCGCCTGCCTCATCGGCGAGCCGAAGGGACCCGACGAGCGCCGGCCGGCTCGCGGCCAGGCGCCGTTCACCCTGGCCGGCGAGGTGTTCCAGAGCGGCGGGCACGCAGACCTGATACGGATCTTCCTCCCCTTCGGCTCGGACCCCACGCGCATTGCAGCGGGCGTGCTGGAGGTCGGGTACCACCGTTCGTACGAGCGCCGCCCAGACTGGGGTCAGATCGAGGCGCTGAGGGCTGCCGCGGCGCAGGTCGCCATGGCCGTCGAAACGGCCGGCCTCTACGAGGACACACGCCGCCACGGCGAGCAGCTCGAGCTGAGCGCCGACATCAGCCGGGCGATCGCGTCATCGATCGATCTCGATCAGACGCTTCGCCTGGTCGCGCAAAACATGGCACGGCTGGTCAACGCCTCGATGTGCCAGATCGCCCTTTACGAAGAAGATCGCGAGGGCTGGTTCGGGGCGGCCGCTTCAGACCAGGAGGACCTGTGGCGCCGTCAGCACGGCGAGCGATCGGAGCCGTCGTTCCTTTTCGAGGTCCTCGACCATGGCAGGCCGGTGGTGGTGGAAGACACGACTGCCAGCAGCATCGTCAGCCCCGGCTACGCGCGCACGTTTGGTGTGCGCTCCCTACTTGCGCTGCCGCTGGTCGCGGACGGCCAGTCGATCGGCGCCGCGGTGCTGGCCGAGCGCGATCGTCAGCGTTCGTTCACCGGCGAGGAGGTCCAGCTCGCACAGGGTCTGGCGCTGCAGGCCGCGGTCGCGATCAAGAATGCACGTCTTCACGCGCTGGCCGAAGAGGAGCGCCACCTGCAGAAGGACCTCGTCCTCATAGGGTTCGGCCAGTGGGGCCAGAAGGGCTACCAGCACCTGCTCACGCTCAAACAGTTCTTCAACTTCCGCACTCACGTGGTCGAGCAGGATTCACCCGCTGCGCGTGAAAGGATCGCCGGCAAGGACGAAGAGATAAGAGGCCACGGCGACGCCTTCTACTGGGACAGCCCCGGCTCGCCCGCGCACGACCAGCTGGAGCGAGAGCTCGAGTCGAGCTCATACGTCATCACCTACATCGCCACCCCGGCCGCGACTCACCTGGCCACCGTCGGCCTGTATTACGACTTGAGCGACGTGATCCTCATCGAGAAACCGCTGGGCTCACCACCCGAGGCCTATCGCGAGTTCCTCGACACTGCGCCGGGCGGCGTTGAGCTCGTCGCGGCGGACCACTACTACTTCAAGCTCGAGGTCCGCCTGCTGCAGATGCTTCTCACCGAGGAGCGTACGTTGCGGGACTTCCTCGACAGCGTCGAAGAAATTCGCATCGAGATCCTCGAGGAGCAGCCGCTTACCGGCGCAGCCGCAGACATCGGCGTGATCGCCGACCTCATCCCCCACGCGTTCGCGATCATCTCGCTTCTCACCCCCATCGACCACATCCACCTGGACGCGGAATCACCACTTCTTGTCGGTCGCCACGAGGGTCTGCAGGGACAGCGCGAAAGCTACGCGCGGATGAACGGAACCTTTCCCTATCACGGGCGGTCGGTGCGATTGGTCATCGACGTCGGCAAGGGCGCGGAGAACGCCAAATGGATCAAGCTCAGCGGCGAGCGCCGCGCCGGCGGTCGGAGTCCAAGCTACAAGTTCGACTTCGGCCGCGGCGAAGCGATTGATGGCACACAGGCGACCGTGCGCGCCGCCGTGCGCAGGATCCGCGAGCCGGGGGTGCCGGACAATGCGCACCTCAACATGCTCCGCCACGTGATCGAGAAGCGGCACCCCGCGGTTGGGATCCTTTCGATTCGCGAGGCGATCAGGGCCAACCAGAGAGTGCGCGAGCTCGAGGCGATGGCTGTCGACCTGCTCGCCCGCGGACAGTGGACCGGGTACGCGGTCGGCACGAGACCGGCATTCGGCGCCAATGGAAAGCCGCCGTCATCGTCAGGCGACGGCAGCGCCAAGCCGGCGCAAGCGCGAGCCTAGGCCGGCTTTCGGAAGGCCCGTCGCAATCGGGCCGACTCGTAGATGGACAGGTACCCGTCGCCCATCTGCTCAGGACCAAAGCGCAGTCTCGTCACCTCGACGCACCGCTGAAGGTCGATGTCGCCGAGGCGGCCGTAAGCGCTCACCAGTCCATCAATGTCGTCGGCAAGCCAGCCCGTGACGCCCGGTTCCACGATCTCGACCGCGGCGCCACGCGGTGTCGCGAGCACCGGGGTGCCGCTCACCATCGCCTCGATCATCGCGAGCCCGAACGGCTCCTCCCACTGAATCGGGAAGATCATCGCCTTAGCGTGCGCCAGCAACCGGGCTTTATCGCCGCCGACGACGTTCTCTAGCCATTCGACGCCGTTGCCGATGTGCGGCTCAATTTCATTTTCGAAATACTCGCCGGCGTCCGGATCCACCTTCCCTGCGAGAACGAGCGGCACGCCGACCCGCCGAGCGAACTCGATCGCAAGGTGCTGAGCTTTCGAGGGGTTGATACGCGCGAGCTGGACCACGTAGTTCTCTTTGTCTTCCGCGCGCACGACCGATTTGTATTCGGAAGGATCGATGGCGTTGTGCACCATGCCGCCCCACTCGACGCCAGGACATTGCGCCTGCTGCGATCGGCTGATGCCGACCAACCTGACATCGCGATCGACTTCGGCGAGCAGCTCGCATTCCGGCCCTGACAGATCGCCGTGAAGTGTGGCCACGGCGCCGGGGTGACCAAGCAGGGCGGTGAGGACGATGCCCGTCAGGCCCGAATGGTCATGGACGATGTCGAAGGATCGCTCGCGGATGTACTCGTGGGCGCGATGCAGGAACAGGTCTTCGCGGGGGATGTGATCTCTGGTGCCGAGATCGGCCGTCCACTCTGGCGGAGCCAGGCCGGCGACCTCGAACGGGCCATGCGAGCCCTCCTGGCCGATCACCGTGACGTGATGGCCGCGTCGCTCGAGCTCGCGCGCCAGGTTGAAGGCCACGAGCTCGATTCCTCCGTACCCGACCGGGGGCACCGGGTACCAGGGGCTGACGATCATGGCGATTCTTAGTGGGGCCACACTCCTAAAACGTCCTGCCCCACGCAAAGCCTTTACAAGACTTTCTACCCATTCAATCTGCGATCACCCTCAGCCAGGGCGGAGTGCCGCGGACGACCTCGAGGCCGGCCGGAGCATCGACCTCCACCGAGCAGGTTCCATCCCCCGCGCGCGCAGCGCGCAATTGCACATCGTGTTGACCCACGTGCAGGTTGTGCAGCGTCAGGGTCGGACACCACGGCGGGAGGGCGGGATCGACATATAGCTTTCCGGCCGGCACGTCCGGCTCCAGTCCCAGCAGAATCCGAACCATCTGCAGCACGGCGCCGGCGGACCACGCCTGAGGCACGTTGGCCATGCGGTATGGAACCGGAACCGCCGACTCGGACCTCCGCAGCCCGGCGAACAGCTCCGGCATCTGGATGTCCTCGAAGCACATCGCAGCGGTGAGCAGGCCATCGAGGATCTGCCATGCCTCGTCGACCAGACCATAACGACGGAGGCCGGCGGCCGCCATCACGCTGTCATGCGGCCAGACCGAGCCGCGCTGGTATGAATGCGGGTCGTACGAGGGATGGTCTTCGGACAGCGTCCGCAGGCCCCAGCCGCTGAAGACGTCGGGCCTCATCAACCTCTCGCCGGCCAACTTGCCGCGGCGGGGTTCGAGGATGCCCATCCACAGGCAGTGGCCGGGGTTGGACGTCACCGTGCGGACGGGTCGCTTGTTGCCGTCCAGCGCAAACGCGACCTCGCTGGTGCCATCGAGCCAGAAGGATTCCAGGAATCGGCGGCGGAGCTCCAGCGCCTCCTCTACGAGCCGGCGTGCGCGAATGGCGTCGCCCCACGCATCGAACAGCGGGGCCATCTGCATCTTCGCTGCGTATACATATGCCTGCATCTCGCAGGTGCCGATCGGGAGCTCGGGGAACACGCCGTTTTCGTCGATCACACCGTCGTGCGCGTCACGCCAGGCCTGGTTGCGATAGCCGCTGGGCGTGCGAGGCGCGTACTCCTGGAAACCGTCGCCATCCCGATCGCCATAGCGATCGATCCAGTCGAGGCACTTCTCTGCAACGGTCTTGAAGGGCACCAGCGCATCGAGGTTGCCCAGCCACCGGTAATGCTCCGCCAGCAGCAGGAGGTAAAGCGGGGTCGCGTCGGCGGTGCCGTAGTACGGCCGGTGCGGAACGATTCCGAAGTGCGCCCATTCGCCGACGCGCAGCTCATGCGGGATCTTGCCCGGCTCGGCGTCGCGCACCGGGTCGTCAACGTCGGACTGCCATCGCGCCAGGTTTTCAAGCGTTCCGATCGCGATCTGAGGCTGGGCGACCATCGCCTGCATCGACGCAATGATCGAATCGCGGCCGAAGAGGGCCATGAACCACGGCAGGCCGGCGGCCGGCATCCAGTGCTGCGACGACGAGTCATGCTCGTGGAGGCGGAGGGCGGAGAGATCGTCGATCGCGCGCTCGTACGCGAACTGCAAGCGGATGTCGGCGGGCTCGACGCGGGACACTGACCGCTGCCAGCTCAGCGCTTGCTCCTGGTGTTCATCGTGCTGACCGGCGTCGAGTGGGCAGCTCAGTCCCAGCTTGGGGTTGGCCTCATCGTTGGTGAGGAGGTCGTATTGCAGGCAAAGCCGCCACTCCGCGCCCGGCTTCAGGTCGACCGGGAAGCGCAGCGAGCCGTTCGCATAGGTGATGCCGGCGCGTTCGGACACGGTCCGAACCACGCACCGCCTGACGAAATCAGCGTTGCGGTAGTTGACCTCGAGCCGGTTGGGCGCCATCCATGTCGTCTCGAGCTGCGCGCGGCGCTGCCACTGCCGGCGCCGGACCTCGAAGAGGTCGGCGAAATCGCTCTCGAGGGCGATTTCGAGGAGCAGCGTGAGCGGCGTGCGCCCGTAGGTTCGGAGGACCAGGTCCTCGTGCATACGATGGAAGCCGAGAAGGCGGTCGATCGTGACCGCCACACGAGCACCCCTCATGTCTTCGGTGGCGCTGGCGATGTCGTCGGCGATGAGGTGCCAGCGCGCGTGCCGAAATGAAAGCCTCACCGAAGCCACCGATTGCGGGCGGCGGCCGTTCAGGCGCACCTCGTGACGTGAGATGAAGCGGGTGTCGGCGGCGTAAAGCCCGGTCTCTCCCCCGTCGGGCAGCACGGCGCCGTGCTGATCGGTGACGAGAAAGGTCGCGCCGTGGTTGATCTTTATCGTTGGGTTGGGATGAACGGCCGAGATCAGCGTTCGCCACGGCCTCCGATCCACGAAACCCGGCGCGCTCTCCTCGCCTGGGATGGGCGGCCTGGTCGACATATCGATTCGTTACGTTAGCCACCCGCCACGGGCCGTCGCAAATGGGCGCCCTTGCAAGCCGCGGTACGGAGTTGTTGAATGGAGGGGTCGCGGCAACCCGTGGTCCCTGGGGGGTGACTGATGGGTTTCCTTCTCACGTTCCACCAGTCGTATCAGCCGGTGGCCGGGAGCCTGCTTCTTTCGGCCGTCGTCGCGGGGCTTCCTCTCTACGTCCTTTTCGTCATGCTGGCCGTCCTCAGGTTGCCGGCGTGGATGTGCGCCATCACGGCGATGCTCACCGCCCTGGTGCTGTCATGGCTCGTCTGGGGGATGCCGTTCGGCATCACCATCGGCGTTGCCACGGAAGGCATGGCCTTCGGCCTATGGCCGATCAGCTGGATCGTCCTGAACGCGGTCTTCTTCCACAACCTCACTGTCGCCAGCGGCGACTTCGACGTCATTCGCCGCTCCCTCACTCGCCTGACCCAGGACCGGCGGCTCCAGACGCTCCTGATCGCATTCAGCTTCGGAGCTCTGCTCGAAGGCATCGCCGGGTTCGGTGCGCCGGTGGCGATCACCGCCTCCATCCTCGCCAGTCTCGGCTTCGAGCCGGTGACGGGAGCAGTGCTTGCGCTCCTTGCCAACACGGCGCCGGTCGCCTTCGGCTCGATCGGGATACCGGTGGTCACGCTTGGCGGGCTCGTCGCCCCGATCCTCGGCCACAAGGACCCCACGTCGACCACACTCGCGCTCTCCGCGATGGTCGGCCGCCAGCTGCCGCTGTTCTCGATCATGATCCCTGCCTACCTGATCGTCGTCCTGGCCGGCTGGAAGAGGATGCGCGAGATCCTCCCGGCCGTCCTGGTCTGTGGTGTGTCGTTTGCGGTCGTTCAGTTCCTGGTGTCGAACTTCGTCGGACCCGAGCTCACCGACATCCTCGCGGCGCTTGTGTCGATGGGCTGTCTCGCCCTTCTGCTCCGGTTCTGGCGACCGGCGCAGATATATCGATTCGCAACCGAAGGCGCGGCGGCGGCAAGCGGACCGCGCCGTGTCGCCGGCGCCTCTTCGCACGCGGTGGAACCGGACCTGCCAGGGGTCGCCGCCGCCAGGGACAGGAACGGAGACGAAGTCGTTGACCCGCCGCAACGGACCTGGTGGGCGTACGGAATGTACATCGTGCTCGTCGTTGTGATCCTCATCGGCCAGATGGGCAACCTGCCGTTTTGGTCGGGCCACCCGCCGGGGGACGTGAAGACCGCGCTGCACGCACCGCTGAATATCACGGCCGACCTCAAGTGCGGCACGCCGGGCTTTGCGCTTTGCCCGCAGCCGTGGCTAGGTCCCCTCCCCACCAGCGACCGGCAGGCATTCAAGTTCCCCGACTGGAACTTCTACTGGCCTGGTACTTACGTGATAAAGAGCGGCAAGCCGACGTCGCTGATCTTCCGCGAGAAGCCGATCGTGGCCAAGTCGACCGAGTACGCGCTGACCTTCGACTGGAACTTCCTCGCCGCCGCGGGCTCGCTTGTTTTGTATGCGGGCGTGGTCGCATTTCTGCTGATGCGCGCGCGGCGACTGAAAGTCAACTTCGTGACCGTATACGGCAAGACGCTGCGACAGCTTGCGCTACCGATCGTCACGATCGCGTTCATCCTCGCCATCGCGCAGCTCATGAACTACTCGGGCATGACTTCATCGCTCGCCCTCGCCTTTGCGAAGACGGGATTCATCTTCCCGTTCGTGGCAGCGTTCCTGGGGTGGCTGGGAGTGTTCCTGACAGGCAGCGACACCTCTTCGAACACGCTGTTCGGAGCTCTGCAGGCGCAGACAGCGCAGCAGTTGGGCAACGTGAGCCCGATCCTCACCGCCGGGACCAACTCCTCCGGAGGGGTGATGGGCAAGATGATCAGCCCGCAGAACCTTTCGGTCGGGGCGGCTGGGGTGAACAAGGTGGGAGCGGAGGGTGAGATTTTCGCCCG
>DASVEP010000042.1:0-33849 GCA_036380475.1 Candidatus Dormiibacterota bacterium
CGCCGAGCGACGGATCCTCGAGAGGTCGGGCCTGCTGCACGATGTCGGCAAGCTCGCGCTCCCAGGCACCGTCCTCGACAAGCACGATGCGCTGGACGACTCCGAGTGGAGCCTCGTGAGGACGCATCCGCAGGTCGGACTGAGGATCCTGCAGTGGGCGGGGACCTTCGAGAGGGCGATGCTCGCGGTGCTGTACCACCACGAGCGCATGGATGGCACCGGCTACCCGCACGGCCTGGTGGCCGAAGCAATCCCGATCGAGGCGCGTGTCGTCGCCGTGGCCGATATGTACGACGTTCTCACCTCCGACCGGCCATACCGCCGGGCCTGCAGCGAGCGCGAAGCTCGCAGTGTCCTGGCGTCGGAGGCCGGCCCTCACCTCGACCCCCGCCTGGTCAGCGCATTGCTCAGCGCACTGGACGAGGAACCGCCGCGACCGCCGACTTCGTTGCACTAACCTTGGCCTGATGGCCAACATCCGGCCGGCGCAGTTGCTGAGCCTGGACGATCTCGAGAAGCTCGACCCCGACGCCCTCATGTCCCTTTACCAGCAAGCCCGGACGCCTCGCCTCGAAGACCTAGACGGCAAGCTGGTTGGCCGGATGCTCGCCGTGCCGCGGCTCCAGAAGCCACACGTCAAGCGTTTTCTCGAGCGCTTCTCGCGCTCCGGCGTGTTTCCATGGCAGGGCAAGACGTTCTCGCACGAGACCTCCAGCCACGGCCACGGCGTGAACCGTCTGCTCGGAGAACGGGTCACCTGGTTTCGCTTTCACACTTCCATCGGCCCCTCAAACGCGGGCGACTTCGACGCGGTGCATCTCGACTACGGCCACGATGGCAATCCTCCGCTCGTGCGAAAAGTGAAAGATGAAGTGCGTGAGGTCGCGCCCGGGTTGTGGCTCGGGCTCGCCTATCTCCGAATGCGCGACGGCGACCACCTCGGCTGTTTTTTCGGGATCGCCCGCGGTCCGGAGTAGGGCGTGTCGGCCGAGCCGAAAACTGGACGCGCACCACTCCCATTCGTCTCACTCGACTACCTCTACACGCCCAGCAGCGACGTCGCGGCCGACGCACGCTATTTCACCGATGTGCTCGGGGGCCGGCTGGCTTTCAGCGTCGAGGGCATGGGCGCCAGGGTCGCGAAGATCGAGCTCACAAGCGGCCCGCCTCACATCCTTCTGACCGATCACCTCGAGGGCGAGCGCCCGATCTTCATCTACCGGGTCGCCGACCTCGATGAGGCAATGCGCCAGCTGAAGAAACGAGGCTGGAGAAAGGCTCAGACGCTCGAGATCCCGATGGGCCCGTGCTGCTCCTTCTCCACACCTAGCGGCCATCGCATCGCCATCTACGAGCTGTCCCGGCCCGACGTCGCCAAGCATTTCGACGGACGTGCGGATTTCTAGGTCAGACGACGCATTGGCGGCCGGGTCTATCCCGGCCGCAATCGGCGCACCTAATGCCCGCCAATCGTGGCCAGGAGGTCTATTTCGATAATCACATCAGCGGGAAAGAGAGCAGCTGCGCGCGAAGCGCCCAGCGATGAGAGGGAACCGACAGGTTCCCTCTTATAGCGTCACCCCGTGTTCTGAAGGCCGGCGGCGACGCCGTTGACGGTGAGCAGGAAGAGCCGTTCTGCGCGCGCCCGCTGCGATGCAGAGCCGTCTTTCGCCCGCAGCGCGCGCAAAGCCCGCAGCTGCAGATGCGAAAGCGCATCGACATACGGGTTGCGCAGCTCGACCGCCCATGAAAGGACGCGGTGCTTCTCGAGCAGGCGCGAATGGCCGGTGACCGCGAGCACGTTTTTCTTGGTGAGGTCGTACTCGCGAAGAACGCGCACGGCCAGGTCCGGCCGGTCGCCAAGTGCGAGGTACCTCGAAGCGATCCGCCGGTCGGTCTTGGCCAGGCTCATCTCTGCGTTGTCGAGGAGGACGTTGAACAGCGGCCACGATGCATACGCCTTTCGCAGGTCTTCGAGGCGTGCAGCCGCCAGGCCGCTGCCGAGCCCATACCAGCCGGGCAGATTGAGGCGCATCTGCGACCAGGCGAACACCCAGGGGATCGCGCGCAGGTCGTCGAGCTCGGATCCTTTCTGGCGCCGAGCGGGCCGCGAGGCGATACGCATGCGGCCGAGCTCTTCGATGGGGCTCACCTTGGCGAACCACTCAGCGAACCCGTCGGCCTCGACGAGCTCGCGGTAGGCGCCCTTCGCCGCCGCGGATACCTCGCGCGACAGGCTTTGATACCGGCGCGATGGTTCGCGCCGAGGCGCTGTCGACGCATCAAGCACCGCCGAGGCGACCTGCTCGAGGTGCCGCCTCGCTATTGCCGCATTTCCATAACGCGCGAAGATGACCTCGCCCTGCTCGGTGACCTTGAAGCGGCCGGCGACTGAACCGGGCGCCTGCGCGCGGACGGCGCGGTTGGCCGGGCCGCCGCCGCGCCCGAGCGCTCCGCCTCGCCCATGGAACATCGTGAGCCGGATGCGGCGCCGCTTTGCCCACGCTGTTAGCTCCGATTGGGTCTGGTACAGCGCGAGTGTCGCGGGAAGCGGCCCGACCTCCTTGGTCGAATCCGAATAGCCGAGCATCACCTCGAGGGATCGGCGGTTTTCCGCGAGCCTGCGCTTCACGGCCGGGAGCGCGAGCATCTGCTCCATCACCTTCGGCGCGGCGCGCAGGTCGTCCACCGTCTCGAAGAGGGGGATGACGTCCACGACCGGTGCTGTGCCACCTGTCGCGTGCCTGGCCAGCTCGTGGACGGCCGCGATGTCGCCGACCCCGCGCGTGAAGCTCACGATATAGCGCCGGCACGAGTCGGGTCCAAAACGCGATTGCATGGAGGCGATGGCGCCAAGCGTGTCCAGCACCTCGCGGGTCATCGCCGACCGTCTGCCCTTCGAGCGCACCTCGGCGAGCGCTTGCTGGTGTACCTGACTGTGCTGCCGAACTTCGAGCTCCGCCAGATGAAGGCCGAACGTCTCCGTCTGCCAGATGAGGTGCTGCAGCTCGCCGAACGCCTGTCGCGGCGCGCCAGCACCGGCGAGCGAGCCCTGAACGGTGCGGAGGTCGGCCAGCAGCTCGGCGGTGGAGACGTATGCAGAATCGTCATCTCCCACCTGCGTCCCGTGAATTCGGTCGGCTACGTGCAGCAGGAACTGACGGTGCTGCTCGGAGGGCGAGCGCTTCTCGAGGTCGGCCCAGCGGTCTGGGTCCTTTGCGCGCAGTGCCGTGAGGCGGCGGCGGAGATCCGGCCCTGGCGGCGTCGTGGCCGTGTCGGCGGTGAGCGCGCGGCCGATGCGAGTGGTCGCAGCCTCCAGCGCAAGCAGCCCATGCTCAGCCTGGATCGACATCGTTTCGGCCGTCACTTTTGCGGTCACGGCGTCGTTGCCGTCGCGATCGCCGCCGACCCAGCTTCCAAAGCGCAGGAATGCCGGCGCAAGTGGAGGTCGAAGACCGCTGTCGGGCGCCAGCGCCTCGTCGAGCGCGCGGTAGATCTCGGGCACAACCCGGAACAGGGTTTCGTCGAAGACCGCCATCGTCGAACGCACCTCGTCGAGAGGCGTGACCTGTGACGTCCGCAGCTGCCCCGTGCGCCACAGCGAATCGATCTCCTCCGTAAGCCTGCGCTTCGACTCTCGCCGCTCGCCCTCCGAAGCTCGTGGATCGTCGAGACGATCGAGCTGCTGTCCTACCCTTCGGATCGCGGTGACCACCGCGCGCCGGCGCGCCTCGGTCGGATGGGCCGTGAACACCGGGTGAACCTCCAGGCCCTCGAATAGCTCCATGAGCCGGAGCCGCCCATGTTTACGCCTTAGCTCAGCGACCGTGGCCGCCAGAGACTCGGGCTGAGGCCTCGGCCCGGCATCGCGCTCACGGAGGACTCGTGCGCGGTGGTGTTCCTCCGCCAGGTTGACAAGGTGGAAATAGACCGCGAATGCGCGTGCGACCTCTTCAGCGCGCCCGAGTGACCATGACGCCACGATCCGCTCGGTTTCGCGTTCATGCACGTCGTTGTCGCGCGCGCGGATCACCGACCGGCGCAGAGTCTCGACGTCCGCCAACAGCGCGGCGCCTCCGTAGTCCTTGATCACCCGACCGAGCTCGTCGCCGAGCAAGCGCACGTCGCGACGAAGCTCATCCGGTATTGCCTGACGTGCGGAGGCGCGCGTTGCGCTCGGTGGCTTTCTGGTCGTCAAGTCTTCGATGACGCGCGCGAACGATGCGCGTATTCGAACGAGTCGAGTAGCGCGGCGAGGGAGGCCTCGATGATGTTGCCAGAGCACCCCACCGTCGTCCATCGCTTCGGTCCCTTGCCCGATTCGACGAGGACGCGGGTCGTGGCCGCGGTTCCGGCCTCACCGTCGAGGATGCGCACCTTGTAATCGTGCAGGCTCACTCCCCGCAGCGCCGGAAACTTCGGGCTGAGCGCCTTGCGCAGAGCCGCATCGAGCGCATTGACCGGCCCGTTGCCTGACGCCGCCGTGTGATAAACGGCGCCGTCGACCTCGACCTTGACTGTGGCCTCGGCATGCACCGAACCGCCGTCCTTCCGGACGAGCGTCGTGAAGTCAGCCACCGTCCACGGCGCCACATAGCCCGGCTGCAGGCGGCGAAGGAGCATCTCGAAGGACGCGTCGGCGGCCTCGTACGAATAGCCCTGGTGCTCGAGCTCTTTGAGGTGCTGCACCAGCCATTGCGTGTGCGGGTCGTCGCGGTCGAGCTCGAGCCCGAACTCGCGAGCCTTGGCGAGGACATTGCCTCGCCCGGAGAGCTCGGAGACGAGCACGTGGGGCTCGTTGCCGATGAGGCCGGGGTCGATGTGCTGATAGGAATCGCTGTGCTTCAGGACCGCAGCCACGTGCTGGCCGCCCTTGTGCGCGAAAGCGCCGTATCCGACGAAAGGCTGCTGCAGCGGCAGCGCTACGTTGGCGATCTCGGCCACCGTGCGCGAGAGATCGGTCGACCGGGCGAGAGTCGTCTTCGGCAGCGCGTCCATGCCGAGCTTCAGAACGAGGTTCGCGACCACCGAGACGAGGTTCGCGTTCCCGCACCGCTCGCCGTAGCCGTTGATCGTGCCCTGAACCATGTCAGCGCCCGCGGCCACACCTTCCAGCGTGTTGGCGACTGCGAGCTCGCAGTCGTTGTGGCAGTGGATGCCAACGCGAGCTGGAGTCTCGACCTGGCTCAGGGCGGCGCGGACCGCCTGCACTCCTTCGTGGATCTCGGCCGGCAGGCTTCCGCCATTCGTGTCGCACAACACCACCCACGTGGCTCCGGCGCGCGCAGCCTCCAGGCAGACCTCGATCGCGTACTCCGCATCGCGCGCGAAGCCGTCGAAGAAATGCTCAGCGTCGAAGATCACCTCCCGACCCAAAGAGACGCCGTATGCCACCGACTCCCGAACCATCGCCAGGTTCTCGTTGGGAGTCGTCTGCAGGACCGTGCTCACCTGCCATGTGTCGCTCTTGCCAACCAGCGTCCAGGTCGGCGCATCGCTGCGCGCCAGCGCGTTGAGGTTGGCGTCGTCTTCGCAGCGGCCGCCCGCTCGCCGGGTGGCGCCGAACGCGGCGAGGCGCGCTCGCTTGAGCGGGTGAGCCGCCAGCTCAGCGAAGAGCTCCTCGTCCTTTGGGTTCGATCCCGGGAAGCCGCCCTCGACGTAATCGAAGCCAAGCTCGTCCAGGGTTCGCGCGATCCGCAGCTTGTCGGAGGAGGAAAACGACACGGCCGGTCCCTGGGCGCCGTCGCGAAGGGTCGTGTCGTAGATCACGATCCGTCGCCTCGCGCCGTTTCGATGGTTCTCGGTGTCTGTTTTGGGCATAAAAAAACCTCCAGGCCTTCGGCCGGGAGGTCCCACGACATCAGCGGTGTGCGCTAAGTCGGGGAACCTCCCCGGGGAATGGCGATGCCGTTGATGGATTCGTACCGGCTGCGCATGGAATCCATACGGTAAGCCATACGGCCACCCTCGGTCCTGGCTTCCAGCGCCAAATGCACGGCTGTGTCTTGGTGTGGTGGCGACATTGCGGCCCGCTCGAAATTGCCTGTTGACAAACCGCCCCATCAGGACTACGGTTTGTGAAATCAGTTCGACATTGTCGAACACTAGTCAGATATAGGGGGTCCAAGACGATGCACTCCATGCCACAGCGGGCGCTGGCCGAGATGTTCGGGACGGCGGCGTTGGTCCTTGTCGGTCCAGGGTCCGTCATCGCGACGCTGACACTTGCAGGCAAGGCGGTGCCGGCTGTCACCGAAGCCGACCTGCTTGCCATCAGCTTCGCGTTCGGGTTCATCATCACGGCCCTCGTGTACGCGATCGGAAAGGTATCCGGCTGCCACATCAACCCGGCCGTCACTTTCGCACTGGCCGTGACCAAGCGTTTCCCGTGGAAAGAGGTGCCCGCTTACTGGGCGTCTCAATACGTCGGCGCGGTGATCGGCGCCTTCGCGATCTGGGGCGTCTTCGGGGCCAACGCGGTCACGTTCGGAATGGGCCAGACCCACTTCGCGGCCGACGCCACGACGGGTTACTACCTCCAGGCCGCGCTTGCCGAGGCCCTGGGCACGGGCCTGCTTCTGTTCGCGATCCTCGGCATCGTCGACTCGAAATCGCCGACGCAACTGGCCGGCCTCGTCATCGGCGGAGCGGTGGTCGGGATCATCCTCATATTCGGACCGGTCACGGGCGCGTCACTCAACCCCGCGCGCGCATTCGGCCCCGAGCTGGTGCAGGCGATCGCAGGCGGCACGACCTTCTGGACGCAATACGTCCCCGTCTACCTGGTCCCCGGGCTTGTGGGCGCGGCAGCAGCTGCATTCCTTTACGACTTCCTCGCCAACCCACGACTGGTCGCGCGACCGATCATCGAAGCCGTTACTCACGAGGACTCGGCGCGCGCAGCGGCGGCCAACTAGATCCGTAACCGAACAGGAGAAAGCACAATGGCAGTCGAAACCAACCAGATGAGAAAGTTCCTCAACGATCCGGCCGCGGTCGTGAAGGACTCCCTGAAGGGACTCGCCGCGGCGCATGGCGACCTGCTGCGATATGACGCCGCCAATCAGATCATCGTCCGCAAGGACGCGCCCAAGAAGGGCAAGGTCGCTTTGATCTCTGGTGGCGGGTCGGGGCACGAGCCGCTGCACGGAGGCTTCGTCGGCCTTGGCATGCTCGACGCTGCGGCGCCGGGCGAGGTGTTCACATCGCCGGTGCCCGGCCAGATGCTTGCGGCCACCAAGGCCGTGGACGGCGGCGCGGGTGTCGTTCACATCGTCAAGAACTACACAGGCGACGTTCTCAACTTCAAGCTCGCGGCGGAAGACGCGGCCGACGAAGGCATCAAGGTGACCACTGTCGTCATCGATGACGACGTTGCGGTCCAGGACTCGCTCTACACGGCCGGCCGTCGCGGCGTCGGCGCGACTGTGCTCGCCGAAAAGATCGCGGGCGCAGCGGCGGAAGGTGGCGCGGACCTGGCGCACGTCACCGACACGATCAAGCGTGTCAATGCGCGTGCGCGATCGTTTGGGGTGGCGCTGTCGTCGTGCGTGCCGCCGGCTTCCGGCAAGGCCATCTTCGAGCTGCCCGAAGGCCAGATCGAGCTCGGCGTGGGCATCCACGGCGAGCCGGGCCGGCGGCGCGCCGCCTTGGGCACCGCGAGCGAGGTCGTCGACGTGATGGTCGAGGCCGTCGTTTCCGACCTCAAGGCCAAACACGGCAGCAAGGTGCTTGTCTTCGTCAACGGCCTGGGCGGAACGCCGCTGCTCGAGCTCTACCTTATATATGGCGAGGTCGACGAGAAGCTTCGCAAGGCCGGCCTGGAACCGGTTCGCAACCTCGTCGGCAGCTACATCACCTCCCTCGAGATGGCCGGCGCCTCGCTGACCGTGCTCGAGCTGGACGAAGAGCTCATCAAGCTCTGGGACGCGCCGGTCCACACGCCTGCGCTTCGCTGGAGGGTGTGACCTTTAACCTTGATCAGCGAAAAGGTGATGGACGCGGCCACGATCAGCTCCTGGATGCGTGAGATCGAAACGTCGGTGCGCGCCGAGCGGGACCACCTGGTCCAGCTCGACGCCGCCATCGGCGACGGCGACCACGGCACCAACATGAACCGGGGCTTCGAGGCCGTCGTCCAGGCTCTCGCCGCCGACAACGGATCGCCGCCTGGGCGGCTGCTCATCATCGCCGGGCGCACCCTCGTATCCACGGTGGGCGGCGCGAGCGGGCCACTGTGGGGCTCGGCGCTCCGCAGCGGCGGGCGCGTCCTCGGAGATGAGACGACCTTCGACGCACCGCAGCTAGTAGAAATCCTGACGGCGGCGCTGGCATCGGTGAAGGACCTTGGGACGGCGGCTCTCGGCGATAAGACGATGGTCGACGCGCTCGAGCCGGCGGTGGACACACTTCGAGCTCGCGTCGCAGACGGCGCGCCTCTCGCGCAGGCGCTCGACGAGGCCGCGGCCGCGGCTGAGGCCGGCATGCGGGCCACCATTCCGCTGCAGGCGAGAAAGGGCCGCGCCTCTTACCTGGGCGAGCGCTCGGTTGGACACCAGGACCCGGGAGCGACCTCGACCGCACTCATCATGCGGGCTCTGCAGCGGGCGGTCACCTCCCAGCCCTGATGGGCGAAGTCGCCCTTCGCGGAGTGAGCGCCGCGCCGGGCATCAGGAGCGGACCGGCCGTTGTCCTTGACCGTCATGCGACCACTTCGAATGTGACCATCGCGCCTGAGCAGCGTGCCGCCGAGCTCGACCGCGCGACGCGGGCTTTGAAGGCGACGGAGGCCGAGCTCGAGTCGATCGTGGCGACCATGCGCGGGCTCGGTCGAGACGAAGAAGCCGGCATCGTCGAGACCGGGATCCTCATGGCCGGCGACCCTGGGCTCATCCAGCGAGTCGAAGAGCTGGTCATCGAGTCGGGGCGCCCTGCTGCGGAAGCGTTGAGAGACGCCACCGGCGAAATCGCCTCTGAGCTCGCGCGCCTGCCGGACCAACGTCTTGCCGAGCGCGCCGACGATGTGCGGAGCCTCGGAAGGCGAGCTGCTGCGCACGCTCTTGGGGCGACGACTTCTGTCGCGGGCGGGGTGGTGGTCGCCGACAGCCTCGGTCCCGCCGACGTCGCCGACCTCGGGCTCGGCGCAAGCGGAGTTGCGCTGGCTGGTGGCGGCGTGACCGCCCATGCGGCCATCGTCGCCCGCTCGCTGGGCATCCCGATGGTGGTCGGGCTTGGGCCCGGAGTGCTCGACATGCAGGATGGGGAAGAGGTGGTCCTCGATGGAGACAGCGGCATCCTGGTTCGCCGCCCGGACGCGGAGCGGGTCGCGGCCGCAAATGCCGATGCCGAGCGCAGGCGCATCGCGCGTGAGGCGGCGCGAGCCCGGCGGCTGACGCCCGCTCAAACCGTCGATGGGCGCCGCATCGTGGTCCTCGGCAATGCGGCCAGCATCGCCGAGGCGATCGAAGGTTCTGAGCAGGGCGCCGAAGGTGTTGGGTTGCTTCGGACGGAGCTGACCTTTCTTGATGCGACGGGCTGGCCGTCGCTCGCTCAGCAGAAGACCTTCCTCGCGCCGATCTTCGACCGTCTATCCGGCCAGACCGCCACCGTGCGTCTCTTCGACTTCGGCGGCGACAAGACGCCCCCGTTTCTTCAGGGCGCGAAAGATCGCGGAATCGACCTGCTCCTGAAAGCACCCGAGGCGCTGCGTGACCAGCTGGCCGCGATCATCGACGCCGGGGCGAAGACCAGGCTCCGGATCCTCGTGCCGATGGTGACAAAGCCCGAGCAGCTGCAGGCCGTGCGCCAGGCGCTGGCTTCTGTTCTCGACGGCCGTCCTGCACCCGCGGTCGGCGCCATGATCGAGACCCCCGACGCTGCTCGTCGCCCGGGCGAAATTGCGAAGGAGTCGGACTTCTTCAGCATCGGAACCAACGACCTCACGCAGCTCGTCCTGGGTCTGGACCGGGAGCAGTCGAAGTCGGCTCCGGTGACCGATCGCCGCGTCCTGCGCCTGATCGACTCAACCGTGCGCGCGGCGCATGCTGCCGGCATCGTCGTCGACGTCTGCGGCGAGGCTGCTTCCGACGTGGTGGCGATGCCGATCCTGGTCGGATTGGGAGTCGACGAGCTCAGCGTCGCAGCTGCGCGCGTGGGTGAGGTCCGGGAATCGATTCGCCGGCTCGAATTCGCGGCCTGTCGCGAAGCCTCGGAAAGGCTCTTAGTCGACGAGGCCGCTGACGCAGCTGGTAAGAGCCGCTAGCGCATCGGGGGCGTCCTCGCCTTCGGCGACGAGGCGCAAGACGGTGCCACCCTGCGCCCCCAGCGCGAGCACGGCAAGAATGCTCTTGG
Source organism: Candidatus Dormiibacterota bacterium (assembly GCA_036380475.1). Taxonomy (GTDB): domain Bacteria; phylum Chloroflexota; class Dormibacteria; order Dormibacterales; family Dormibacteraceae; genus UBA10449. The sequence goes on from DASVEP010000042.1 coordinate 10,351, forward strand.
CGTCGGCGATCTTGCCGTCCAAGCCCACTGTGAGTCGCGAGCGGAATCGCAGCGCCGTCTTCACGAAGGTCGCCGCCGGCCTCGCGTGCAGGGCGACGCCCGGAGGCAGCGCGACAGTCGATTCAGAACTTGCTGGCACCGCGAGCCTCTTCGGCCGCCCGAGCCACGTCCTCGAGCGATTGGCCTGCCGACGACATGACCGCAGCCGCCACCGCCCCTTCGACGAAGGGAGCGTCGACCAGGCGCACATGACCATTGGCTTTGCCTTCGAGGAAGTGGCGGACCGTGAGGATAGAGCTGCCGAGGTCGGCGAGCACAACCACGCCCTGGCCGCCGTCGGCCCGCGCGATTGCCTCTCGAACCGCGTCGCCGGTCGTTCCGAGCGCTCCCCCGGGCGCGCCGCCCGCAGGCTCGATCTTCACCTCGGCGCCGGCGATCTGGGAGGCCAGGTCCGCCAGCCCGCGCGCGAGCTCGAGGCTGTGGGAGACCAGTACAATCCCGACCAAATTCGACACTCCAAGGAGCGGCTGTTCGCGCCCCGCAACCGCATTCCGGACGACGGCCGTAGTCTACACTACCGACAGGAATTCAGCAATGCCGAATGATGAGAAACCGGGCCGGCGGTCATCAATCCAGTCGATCGACCGGGCCACGGCGATACTCAAAGCCCTGGCCAGCGGCCCTCGCCGCCTGGGCGTCAGCGAGCTCGCCGACCGGCTCGGCCTGGCCCGTCCGACGGTCCACGGGTTGCTGCAGACGCTGCAGTCGCACGGGTTTGTCGAGCAGGACCGGCACTCTGACAAGTACCAGCTCGGCCCGGGCCTGCTGCAGCTCGGTTACTCGTACCTCGACCTGAACGAGCTCCGGGCGCGGTCGATCCCTTACGCCGACCGCCTCGCGGTGCGCGCGAGCGCTGCCGTGAGGGTCGGGGTGATGCACGGGTCGAGCATCGTCGTCGTACATCACGTGTTCCGACCGGACACCGCGTTCGGCGTCCTGGAGGTCGGGCTGCAGCTGCCGCTTCATGCCAGCTCGCTGGGCAAGGCTATCCTTGCGTTCGCTCCGGCTCAGGTCATCGACGACCTGCTCGACGAACCCCTGGCACGGCTGACCAAGCAGACCCTCGACTCGGATGCTCTGCGCAACGAGATCGACACGATTCGCGACCAGGGTTTCGCGACCGAGCGCGACGAGGCGGTGCTCGGCGAGTCCAGCGTGGCGGCGCCGATCTTCGACCACGGCGGCACCGCGGTCGGCGCCATCGGCGTGGTCGATGCGACCGAGCGCATCTTTCCGCACGGCCTTGCGAAAGGCCTGTCGGCGGCGGTCAGCGAAGCCGCTCGCGGCGTCTCGCGCGAGCTGGGCGCGCCGCGCTGGCCGCACGCCGCTGAAGCTTGACTTCCCCACCATGTGGGGAAGTGGGCTCCGCCTAAGGCACAGCCCGAAGGGGAGGGGCAATTTGCGTTTATCTTCTCGGCATGCCTGAAGGCGACGTCCTCGGCCTGCTCGTCACCACGCGCGACGAACCAGGGGTGCTCTACCGCTTGTCTGAAGCGATCTTCAACCATGGCGCGAACATCACCTACATCGCCAGCGGCGCCCATCGGGAAAACACGGCGGAGCTGCAGCTGGAGGTCACCGGAGCGCGCGACGAGCCGAAGCTGCTGGTGGACCTGGAGGGCCTCGAGGGAATCACGAAGGTCAGTCGCGTCCCGACGTTCCAGCGAATCTACGGCAAGCGGGTGATCGTTATCGGCGGCGGCGCCCAGGTGGGCATGGTTGCCCAAGGCGCGGTTTCCGAGGCCGACCGCCACAACATCCGCGGTGAGCGGATCTCGGTCGACACCATCCCGTTGGTAGGGGAAGAGCAGCTTGCTCAGGCGGTCAGGGCGGTGGCCAGGCTCCACCGCGCGCGCGTGCTCGTGCTGGCCGGGGCGCTCATGGGCGGCGACATCACGGCTGCCGTCCACGAGATCCGCGAGGCCGGGATCATCGTTGTCTGCACGAACATGGCGGGATCGGTGCCGGACGCGGCCGACGTGGTCGTGAGCGACCCGGTCGAAGCCGGCGTGATGGCGGTGATGCTGATCGCCGACACAGCCAAGTTCTCCATCGACCTCGTGCGCGGCCGGCGTTTTTAGATCGCCCTAGTCCTCACCCTGACGTCCATCGTGCCGGTCGCCGACCCGACGTAAATGCCCCGCGTCGGCGCAGCGTCGCTGTAGTCGCGCCCCACCGCCACCCGGACGTGGTTCTCGGTGACGCGGACAGGATGCGTGGCATCGAAGCCGACCCAGCCTCGCCCCGGCACCCACCCCTCGCCCCAGGCATGCGACGCGCCAGTCGTTCCCCGCCCGCGCGGATCGTGGATGTAGCCGCTGACGTATCGGGCGGGAACGCCCATTGCCCTGGCCACCGCGATGAAAAGGTGGGCGAAGTCCTGGCACACGCCGGCGCGCAGGGCCAGCACCTCGTCCACCGCGCTGTAGACATTCGTCACCGCGCGGTCGTACGTGAACTCCTGGCTGATCGTCAGCGTCACCTCTTCGAGCGCGCTCTCCACCGACACGGCCGACGCCGGGTCCTCGATGCTGTGCCTGGCCGCGAGCTCTCGCACACCAGGCACATCTTTCACCGGCGATCGGAATCGGAGGAAATCCTGGACGAGATCCTCGCCCGGATCCTGATCTGGCTCGATGCCGGTTTCGACGACCGACTTGCTCGTCACGCTCAAGCCGGTGTGCGGTCGCACGAGGTTGAAGTAATGGACGTTGTTGCCGTAACCGTCGCGATATTCGCGCGGCTGGATTCCTGAGCTGACCTCCAGGTCGAACTGCACGCATCGCTGCCCGTTGCCGTCCATCGGCCGCAGCCTCACCTCCATGACCGTCTCGGCAATCGGGCCGGCGTACCGATAGCGCGTCTCGTGCACGATTTCGAGCTTCACGTAACTGTTCCCTGTTGCTGCTGCTGCTGCGGCATCGCCCTGCCCTCATCGCCGACGACGTTGGCCGGCACCTTGCTCGGATGGAAGTACGTCTCGCGCATCGCCATCTCGAGCTGGCGGAGCAGCGCGCGGCACTCCGCGTCGAAGTCACGTGGGTTTGCGGCCACCCACTGTGTGTCAGCCTGGTCGAACGTCGTCTTGAGCTTGGTCAGCAGTCGGCGCGGCGCCAACCTGCGCCCCGGGCCGTCGATTCGCGTCACTGACTCCAGCGCGACTCCGGACGCGAACCGCGCCGAACGCGGAAGGATCGGGTCGAGCAGCAGGCATTCGATCACGTGCTCGGGCGTGACGCCGCCGGAGTAGCGCGCCTGGTAAGACTCGAACGCAAAGCAGGATTTCAGTACCGCCGTCCACTCCAGTGCGTCCTCCGGCGTGTCCATCAGCTCCGCCGTCTTGCGCGTGACGAGCGAGGTGACATTGGCAGCGCGCTCCAGGAACTTGCCCAACCGGACGAAATCCCTTGCCTCGTCGTGGGGCATTGTGTCCTCCAGCAGGCCGTCGACCAACCGGATGCTCAGCTGCACGTCGCCCAGGTATGGATAAAGGTCAGGCTGCCACGGCCTCTCCTGGACCCGCCAGTGAAGTGCGTTCACCTGCTCATAGAGCTCTGTGGGCAATGACGGCCGCACCGACTGCGCCGCCAGCCGGGCGGCCGCGACGCTCGAGCGCACCGATGGCCCGAGCGTTCCACTGATCACCACCTCCACCGCCTGGTCTCGTCGTCCCGTGTTGCTGCCGGGCCATCCCGCCAGCTCCATGAACCGGATCCAGAAGTCGGGTCCCGGCTCATCCGTGCGGTCGAGTGACAGCGCGACGTGGACGCCAAGGATGCGCGCGAGGTGATCGGCCCGCTCGAGGTGGCGCCCGAGCAGGGTCAGCGAGGTGGCGGCCCGGCTAAGCATCGTCGTCCACGAGATCGTCGTCGTCGTATTCCTCGGCCATCACCCAGGTGTCGCGGCTGCCGCCGCCCTGTGAGCTGTTGACGATGAGCGACCCCGGCTTGAGCGCGACGCGGGTCAAACCGCCCGGTGTGACGCGAACATCCGGGCCGGTAAGGATGAACGGCCGCAGGTCCTGGTGCGCGCTTCTGAATCGGCCGCCGTCGAGGATCGGCTGGACGGACAGGGCGACCACCGGCTGGGCGACAAAGGCTCGCGGCTGGGCTTCGATGCGCCGCCGGAATCCCTCCCGATCCGCTTTGGTCGAGGCGGGACCGATCAGCATGCCGTAACCGCCTGATGCGTCCACCGTCTTGACCACGAGCTCGTCCAGGTGCTCGAGCACATAGCGCCGGTCGTTGTCGATCGCGCAGAGGTAGGTGTGAACGTTGGGCAAGATCGGGTCCTCTCCGAGGTAGTAGCGGATGACCTTCGGAACGAGCGCGTAGACGGCCTTGTCGTCGGCTACGCCATTGCCGAGGGCGTTGGCGATCGCCACGTTGCCGGCCCGGTACGCGCTAACGAGGCCTGCCACGCCGATGAGCGATTCCTGCCGTCCGAAGATGGGATCGAGCCACTCGTCATCGAGTCGTCTGTAGATGACGTGGACGGGCCGCAATCCACGTGTGGTGCGCATGAAGACATGGTCCTGATCGACGACGAGATCGGTGCCCTCGACCAGCTCGATGCCCATCTGCTTGGCGAGGTAAAGGTGCTCGTAGTAGGCCGAGTTGTTGATCCCCGGCGTCAGCAGCACGACAGAGGGGTCTTCGACGCCGGGCGGCGCCAGCCACCGGAGATGCTGCAGCAGCTCATGCGTGTAGCCCTCGACGGGCCGCACCGGGTAGCCGGCAAACAGGTCGGGGAGAACGCGCTTCATCACGTGCCGATTCGCGAGCACGTACGACACGCCCGATGGCGTGCGCAGGTTGTCCTCGAGGACGAAGAACTCGCCTTTGTTGTCTCTCACCAGGTCGATGCCCGCGATGTGGCAATGGATCCCATGCGGCACCGGCAGACCTTCGACTTCGCGCAGGTACTGGGGGCTGCTCAGCACGACCTCGGGCGGGACCGCCCGCTGCTTGAGGATCAGCTTGCGGCCGTAGATGTCGTCGAGGAACAGGTTGAGGGCTACGAGTCTCTGCTTGAGGCCCGACTCGAGGCGCCGCCAGGTGCGGGCGGTGATGACCCTCGGGATGATGTCGAAGGGAAAGACCTTCTCGTTGCCCTGGGCGTCCGGGTACACGGCAAACGTGATGCCGTGATTCCGGAACATCTGCAGCGCGAGCTCGTGGCGGCGCTCCAGCTCGGCGGTGCCGAGGGCCTCGAGGTGCCCGTAGAGCCGGCGGTAGGCAGGCCGCGGCCGGCCGCCTGCCGCAAGCATTTCGTCGTAGAAGCCGTTGGGCTGGTAGTTGGCACCAAGAGATTCAACTGATGGCACAGCTATAGTGTCTGCGCCATTCCGATTACAGGGAAGACGCTCAAGCTGCGGGTTGGCTGTGAGTTCACGTACGACGTGACCGGACCGACCACGATGACCGTTCAGGTGCGTCCCCGCTCGGACGCGAGGCACCGACTGGTCACAGAGACCTGGACGACCTCACCGATGCTCCCGGTCGACGAGTACACCGACATCTACGGCAACCCGGTCAAGCGCCTCCTCGCATCCCAGGGGCCCCTGACGCTCCGGTACGACGCCATCTGCGTGGCCCCGGACGAGGCCGATCCCGACGGGTCGGGGGTGCCGCAGGGTTCGGTCGAGGAGATCCCAGGCGAGCTCCTCCACTACACGCTGCCCAGCCGCTACTGCCTTTCCGACGTCCTCATGGACAAGGCGTGGGAGCTCTTCAGCCAGACCGAGCCAGGCTGGGCGCGGGTGCAGGCCATCTGCGACTGGGTCCACGACCACCTTCAATTCCAGTACGGCACGAGCAACCCGCTGACAACGGCGGTCGACGTGTTCGAGGCCCGAAAGGGCGTTTGCCGCGACTTCGCGCACCTGGCGATCACGTTCTGCAGGGCGATGAACATCCCGGCCCGCTACGTGTTCGGCTATCTGCCGGACATCTACGTGCCGACGCCACCCGAGCCGATGGACTTTGCGGCCTGGATGGAGGTCTGGCTGGGCGATCGCTGGTGGACCTTCGACCCCCGGAACAACGCCAGGCGGGTAGGACGGGTGCTGATCGGCCGCGGCCGGGACGCGCTCGACGTGGCGATGCTGACCACATTTGGACCGGCCGAGTTTCGTTCAATGGTCGTATGGGCCGATCTTCACCCCACGGAGTCTTCGACTCCGCGGGGACCCCTGGACAAGGCAGAGGCGGTGTGATGGCGATCGAGACCTCGCCGGTGGACTGGCCGGCGGCGCGCCGGGCCACGTATCGGGTCGTCCAGAGCTTCCGCTACGAGTACCCGCAGCCGATCCGCGACCTGAATCACCGCCTGGTCGTCATCCCACCGGAACGGTTTGGGGATCAGCGGCGCCTCGAGCACGAGGTGCGCGTCGGCCTCGACGGCGTGCGGCTGGAGGATTCGCAGGACAGGTTCGGGAACGTCGTCGTGGAAGCTTTCGCTCCGCGGGTGTCGTCGGCGATCGAGTTCGGGGTCGAGCTTTCGGTCGAGAGGCATGCGGCCGAGCCCAACCGGCTGCTCGATGGCTGGCTGGCCGACGGCTACCTGCTCGAGCCGTCCCGTATGACGTCCCCGGACGCGCGCATCCGAGACGCGGCGGACGAGCTGGCCGCGTCGGCACCGTGGGGGCTGGACCTCGCCGACCGCATCAACGACTGGGTCTATCAATCGATGACATACCAGTCCGGTGTGACGGGCGTGCGCACGACCGCCGCCGAAGCGCTGGCTCGTGGTGCCGGGGTGTGCCAGGACTACGCGCACGTGATGCTGGCTGTCTGCCGCGCATGCGGCCTGCCTTCTCGCTATGTCTCCGGCCACCTGCTCGGCCAGGGCGGCACGCACGCCTGGGTGGAGGTGGTGCTCCCGACCAACGACGGCACCGGAGACGCGATCGCATGGCCCTTCGACCCAACCCACGCCAGCCGGGGTGGCCTGGGCTACGTCACGATCGCGGTCGGCGGCGACTATTCCGACGTCGCTCCGACCTCCGGGACGTATCTCTCTTCGCTGATGGGCCGCCTCGTGACGCGCAAGACCGTGACGCTCACGGGACTGGAGTACTCCGCCGTCTAGGGGATCGCCGTCTCAGTGCGCGGCGGTAGTCTCCTCGGGCTCCTCGTACCAGCGCACGCGGTCACCCACCCGGCTGCGCAGCTTCCACCGCCCGGATTTGGGGCTGGCGTCGATTCGCCGCCGCAGGTCCTGCAGGCGGTCGGTGATCAGTTGCGAAGCGCCTTCTGGCAGCGAGTAGTGGTGAAGGTTCGCGATGCATGTCTCGATCGTCGCCTTGCTTGTGCGCCATAGTCCCCAGTCTTTCGCGCACAGGTCCGCGATGAACGGGGCCTCGATCCCGACCCCGCCGATCTCGCAAAGCGGATGCTGGAAGGAGAGGCTGTAGATGTCCCGCTGGTCTCGCTCGTTCAGCTGGACGACCTGCAGCTTCGTGAGCAACAGCTCGGCGAGAGGGATGGTGAGCGGGTCGCGGTCCAGGCGCTCGGCGATGGGGATCGAGTGGCACATCGAGAACTCACCCAGGAACACATCCAGCTTGCGGCTGTTGACCTCGTCGTAGAACAGCAGCCTGCGTGCCCCGTGCACCGCGTTGAACATCTGGTCACCGACGTAGCCGACCTGTTGGAGCAGCTCGCTCGTCGCGCTCCGGTTGCCCCGGTGCGTCGCCAGGTCGACGTCGCCGATCACGCGCGGGAGCAGCGGTCCTTCCGGCGGTGACTGCATGTAAACAGCGACGCCCCCAAGCAGCCTCATCGTGAGACCTTTGCGGTTGGCGGCTTCGACAAGCCGCCTGCCTTCGGCGATCAGGTCGGCCAGCGGACCCGGACCCGCGCCGACGGCCACCGGATCGACTGGGGCAGCCATTACGAGGCTCAGGCTAACCGGACGTGAAGAGGAAGTCGACGTAATTGCCGTCGGTGTCGAAATCGACGATCACGCCCTTCAGGACGTCGGCGGTGTAGTCGCTGCCTGGGTTCAGACACAGTGTGCGCCCGATCTTCTGTGCGCCTCGCGACTCGTGGATGTGGCCGTGCAGGCCGACCACGGGCTGGTACTTCTTGATCGCCTCGCGGACGGCCTTGCTGCCGACGGGGATGATGCTCGGCTTGCCGCCGCGCAGCACGGGCATCAGGTTCGCGTCCAGCTCAGCTGCGAAGTCGAGGCCGGACGAGTACGGCGGGTTGTGGAAGTTGACCACCACCTGGCGGCCGGTGGGCACGGCGTCCAGCATCTTCGCCAGCCTCTTGCCCAGCTCCTCTTCCGGGAACTCCCGCTCCGTGTTCCACGGAGTCGGTGTTACGTCGCCGCAACTGGCGACCAGCACCGGCCCCAGGTCGCATAACTCGCCCTCGGGACATTCGATGCGAGGTGCAGCCTTCAGCACGGCGTCGATCTCAAGTGGGTCGTCGTTTCCCGGCGTTATGAGGCACCGAACCGAGGGGTCGAGCCGCTCGGCGGCCAGTTCACACCACGCCTCGATCTGGGCTTTGATCTCGCGGCGGAACGCCTGGTCGAGGTGGTGCGCATCCATCTCCAGCCGTTCTGTCTCCTCGCTGTCCGCGATCACCGAGTAGAAGCCGAGACGATTGATCTCGGCGCGGAGGCGCGGCTCCTCGTCCCTTGGCACGGATACCGTCTCGCCCCGCACCCTGGCGGTAAGCGTTCCATCACCCGCCAACATCGGCACGAGACCCTTGCCGGCGATATCGCCACCGAGGATCAGAACGCCGGCGCCGTAGCTCTTCGCGGCGGCCAGGAATTTGCGGAAACCGCGCTCCGAGCCGTGGATGTCAGTCGCGAAGAAGATCCGGAGCGCGGGCAGCTTGCCGGTATCCGGCACCTTACCTGTCCCCGTGTGCCTCCGTTACTCCGGAGGCAGCTCGCGCATTGCGAGACTCATATCGATCGAGGACCTGGTCAGCCTTCTCTGTCGGACGATTAGATAGATGATCGGGCCGGAGCCGAAGATCACGACCAGCGAGCCGACAGACACGAAGCTGAAAGCTCCGAACACGCTCGGCTTGGCGATGATCACCCCGATCACGAATAGCGCTAGCACGGTGGAGATGCCACCCCAGAACGAGGCGGCGGGGATCCCGGCGATCCGATCGACATCGTTGGTGGCCGGGTTCTTGATCAGGTCCGGTCTGCGGTACGGAAGGGCCGTGGCCGCCACCGAGCCGGCGAGCAGGACCAGCGCGAAAAAGAGTGCCAGATTGGCGGAGATGTTAGCGATGTTGAGGATGGAGCCACCGATCGTGAAGGCGATGGCGACGATCACCGCCAGGATGACCGCGTTGATCGGCGAAGCGGTGCGCTCGCTGATCTTGGCCAGCCCCATGGGTAGCACGCGGTCGAACGCGAGCGCGAAGATGACGCGGGTCACCACCGCCACAAAAGCCAGGTCGACGGCCAGCTCGGCGGCAGGCACCGCGAGCCCGATCAGGATTTTGGTGATCGGATCGCCCGACAGGACGAGGCCGTAACCCAGCCCACCTGTATTGGCCGCGATGCTCGTGATGTTCCCGTAGTCAGATGAACCGCCGACCTGGGCCTGCGCCTGCATGAAGTCGAGCCCTACGGTGTTGCGCATCAGCAGCCAGACGCCGACCCAGACCACGATCAGCAGCGCGAGGCTGATCACCGACGCCCATATGTACGTGCGGCCGGGCCGCTTGAGCTCACCGCCGACGTAGTAGGAGTAGAGAACGCCGTTGTAGTTGAGGACCATGAACGGAATGACAAGCAGGGAGGCGCCAAGGTCGACACCGAGCGGAACGCTGTTCTTCTGGGCGAGCGCGATGACGTCGTTGTAAGCGCTGGCCTTGCCGCTGAACGAGCCGAACGCGTTGACGAAGTCTTGGTGCGAGTGGGTGACGAGCAGAAAGCCCAGGACAAGGAAGGCGATCACCTGGAAGATGACCAGGCCGAGGATGATCTGGGCGATCCGGCGCAGCGAGAAGATAGAGCCGAGACCGACGATCACAAGCAGGACCACGGCACTGATCGCAAGGCCCGGTGAGCACGTGATCTGTCCACACTGCGTGGTGTTGGCGATGTTGCCGGCGGCGCTGGTGAGCGCCGAGCTGTTGAACGCCGAGCCAAGGCTGGTGAGTCCGAAGGGCACGTATGAGGCGGCGAAGTTCGCATTCGCCGAAAGTGTGTAGCTGAAGCCGACAGCGGTCGCAATGCCGACCATCGTGCCGACAACGGGGTGGATGATGCGGGAGAGGTAGATGTACTCGCCACCGGCGCGGGGGATCGCCTGCAGCAGGTACCTGTAGGCGAACATCGCAACGAACCAGATCCCAGCTGCGAGGAGGAGCGGCAGCACCATGTCGACCTTGGTGAACAGAAACAGCCCGGAGTAGAAGTTGATGAACGTGTTGACGACCGCCACCGAGGCGAGCGCAATACCGGTGGCCGCCGGGATGCCCAGCTCGCGCACGAGCCCGGAGGACTGGCGGGTGAATAGACCCTGTGCGGCGGGCGCCCCACTGCGGGCTCCACCTGCTGCGGATGCGTTAGCCATCACTCCTCCCTATACGAGCTGATCGGCCGCCAGCTGCACCTCGAGCGAAGGTATCCCCAACCCTCCCTTGGAACGTTCCATCGGAGTTGTGCGAACCATATCCGATGACTATTGGATCGTCAAGACGCCGTTACCTCGGCCACTCGGACCCAGCGTTTTTCGGCCGCGGCGCGCTCGATCGTCTCGCACACGGCCTGGACCCTCGCGCCCTGGGCGAAGTCGGGTTCCCACGGACCGATCGGCCAGCGCTCGAGCAGGTCGCCGAGGTGGTTGACGAAGCTCGAGCCATAGCCGACGCCCTGCCCGATCGGCCACCAATCGCGTGCGTATGGGTGAGAGGGTTGCTCGGCGCGGATGGTCCGCATGCCGTACAGCGAAGCCTCGTCCGCACCCTCTCCGTAACGCAGCTCGTTGAGGCGCGGATAGTCGAAGACCAGCGTCCCCGCGTCACCGTTGATCTCGATCGTGAAGTCGCATGGTCGGCGCACCGCTGTGCGTGCGACCTCGAGCACGCCGAGCGCGCCCCACTCGAACCGCAGAAGCGCCGAAGATGCGTCGTCGACCGTAACGGGTACCGAACCGCCCGCTCGCGGGTTTGCCCTGTCGCGCACGAAAGTTTCGGACTGGGCGCAGGCCTCGGTAACCCCACCCACCATCCACAACGCCATGTCGATGAGGTGGCTGCCGAGATCCGCGATGGTCGAGCCGCCCATCGACCTGTCGAAGCGCCAGTCGAAAGGGATGGCGGGGTCGACGAACTCATCTGAGAGCCAGGTGCCGCGCCACAGCCTGACCTTGCCGACCGCGCCCTCGTCGACCATCCTCTTCATAAGCGACACCGCGGGCAAGCGGCGGTAGTTGAAGCCGACCGCGTTCAGCAGTCCGGCGCGACGCACCGCCTCATCGGCGGTTGACGCATCCCTGTACGTGACCGCGAGCGGCTTCTCGCAGATGACCGCTTTGCCTGCGGCCGCCGCTGCGCGCGAGATCTCGGCGTGGGTTCCAGGCGGCGAGCAGATGTCGACGATCTCCACCTCCGGCCGCTCGACCAGCTCCTTCCAGTCGGTGACCCAGCTCTCGAATCCATAAGCAGCGGCCGCGGCAGACACCTTCGACTCATCGCGACCACTGATGGCCACAAGGCGTGGCTTGACGGGGAGCCTGCGCATCACCGGCGCGGCTGTGTACGCATACGAGTGGGCGCGACCCATCATCCCGTAGCCGACGATTCCGATGCCGACCTCGTGCCCGGCCAACTTACGCGACCGGTCCGCCACTCGTCAGCAGTCCCGCGGCCTTCTCCGCGGCGGCGATGGCTGCCGCCGCGTCATCGCCGCTGGCGCCCTCGATCCTCGCGCCACGCACGTGGGCGGCAAAGCTTTCGGCCTGCACCTTCAACGCTTCAAAAAACGTGCCGTCCGCCGTCGGCGGCCACAAGAACCTGCACTCCTCTGCGCTTCGTGTGCCAAACACCTCGACCTTGCAAACGTCGCCCAGCGGGAATCGCCTGCCCAGCGAGACGAGGGCGCTGCTGCCGCCGGACAGCTCGCACAGCGCCTGCGCGCTCTCCGGATCACCTGGCCACACTTCTGCGGCGACACCCGATGCGAGTGCGTTCATCGCGCCGAACTCCTGTCCGGTCAACCAGCGGGTCTGGTCGAACTCGTGCACGCCCATATCGATGAAGATGCCGCCGCTGTGCGTGCGGAAATAAGCGCTTGGCGGCTGGCCGTCCCACTGGTAGCAGGCGACCAGATAGATCTCGCCCAGCTCTCCGGCTGCGATCTGCGCTTTCAACCGTTTGAGCATCGGCACGAAGCGGCGCCAGAAACCGACCTGCAGCGGAAGAGACGCCTGCGCGGCCAGACGAGTTGCCTCGCGCGCTTCCTGTGTGGTGACACCGACTGGCTTCTCGCAAAGGATGGGGAGGCCGGCCGCGACGAGCTTCTTGACGGTTTCGAGATGCATCGTGCTCGGCACGCAGACCAGCACGCCGTCAAGCCCGCCGGCGTCGAGCATGCTCTCGAGACTCTCGTGCAGCGTGAGTCCGGTCGATTCCAGCGACGTGCGCGTTGCCTGCGAGGGCTCCGCGATAGCGACCACCTGAACTTTCTCCGACTCCTTGATCGCGCGCAGGTGGTTGCGGCCCATCCTGCCGGCGCCGGCGAGTCCGAGCCTGAAGCGCGCCACGGTCAAAAGCCTCGAGCCATCAGGTATTCGCGATTCGCCCTCTGATCGACCGCCGGCTGGCCGGATGACCCGCCGGGATCCGGCAGCACGTCCTGCTCGACGACGATCCACCCGGCGTAGCTCTCGCGCAAAGCGTTGAGGACGCCGTCGACGTCCAGGTCGCCCTCGCCCAGGCGGCAGAATGCCTTGCGGCGCCAGATCTCGGACACCGGGGCCGCCTCACGGACGATGTCGTCGACGATCGTCTGGCGCGCGTCCTTGAGGTGCACGTGGTTGATGCGCGAGCCCCACGCACCGAGTGCACGCATGGGATCGCCCTGCCCGAGCAACAGATGACCGGTGTCGAGGCAGAGCCCGATCGAGGTCAGCTCGAGTGCTTTCGCGATCTCCCATTCCGCCTCGATGTACGTGCCCGTCTCGTGGTGGAGGGTCGGGTCGTAGCCGCGCTTTCGACACTCCGCGGCGGCCATCTCGACGCCGTCGGCGAATCGCTTCCAACCCTCGGCGTTGAACCCAAGGCTGTGATCGCGAGCCGACTGGCAGGGCCGTGCGCGGCGCAGGTCGCTCCCGGCGTCCGCGAGCGTTGGCTTCGGCTTCAGGCCACCCTCACCCGACGGCGCCGAATCGAACACGTTGAGGAGCGCCCTCAGCCCCGGCATCGCGGCGAGCATCGCCTGCGGATCGCTGAACGGAAGCTCGTAGAAGCAGCCGCAAAGGACCAGTCCCCGCGACTCAAGGGCCGATGCGAAATCGTCTCCGTGGCCGAAGTAGTCGATCGGCCCCAGGTCGATGCCCGCGTAGCCTGCCGCGGCCACCTCATCAAGCACAAGTGCTGCGGCCGGGACATTGGGGTCGATGCCGACGGTCAGCTCGAAGGCGCCATAGCTCACCGGGGCGTTGGCGATGAGGATGCGTTCGCGGACGCCGGTCATCTGATCAGCGCGCAACGGTCAATGCGGGTTCGGATGGCCTGTCGCGAGGAATGCCGCTGCGGTGGACATGGACGATCGATTCGCAAAGCGCGATGTCGTGGATTGTGTCTGCGGCGGAGGTTGTCGGCGTGCGCCCCGTGGTCGCGCATTCGTGGAAATGAATCAGCTCTCGCTTGAAGCTCTCCTCGAAGGACGTTATCTCTTCGTTGCGCGACGAGCTCGCCGTCCCAAGAGTTCCGGTTTCGGAAACCAGGATCGTCGGCGCGCTTCGTAGGAATGGCGATGGGAAGGAAAGCGTGAGCCGCCGGTTTGGCGAATAGAACGCGAACTCCATCTCGTATCGCGCTATCCCGGGGAGGTCGACCCACGACAGGATGCACTGCGTCTTTCCATAGGTGAAGATCGCGGTCAGGCCGGTCTCGCGGATGTTGGCGAACTCGAGCCGGTCCGGCTCGCCCATGGCGCCGCGCATCGCGTTGAGCTCGTGCACCAGGCTGTCGAGCAGCACCAGGTGATAAGCCCACCGCGACAGCGGGTCGGTTTCGCCGATGGCCGCCGTTATCCGCGCAGCGTTATCAGCCGCGAGGCTGTCCGCGACCTCGGGCGACACCTTGCCGCCGCGATGGAGGTTGTAGTGCTTCACGTACGGCTCGAGCGGTGACTCGAGCGTTGTGATGCGCAGCAACCGAAGATCTTCCAGCGTGCGTACTTCATCGAGCAGCCTCGAGTACGCGGGGTCGTAGCGCTTGTTGTAGGCGACCATCATCGTGACGCCCGATTTGGTAGCTGCGTCGACCATGGCCCTGCCCTCCGCGACCGAAAAGCACATGGGCTTTTCCACCAGCACGTGAAGTCCGGCCTGCGCCGCTGCGATTGCAGCGGGGGCGTGGCTGCCGCTGGTGAGAACGAAGACCGCGTCGAGCGGCTCGGCTACGAGCTCTTGCCAGGAGGCGAACCGCTTCGACACGCCGTATTCTTCGCCAACGGCCTCGCGCGTGGTCTCCGACAGGTCGCAGATGGCCGCGATCTCGAAACTGTCCGACAGCTCACGCAGGTAGTGGAGGTGCATCACCTGGGCGATCAGGCCGCTGCCGATTACGCCGACCCGCAGTCTCTTCATGAACCCCACCCATATGCCCTTGCGACGAGGGACTGGAACGTTCCAACGACGGTATATGAAAGCCCGGCAGGGTGTCAACCGCGGCCGGCTGTCACCGCCTCGGCGCCGCCGTCGATGCCCTCATCACGAGCTCGACGTCAAGGGTCTTTCGCACGGGTGGCCCCTCCAGCCCGCCCTGCAGGCGCGCGTCAAGGAGGTCGACCGCAAGGGCGGCAAGCTCCGACTGCGGCTGCCGCACCGTCGTCAGGCTGATGCGGGCGAGACCTGCCATGACCACGTCGTCGAAGCCGACCACCGAGAGGTCCTGCGGCACCCTGACCTCGAGCCGATCGGCGCATTCGAGCAGCTCGATGGCTCCGTAGTCGTTGGAGGAGAAGACGGCCGTGACACGATTCCGCAGAATCTCGCCGACCTGCTCGTCTCTTTTCTGCCGGAGCAGCTCGCCGGGCTGGCGCTGCCAGTGGAATACAGTCGGCTCCAGACCGGCGCTTTCCATGACGCGGCTGTACCCCTTCTGCCGGTCGTGGTCGGCGGCATCCTCGACGATCGGGTCCGCGAAATAGGCGACCTGGCGGTGACCGAGGTCGACCAGGTGCTGGGTCGCGAGCTCGGCCCCGGCGGCGTCGTCTGCGGAGACCACGTCGCCCCAGTCGGCTGCGCAGCTGACAAACACCGCCGGCAGCCGCCCCGAGACGATGGATCGGGCCCGTTCCGGATCCGCAGGCTGCGACAGGAACAAGACTCCTGCGGCGCGATATTCGAGGAGGCTCTCGAGGCCTGACAGCTCTGCGTCCTCGTCGCCCTGCGTGTTGCAAAACATGGCCCTGTATCCAAGGCCTGCCGAAGCGCGCTCGATGTGCTTCGCCATCTCCGCATAGAAAGGGTTGCCGAGGTCGCCTACGACAACGCCGAGGGTGGTCGTTCGCTGCTGCACGAGCTGGCGGGCGAGGACGTTGGGGCGGTAGCCGAGCTCTTCGATCGCCTCCTGGACGCGTTCGCGAGTCTCAGGCGAGACGCCGACCACACCACGGATGACGTTCGACACCGTTGATTTCGAGACCCCCGCCGCCGCGGCGACGTCGTGTATGGTCGCGTGCTTGCCGATGGAGGTCATGGGTTGAAGGCCGCCGCGGTCGCGGCGGCGATTGCGCGCGCGAGGAGATCGGCCGCTTCCTTCACACCGGTCTCCGCCGGAACGAACGGGTCTTCATGCTCGATGGCGATCGTCCGCACGCGTCCGCCCGCGCAAATCTCGGCGACAAACCGCGTCCACCATTCTTCGTCGCGGCCGCGACCGACGACCGCGAAGTTCCAGGGCATCGCCTCGGGCGGACGCGGCCAGCGGCGATCGAGCAGGCCGTTGAGGGCGAGGTTGCGCGCCGAGAAGGCGACGTCCTTGCCGTGGCTGTGCCCTGCCCGCGCGCCAAGGTGGCCGGCCACCGCGATCGGATCCATGCCCATCCAGAAGAAATGGCTGGGGTCGACGTTCGCTGCGAGCGAAGGCCCAAGGGCCGCTAGCGCATCGAAGGTTTCGACGTTGTACACGACGGTGCCCGGGTGCAGCTCGAGACAGACGAGCAGATCGGGGTTCTCTCGGCGGGCGAAGTCGCCGACGGCGGACCAGTAGGGAACGACGCGGTCCTGCCACTGCGCCTCGAACGTGCCTTCGAGGTACGGGAGCCAGCCGCCGCCGGCGAAGTGAGGCGTGCGGTCATCGGGCGCTCCGGCAGGGCAGCCTGCCAGGGCGACAACGCGGTCGACGCCGAAGGCTGCCGCGAGGCGGATCGTGTCGCGCAGGTCGGCGTCGTGTTTCGCGGCGATGGCCTGGTCGGGGTGGAGGGGGTTGCCCCAGGCGTTGAGTGCGGCGACACGTAGGCCGCGCGCGGTGATCTCATCCAGCCACTTCCGGCGCGAGCGTTCGTCGCGCAGGAGCAGGTGCATATCGCAGTGGTTTGTCGGCGCGTATCCACCGGTGCCGATCTCGAGGTCCGTCACAGCGGGCGCCTCGCTGAGAAGCCAGTCCATGACCTCCGGCAGCGACCTGTCCGCCATGGCTTCGGTGACCACGCCGATTCGAGGTGGCGGATTTTTGAGCGACTGCGTCGCGCCGCTGTTCACGTCGCTGCCATTTTGGATCGTTCCAGCCGCCGCCGCAGCGTCCGCCCTATCGTATTGCGACCATCGCAGCGACCATCATCCGAAGCCGCAGCGGCGCCCTCGTCGCCGCGCTATTCGTCGCGACGCTTGCGACGGGACTGCTCCTGATCGCGGTCCCGCTCGAGCTGCGGCAGTTGCGCGCCAGCCCGGGCCAGATCGGCGTCGCACTTTCCATGTTCGGGCTCGGCATGTTCCTTTTCGAGTGGGTCTGGGGCGTGCTGGCCGACCGGTTCGGCTACAGAGCGCCGCTGGTCGCCTCGCTGGTCCTGTATTCGGCCGGCATCCTCCTGCTCGCGCGCGCGGATTCGGTGGTCTTCATCGCCATGGCCTACCTGCTCGCGTCGGGGATGATGGTCGCTGTCGGACCGATCGGCCGTTCGTTTCTCGGGACCACCCTGCCGGTTCAGTACCAGGGCACCGGGCTTGCGCTCATCGCAGCGCAGTGGGTGATAGGCGAGGCGCTCGGCGCCGGCGCCGGCGGCGTTTTGATCGACCACTACCCGATCCGCAGTGTCATCGCCGTCGGTGCGGTCCTGCCGGTGGTGAGCGCCGTGCTCGTCGTCCTCGTGTTCCGTGGCTACACGGAGGCGGGCGGCCGTCGCGCGGCTGCGGAAGAGGAGCCCACCGCCGCGACGTCTGGGCCGAGCCTGTTGCGGGTGATGATCGTCACCGCATCGATCGTCCTTCTCTTCCAGATCGGCGCGGGCGGTGAGCTCGCCCTGCTTCCGCTCCTGGTCACCTCACACCTGAACCTGTCCGCCGCCACCGCTGGGACCGCGATGTTCGTGGTCGGAATGCTCGGTGGCGTGCTTCTCGTACCCGGCGGCATGGCTTCGGACAGGTGGGGCCGGCGTGCAACCATGGTCGCCGGCGGCCTCGTCTGCGCGGCCGGGTTCGTCGTGTACGCGATCGCGGGCACGTTCGCCTTGGTTCTGGTCGGCGCCGGACTGCGAGCCATGGGTGCGTCGCTGCTCTGGCCCGCCGCCACGGCCTGGATCTCGGAGTCAGCGCCGCGCCGCCGCCACGCCCTCGCAATGGGACTCTTTGGCGAGTTCGAGAATGTCGGCGTGACGATCGGCCCGATCCTCGGCGGCATCGCGTGGTCGCTGGCAGGAATCCAGGCCGCATTCGTCACCTATGCGGTGGCATCGGTCCTCGCGGCCGTTGTGGCCGCGGTGACCGTCGGCCGTCGCATGCCGCGGCTGGATGCTGTCAGAGTTATCACGCGATGATCCCGAATCTGATCGGGTCGCAGTGGCGCCCCGCCGCTGATGGCGTCGGCTCGCTGCCGGTCTACAACCCGGCGACCGGCGAGGTGATCGAGCAGGTCCCGCTGTCCGGAGCAGCGGACGTCGACGCCGCCGTGCAGGCCGCGGTCAAGGCCTACGCCGCTTGGTCTCGCACCGCGCTCATGGAGCGCGTCCGCCTGATGTTCCGGTTCAAAGCCCTTCTCGAAGACAACGTCGAGAACCTGGCCTCGGTCATCACGCGCCATCACGGCAAAACGCTCGATGAGGCTCGCGGCGAGGTGCGGCGTGGTATCGAAGTCGTGGATTTCGCTTGCGGGGCGCCCACGCTGCTGCAGGGCCGGACCCTGCGGGATGTGTCGGGAGGTGTCGACCAGGACCTTTACCGGTACCCGGTCGGAGTGTGTGCGGGGATTCCGCCTTTCAACTTCCCGGTCATGATCCCCCTCTGGATGTTTCCGCTCGCCGTGGTCGCCGGAAACACCTACGTGCTCAAGCCCTCGGAGCGGACCCCGCTCGGCGGCGCGCGCCTCGCGGAGATATTCCTCGAGGCCGGTTTCCCGGAGGGCGTTCTGAACGTCGTCCACGGCGCTCGCGACGCGGTCGATGCACTATTGGCGCACCCGGATGTGAGGGCGATCTCGTTTGTCGGTTCCGAACCGGTCGCCCGCCACGTTTATCAGACCGCGGCCTCGAACGGGAAGCGGGTCCAGGCCCTGGGCGGGGCCAAGAACCACATCGTCGTCATGCCCGACGCGGACCCCGAGATCACGGTGCCCGCGATTCTGAACTCCGCTTTCGGCAACGCCGGGGAGCGGTGCCTGGCCGGGTCAGTCGCTGTGGCCGTCGGTGAGGCCGCCGATCGATTGCTGCAGCCGCTCGCCGACGCCGCCGCGAAGATGGTTGTCGGCCCGGGCGACGTCGCCGGCGTCCAGGTTGGCCCCCTGATCCGCGGCGATCACAGGGACCGCGTCGCGGGCTACGTCGACAAGGGCGTGGCCGAGGGGGCGAAGCTGATCGTCGACGGACGCGGCCAGATGTCGCGGCCTGGATTTTTTCTCGGCCCGACGATCCTCGACCGGGTGACGCCGGACATGGCCGTCGGCCACGAGGAGATCTTCGGACCGGTCCTCTCGGTGGAGCGGGCCTCATCGCTCGACGACGCGATCGCCCACGCAAACCGCATGGCGCTCGGCAACATGGCGACGATCTTCACGCAGTCCGGCCGGGCGGGCCGCGAGTTTCGCGAGCGAGTCGAGGCCGGCATGACCGGCATCAACGTGCCGATCGCGCAGCCTTTCGCTTTCTTTCCGTTCAGCGGCTGGAAGGGATCTTTCTACGGCGACCTCCACATTCATGGCACGGACGGCATCGACTTCTTCACGCGCAAGAAGGTCGTGGTCACGCGGTGGTGACGTAATGTGGGGACCGAGTTGAGGGTCGCGTACAAGAGCCGGCTCCACGAGATGACGCAGACCACCCCGACGGTCTTGTGGAACGACTCGGCAGACATCGACGAGCTCAAGTACGCGATCGAAAACGGCGCGGTCGGCGCCACATGCAACCCGGTCATCGCCGTCGGGATCCTCAAGAAGCACATCGCCGAGTGGCGGCCGCGCATCCAGGCGTTGATGCGCGAGCTCCCGGGCGCGACCGAGGACCGGATCGGGTGGAAGCTCGTCGAAGAGATGTCGGTCAACGCCGCGAAGCTCCTCGAGCCGGCGTTCGCCGAGCATGCCGGCCGCAACGGCCGGCTGTCGATTCAGACAGACCCGAGGTTCTTCCGCGACGCAGACGCAATCATCGAGAACGCGATGGCTTTCAGCCTTCTCGCACCGAACATCATCGTGAAGATTCCGGCCACTCGCGCAGGCATAGTCGCCATCGAAGAGGCGACTTATCGCGGGCTCAGCGTGAATGCGACTGTCTGCTTCACGCTCCCTCAATGCATCGCGGTGGCCGAAGCCGTCGAGCGAGGCCTGACGCGGCGCGAGGGCGAGGGCAAGGACACCAAGACCATGGGGCCGGTCTGCACGATCATGGTCGGTCGCCTCGACGACTGGTTGAAGGTCCAGCTCGAGAAACGAGACATCACAATCGACCCAGGCCACATCGAGTGGGCAGGTGTGGCTGTCTTCAAGAAGACGTACGGCATCTTCCAGAAACGCGGATACAGGCTGCGCCTGCTTTCAGCGGCTTTCCGCAACCACATGCATTGGAGCGAGCTCATCGGCGCAGACGCGGTGATCTCGCCACCCTCCGCATGGCAGAAACGCTTCAACGCGGGTGACATCGAGGTGCGGCGGCGGATCGACGACCCGGTCGACCCGATCGTCGTGGAGCAGCTCCTCGCTCATTTCCCAGACTTCCGCCGAGCCTACTCGGAGGACGGACTCACGATCGATGAATTCGACTCGTTTGCGCCGACCGTGCGGACGCTGCGCCAGTTCATCGCGGCATGTACCGAACTCGACGGCCTGGTGCGCGACGTGATGCTTCCCGAACCCGCTTAGCAGTCGCGCCGTGAAGACGCTGAAGCTGACGATGGCCCAGGCGCTCGTCCGATTTCTCGCGGCGCAATACGTCGAGCGCGACGGCGTC
The DNA here is from genome assembly GCA_036380475.1 of Candidatus Dormiibacterota bacterium. GTDB lineage: Bacteria > Chloroflexota > Dormibacteria > Dormibacterales > Dormibacteraceae > UBA10449. Next base: position 31,222 of record DASVEP010000042.1, read on the forward strand.
GACCACAGGTTCATCGAGGGTTGCTTCGGGATCTTCGGCCATGGCAACGTCACGGGCGTCGGGCAGGCGCTGGCCCAGCACCCGGAGCAGCTGACCTACTACCAGGCTCGCAACGAACAGGCGATGGTGCACACGGCTGCGGGATTCGCGAAGATGCGCAACCGCCTCGCCACGCTTGCGTGCACGACGTCGATCGGTCCCGGCGCCACCAACATGCTCACGGGTGCTGCGGCCGCCACCATCAACAGGCTCCCGGTGCTGCTGCTGCCCGGTGACGTCTTCGCCTCGCGGCGCCCGGACCCGGTGCTGCAGCAGCTCGAGACTCCGTGGCGCGGCGACCTGAGCGTCAACGATTGCTTCCAACCTGTCTGCCGGTACTGGGACCGCATCGTGCGTCCCGAGCAGCTGGTCCCCGCCGCGCTGAACGCGATGCGTGTGCTGGTTGATCAGGCCGAGACCGGTGCGGTGATGCTGGCGCTGCCGCAGGACGTGCAGGCGGAAGCGTTCGACTATCCGCAAGCGTTTTTCGAGCATCGTGTCTGGCCGATCGGCCGGCCGCTCCCCGACACAAGCGCGCTCGATCGAGGCGCAGATGCCATCCGCACCGCGCGCAAGCCGTTGATCGTCGCGGGCGGAGGCGTGATCTACTCGGAGGCGACTGCGGTTCTCGACAGGTTCGTCCGCCGCACGGGAATCCCCGTTGGCGAGACACAGGCCGGCAAGGGCTCGTTGACCTTCGACCATCCGCAAGCGGTGGGCGCCATCGGCGCCACCGGCACGCTGGCCGCCAACCGCCTTGCGGCGGAGGCCGACGTGGTCATCGGCATCGGCACCCGCTACAGCGACTTCACGACCGCATCGAAGACCGCCTTCCAGGCCGAAGGCGTGCGCTTCGTGAATGTCAACATCTCGGATTTCGACGCACACAAGCATGCAGGTGTCGCGCTCACCGGCGACGCGCAGGCGACATTGGCAGCGCTCGACGAGAGACTGTCGGATTGGAGCGTCGATGCCGGCTATCGACTAACGGCCGAAAAGCTTCGCGCTGAATGGGACCTCGAGGTGACCCGTCTGTATCACCTCGGCCACTCCCCGCTGCCCGCGCAGTCAGAGGTCATCGGCGCGGTGAACGAGCTTTCCGCGCCGCGCGATGTCGTCGTCTGCGCGGCCGGCTCGATTCCCGGCGCCCTGCACAAGCTGTGGCGCACGCGCGATCCGAAGGGCTACCACGTCGAGTACGGCTACTCGACGATGGGGTACGAGATCGCCGGCGGGTTGGGCGTGAAGATGGCCGACCCCACGCGGGAAGTCCATGTCATGGTCGGTGACGGCTCCTTCCTGATGATGGCGCAAGAGCTGGTCACGTCCGTGCAGGAGGACCTGAAGCTCACGGTCGTCCTCGTCGACAACCAGGGCTTCGCGTCCATCGGTGGGCTGTCGCGGTCGAAGGGCACCGCCGGTTTCGGCACCAGGTATCGGCGTCGAGAGGACGGCTCGATTGGCGACGACTCCGGCAAACACGAAGGCGGTCCGCTGCCGGTCGACCTGGGACTGAGCGCGGAAGGCCTCGGCGCGCACGTAATCCGCGCGCACAACGTGGAGGAGCTGCGAGACGCGCTGGTAGCGTCGAAATCGATCGACCGCACGGTCGTGATCCACGTGTACGTCGACCGTTACGAGGGAGTACCCGACTACGACAGCTGGTGGGACGTGCCGGTCGCCGAGGTCTCCGAAAGCGACGACGTTCGCAAGGCGCGGGCCGAACATGAGCGCGGCCAGGAGCGCCGGCGCTGGTACCTGTGAGCGAGAGCAAGCTTCTCGTTCACAGCTTTGCGGAACCTCGTGAAGATGGCCTGCTGATCGCAGTGACCCCGCGGTCGGCCGGGTGGGCTTATGTGGGCTTCGAGGTGTACAGGCTCAAAAAAGGCGTCCCATTCGATTGGACCAGTCCTCGCCACGAGGTTTGCGCGGTGATTCTCTCCGGGCGTGCCGACGTTTCGTTCGGCGGCCATGAGTGGTGGGGTCTGGGCGGGCGGCCGACTGTCTTCGATGGCGTAGGTGACTCCGTCTATGCGCCGCCGGGCGGCACCCTGAACGTATCACCGGTCTCAGACATTTGCGAGGTCGCGCTGTGCTGGGCGCCGGCCAATCGCGGGGCGGACCCTTTGCTGATTCGAGGCTCTGACGTGAAGGTCTTCACCCGCGGCTCGGGGCAGACCGAGCGCACGATCCACAACATCCTCATGGAGGACCGCCCCGCCGAGTCGCTCCTGGTGACCGAGGTGCTCACGCCCGGCGGCAACTGGTCCAGCTACCCGCCGCACAAGCACGACACCGACGACCTGCCCCGCGAGTCGCTCCTCGAGGAGACCTACTACCACCGCTTCAAGCGGCCGGAAGGTTTCGCGGTCCAGCTCGTGTACACGGCCGACCGCTCGCTCGATGAGGCGCTCCAGGTGCGCGACGGCGACGTGGTCCTGGTCCCGCAGGGTTATCACCCGGTCGCGGCCGGGCCCGCGTACGACCTCTACTACTTGAACGTCATGGCAGGGCCGACTCGCAGGTGGCTGGTCACGACCGACCCCGATCACCGCTGGCAGCTGGACTGAGCCGGCTCGTCCCGCGCTG
>DASVEP010000043.1:0-23180 GCA_036380475.1 Candidatus Dormiibacterota bacterium
CAAGGCCCTGGGCGCCGCCATGCGCGGGGTGGCACATGGCCATTTTGGCTTGCGGCTTGCGGGAGGCCCAATCGGCCTACCCGCCGACTTTCTGATCGCCCCGTCCGGGCAGATCAAAGCGGCCAAATACGGGAAGCACGCCTATGACCAATGGTCCGTGGATGAGTTGATCGAGCTCGCCAAGGGCGCCGCCGCACAGGCGGCTTGAAAGGAGCCACCTTTGGCTTGAGGCGAAACGGGGGCGACTGGTCGACTGCGCAGCGGACCAATCGGCTCCTTCACTCGCCTGGATGTCCAGACTCCGGCCTGGGCGGCGAACCGCCGCGATCCTGGCGATCCTGTTGCTGCTTGCTGTAGCCGGCTCCGACCTCTTGATCGCGGGTTTCAGGCTGAGCCACCCGATGCTTACTGCGATCGTTTCCGCCCTCGCGGTGGTCGTCCTCTCGGTGGCGAACGGCCGAACTTGCCGCGGCCACCCGGGCGGCTCGTGTGTCACGACCTACTGCCGGTCGCGCTCCATCAGCGCCCTGATCTGCTCGGCCAGGCCCGGCCGCAAATACGCACCTCTGATGACAGTCCATGCGCGGATCCGATAATCGTCGAGGCCTGCTGCGACGAACGCCGCAATGCGCCGCTCGGTCTGCTTTGAGTCCTCCATCAGGTTGAACATCGGGTTCCAGAGGAACGAAGGCACGTCGTATTCGCGGTCGGCGAGATAAGGCTTCGGATCGATCGCGACAAATCGATCGCCGTGGCGAAGGATGTTGTGGTGGTGGAAGTCGCCGTGGACGAGCCATGCAGCACTCAGGTCGAGCTCGGCGAGCAGTTTTCGCGCCACGGGAACCAGTTCGCTACCCTCGCGCTCCGCGTTGTCGAGCCAGCGCGGAACCTCGAGCGCAACCGGCCGGAACGGCGATCCCACCCGACGCCACAATCGCGATGCGAGCTCGATGGCGATCGCGGTCGCTTCATCGTCGGGCAGTGCAGATAGGTCGTCGCCCGGAACCGCGCGCTCTTCGAGCAGTGAGCGACGTGACCGCCGCAAGAGTCGCACCGCACCGTCGCCGTCCCAGAGCTCGAGCGCTTCGCCCTCATGCAGCGATTCTGTGTCGCCTGCCCAGGCCACTTTGAGCACAGCGTCGCCGGCGGGCGCGACGAAGGACACGTTCGACATCGCGAACGGCTCGCCCAGCTCGAGTCCCCACTCCCGCGCAACTTCCAACGCAGTTGCCTTTGCAGCGCTCAGATCGAGCCGCTGCTCACCCTGCCCCTCCATCGCACGAGCCTACCCGCTGGGGTGGGCCAGTCTGACTAAGCTGAGCAGGCCGTGAAGTTCAGCGAGCTCGCCGCGAGCCTGGACCAGATGGAGGCCACGAAAAGCCGGAACGAGCTGGTCCGCATTCTGTCGGATGTATATCGGGTTGCGTCGGTCGACGAGCTCGAGCCGATCACTTACCTGATCCAGGGCCGGCTCGCACCGTTCTTCGAACCGGTTGAAATGGGCCTGGGCGAGAGGCTGCTCATCACCGCGATCGCGGTCGCCTATGGCGTGCCCAAGGAGGAGGTCAGCAAGCTCTACAAGCAAGCTGGCGACCTCGGCGTTGCGGCTCAGCGCCTCGCGCCGGCCGTGAAACGCAAGTCGCCCACGGTCGTGGAAGTGCACCAGCGCCTGGCTCAGATCGCTGCCGCGGGCGGCGCCGGCAGCCTGCAGAAGAAGCAGGACGTCTTCACCGGCCTGCTCGGCGATCTGGACGCGAGCTCGGCCAAACATCTCGTGCGTATCACCCTGGGCAAGATGCGGCTGGGGATCGGAGACCCGACGGTGCTCGACGCCATGTCGTTCGCGAAGCACGGAAACCGGTCCTTACGACCCGTCCTCGAGGCCGCCTACAACCGCACCTCGGACCTTGGCGTTGTCGCGAAGACGTTGTGGGAGGCAGGCGAGACCGGGCTCGGCAAGCTGAAGGTCAAAGCCGGCCACCCGCTTCGTCCCCAGCTCGCGGAGCGCTTGCCCAACCCAGAGGCGGTGATCAAAAAGCTCGGTCTCGTGGGCGTGCAGCCGAAGTACGACGGCCTTCGCGTACAGATCCACAAGAACGCGAACAGGGTCAGCATCTTTTCGCGGAACCTGGAATCGATGACGGAGGCTTTCCCCGAGCTGGTCGCCGCCGCAGCCGGCCTGCGGGTCAAGAGCGTCATCCTCGATGGCGAGGCCATCGCGTACGACCCGGAGTCGGAGGAGTACGTGCCGTTCCAGGAGACCACCGCGCGCCGCCGCAAGGAAGGAATCCAGGAGTTCGCCGAGCAAGTGCCGCTCCGCGCTTTTGTCTTCGACGTGATGTTCCGCGATGGGACTGACCTGACGCCGCTGCCTTACCACGAACGGTTCGCGATCGCTCAGGAGGTGATCCGAGGATCCGACACCCTCGTCCCCGCTCCGTTGACGCAGACCGATTCGGCCGACGTGCTGACTCGAGAGCTTCTCGACAACATCAGCCGCGGCCTTGAGGGAGTCGTGGCCAAGCGTCTCGACTCGCCCTATCAGGCGGGGGCACGCAACTTCAACTGGGTGAAGCTCAAGCGGAACACGAGCGGCCAGCTGAACGACACCATCGACGTCGTGCTGCTCGGCTACTACAGGGGTAAGGGAAAGAGGGCGGAGTTCGGCGCGGGCGCTTTGCTCGCCGGCGTGTACGACAGAGACAAGGACGAGTTCGGGACCATCAGCAAGCTCGGCACCGGCCTTTCTGACCAGGGCTGGAAAGAGATTCATGAGCGGCTGGCGAAGCTCGAGGTCAAAGAGAAGCCGGCGCGAGTCAGCTCGAACCTGGTTCCCGATGTCTGGCTGGAGCCATCGCTCGTTGTGGAAGTGCTCGCCGACGAGATCACGCCGAGCCCGCGTCACACGGCGGGCATGACCGGGGACCGGCCGGGTTTCGCGTTGCGCTTTCCGCGGATCGTCTCAATCCGGACCGAGAAGAAACCCGAGGATGCCACGAGCGTCCGCGAGATCCAGGAGATGTTCGAGCAACAGCGGGTTCGGCGCTAGATAAACTGTCGACAATGCCCACTGTGCGGGCGGCCGCGACCGACGTCGAGCAGAAAGACATAGACGAGGCGCGGGCGTTCAACACCCAGCTCGAAGCCCTCATCGCCACCCAGCCGCCTGTCTACACGTTGCCTCCTGAGGTCTCGCGCCAGACGAGGCGGGAGGGAAAGGGGATCTTTCCGGCGCCGATCTTCCTGGAGGAGGCGCGGGACATCGAGATCGCCGGCCGCGGCGGACCGATCAAAGTGCGCATCATCCGTCCCGATCAAACGCCGACCGGTATCTACCTCCACATCCATGGCGGAGGCTGGACGCTCGGTGCGCATGACATGCAGGACGCAGCGTTGAAGCTGCTGGCCAACGAGACAGGCCTCTGCGCCGCGAGCATCGACTACAGGCTCGCCCCTGAGAACCCATACCCCGCGGGCCCCGACGACTGTGAGGACGCGGTCCTCCACCTACTCGAGCACGGAGCTGAACAGCTCGAAGCTCCCGCGCACTTTGCCATCGGCGGCGAATCGGCCGGCGCGCATCTGGCCGTGGTGACGCTTCTGAGGCTGCGCGACAGGCACGGGATCAAGAACCGGATCGCGGCCGCCAACCTGGTTTTTGGCGCATACGACATGAACGGCACGCCGAGCCAGATCCTCTGGGGGGATCGCAACCTGGTGCTGTCGACGCCCATAATCCGGTGGTTCGGCAATAACCTTCTCCCTGGCGTCAGCTTCGAGCAGCGACGCGACCCCGACATCTCGCCGCTCTACGCCCGCTTGCATGACATGCCTCCGGCGCTGTTCACGGTCGGAACCATGGACTCCCTGATCGACGATTCGCTTTTCATGAGCGAGCGGTGGCGAGCGGCCGGCAACCGAGCCGACGTCGCCGTGTATCCCGAGGGCGTACATGGCTTCAACGCTTTTCCGACCGGCCTGGCGCGCAAGGCCAATGCCAGGCAGTTCGAGTTCTTGCGCGGCTGCCTTGCCTGACGCTCACGTCATCCTAGAATTCGGAACGCAATGCCGAAGGTGACGATGATCGGGGCGGGCAGCGCTGTATTTGCGCGCCAGATCATCACCGACATCCTCGCGGTGGACGGCCTGGATTCAGGAGTGTTCGCCCTCGTCGACATCGACGCCGAGCGCCTCGAGCTGGCGAGACAGATCGCCGAGAGACTCGTCGACCTGTCGGGCAAAAGCTGGACGGTGGAGGTCTCGACCGACCGCGGAGAAGTGCTGTCGGGAAGCAACTACATCGTCAACTCGATCGAGGTCGCCGGCTTGCAAAACGTGCGCGCCGACTACGACATCCCGATGCGCTACGGGGTCGACCAGTGCATCGGCGACACCATCGGCCCGGGCGGAATCTTCAAGGCGCTGCGCACAGGCCCGGCCTGGCTCGACATCGTCGCCGACGTCAGCCGGATGGCTCCCGACGCGGTCGTCCTCAACTACACGAACCCGATGTCGATCCTCACCCTCGCCGCTGCACGGACGACGTCACAGCCGGTCATCGGCCTCTGCCACAGCGTCCAGGGCACGTCGAGGCTGCTCGCCGATTACCTGCAGATTCCCTATGAAGAACTGGATTGGAAATGCGCCGGCATCAATCACAACGCCTGGTTCACCAGGCTGGAGCGCAATGGCGAGGACCTCTATCCTGCGTTGAGGCGTCGCGCCACCGACCCCGAGATCTACGAACAGGACCCGGTGCGTTTCGAGGTGATGTTTCACCTGGGCGCCTTCGTGACCGAGTCAAGTGGGCACTTCTCGGAGTACGTCCCGTATTTCCGCAAGCGGCCTGACCTCGTCGCGAAGTACGCGCGCCCGGGATACCTGGGCGAGAGCGGCTTCTATGCCAACAATTGGCCGCGCTGGAGGCGCGAGAACGATGAGCGCATCCACGCGATGCTTCGCGGCGAGACCGAGATCCCAAAGAGCAGGAGCCACGAATACGCGTCCTACATCATCGAGGCGATCGAGGGCGGCCGCACCACCAGCATCCACGGGAATGTGACCAACGACGGCGCGATCGAGAACCTGCCGAGCAGCGGCAACGTCGAGGTCGAGTGTCGCGTCGGCCCCGAGGGCGTGCAGCCGGTCCGTTTCGGCGCCATACCCGAGCAGCTGGCGGCTTTGAACCGCGCGCACATGGCAGTGCACGAGCTGGTCGTCCAGGCGCTTCTCGAGCACGATCGCCAGAAGGCCAAATACGCGCTGATGATCGATCCCTTGACAGCTGCCGTCTGCTCGCTCGAGGAGATCGACCGGCTTTTCGACGAGATGTGGACCGCCGAGCGGGAATTCCTGCAGCCGTTCGAAGCCTAGCCCGCCCGGGTTACGCCACCGCGCGGCCGAACGCACGCGCGCCGATGATGATCGAGACGAGACAGAGCAGGGCCATGATCGTCACGCCCTTGACCACGCTTGGATCGCTCATGTGTGCCAGGAATACCGCTCGCGCCGCATCGACGGCATATGAGAGCGGGTTGGCTGCAGCGATGTTGCGCAGCCACGGCGGCGCGAGGCTCAACGGCAGCAGAACGCCGGATAGCAGCAGGATCGGAAGCGTGGCGGTGAAGATGATCGGCGCGTAGCTGTTCTCGCTTCGCGTCCAGAGTGCCACGGTGTATGCGACGGATGCCGTCAGCAGACCGATGAGTGCGATGAGCGCAAGCACGACAACGACGCCGACAACGTTGATGCTCAACCCGAAGGGGAGCGCCAGCAGGATCAGGATCAGCGACTGAATCAGGATCGACATCACGTCGCGTAGCGCCCGGCCCAGTAAAAGCGCGACGCGGCTCACGGGCGTGACGCGCAGCCGTTCGATCACTCCCATCCGAAGCTCGGCGATGAGGCTGAAGCCCACGCCGGCCGCACCGAACAACCCGAGCTGCACCAGCAGGCCCGGCACGAATACGTTGTACGCACCACCCCGGGGGAAACCGGGAGCCGCCTGGATCGTTTTGAGCAGCGGCGCGAACAGAAGCAGGTACAGCAGCGGCTGCACGACGCCGATCACGACCCATGCAGGGTTGTGGATGAAGATCCAGAAATAGCGGCCGAACACCAGCCACGTGTCGCGAAGAAGCTTCATGCCGCCACCTCTCGCAGCGAGCGGCCGGTCTTGCGGAGGAAGACGTCGTCGAGGCTGGGCCGGTGCAGGCCGATCGTCAGCAGCTGCATTCCGGAAGCGTCGAGCTGACGCAAAATCGCCGGCATCGCTACCTCGCCGCGATCCACGTACAGCCGCAGCGACCCTTCTTCGAGCGAGGCCTCGCGGACGTATGGCTGGCCTTTGAGCACATCGAGAGCCGCTTGCGGAGCACCGGCGACTGTGAGCGTGACGACATCCCCCGCGACTGCTCGCTTGAGCTCCTCGGGAGTTCCTTCGGCCACGATCTTGCCGTAGTCGATGATCGCGATCCGATCGCATAGAGCGTCTGCCTCGTCGAGGTAATGGGTCGTCAGGAACACCGTGGTGCCGCGATCGTGCATGCGCTGCACCTCGTCCCAGACCCGGGCCCGTGACTGGGGATCGAGCCCAGTCGTGGGCTCGTCCAGGAACAAAAGCTGCGGATTGTGCACGAGGCCGAGCCCGATGTCGAGGCGCCGCTTCTGTCCGCCAGAGTAGGTCTTGACTGGCCGGTCCGCGCAGCTGTCCAGCTCCAGCATCTCGATGAGCTCGGCGGCGCGCTTGCTCGCGGCCGTACGTGTCATTCCATAAAGCTGGCACTGGAAGATCAGCTCGAATCGCCCGACCACCTCGTAGTCAGAGCCGCCCGCCTGGCTCACGTACCCGATTCGCTGGCGCACGAGATCCGGTTGGGTGAGAAGATCGCAGCCCGCCACCCTGGCCTTGCCGCCGCTCGGTGGAAGCAGCGTTGCGAGCATGCGCAGCGTCGTCGTCTTGCCCGCGCCATTCGGTCCGAGGAAACCGAAGATCTCGCCGGTGCGAACCGTCAGGTCGACACCGACAACCGCCTCGACGACCTGCTTTCGCGTCTTGAAAACGCGCCGGAGGCCGCGCGTCTCGATCGCAGCCTCCGCGACGGCCACCCCCATGTGGGTATTTTCGTGGTTTCGGTCACGCGATATCCTTGGCCACAATGGCGACTGCTTTTCGTGGGTGGCCGGAGGAGTGCCAGCGATTCTTCATAGGCCTCGAGTTGAACAACTCGAAGAAGTACTTCGACGCCAATCGCGCCATCTACGAGGAGGCGGTCAAGGGTCCGATGGTGGCGCTGATCGAGTCGCTCGAGGCGGACTATGGCCCGGGCAAGGTGTTTCGCGCCAACCGCGACATTCGTTTCTCGAAAGACAAGTCGCCGTACAAGACCAACATCGCCGGGTACGCGGGCATGGAAGGCAATGGTGGATATGTATCCCTCGATGCCCGCAACCTGACAGTTGCATCTGGCCGTTACGGGTTCACGCCTGAACAGCTCACGAAATTTCGGAAGAAGGTCGCGTCGGAAACCACCGGCCCGCAACTTGTGGCGATCGTGGCAAAGCTCGAGAAAGCCGGGTATTCGATCGGCGGTGAAGAGCTGAAGCGCGTACCGGCGGGCTTTCCGCAGGATCACCCACGCGAGCGCTTGCTCCGGCGCAAGCTCATCTACATCTACAAGAACTTCGGACTGAAGCCCTGGCTCGGCACGGCGGCGGCCCGCAAGCAGATCGTCAAAGTGTTCACCGACGCCCGTCCGCTGAACGACTGGATGAAGCGAAACGTCGGTTGACGCGGCCTTGGTGGCGGGGGGCCGTCTTCTATGAGATCTACGTTCGCAGCTTCGCCGACTCCAACGACGACGGCCTCGGCGACCTGCCTGGAATAACCGAGAAGCTCGGTTACATAAAGCGGCTGGGCGTCGACGCGGTGTGGCTGACGCCGTTCTATCCATCGCCCCAGAAAGATCACGGCTACGACGTCGCCGACTACTTCGACGTCAACCCCGAGTACGGCACCCTGGCCGACTTCGACGCCCTCGTGAATGCGGCCCACGATCTGAGGATCAAGGTGCTTGTGGACGTCGTCCCCAACCACACGTCCAACCAGCATCCGTGGTTTCAGGCGGCATTGAGCGCGCCCGACGATCCGCATCGTGCCCTGTACCACTTCGCGGAGGGCAAACCGGACGGATCGCCGCCGAACAACTGGCGTTCTGCGTTCGGCGGACCCGCATGGACACGGGATGAGCCGAGCGGCCAGTGGTACCTGCACCTGTACGCGCCCGAGCAGCCGGACCTCAACTGGTGGAACCCAGATGTGCCTGCCGAGTTCGAGCGAATCATCAAGTTCTGGCTCGACCGCGGAGCGGACGGGTTCCGCATCGACGTCGCGTCGGCGCTCTTCAAGCGCAAAGACCTGGACGACGTGCCGATGGTCCGCGACCCGGGCACCGGCATGACCCGCCCCGACCCCGCCTTTGCAATCGTCGACCAGCCCGAGGTGCACGCCGTCTATCGAAGGTGGCGCCAGATCGCCAACGAGTACCAGCCCGACCGGGTACTGGCCGGCGAGATTTTCGGACCGCAGCGGCAGTCGCGCTACATCCTTCCGGACGAGCTGAGCATGGCGTTCGGACTGTTCCGCTCGTCGTGGAACAAGAACGTGTGGCGCCGCTCGATCGAGGTCGACATGCGTACGCTGCGCGGACCCGATGTTGCGCCGACATGGACGCTGTCCAACCACGACATCGTTCGTCACACCTCCCGGTTCGGCGGCGGCTCGACCGGACGCGATCGCGCTCGCGCAGCCCTGCTCCTCCTGCTCGGCCTGCCAGGCCAGGTCGTTCTCTACCAGGGCGAGGAGCTGGGCCTGGAGGAGGTGGAGCTCGCGCCAGAGACGAAGGAGGACCCGTTGTTCATCCACACCGCCGGCCGCAGCCCCGGCCGCGACGGCTGCCGCGTGCCCCTGCCGTGGATCAAGGGGAAACCGAACGCAGGGTTTTCGCTCAAGCCGCCCTGGCTGCCGCAGCCGCCGGGGTGGGACCGCTGGGCGGCAGACGCCGAAGAGGCGTCGTGGACCTCGATGCTCGCTTTTTACAAGCGCGCGCTAACCATGCGCCGCCGCCTGTCGCAATGGGTGGACACCTCTATAGCGTGGCGACCCGCCCCGGACGGGGTGCTCGTTTATGCGCGGGGGCGTCTGACCGTCGCCTGCAACTTCCTCCAGCGCCCCGTCGCGATTCCTCTGTGCGGCACCCTCGCTGTCGCGAGCGCCGAGCTGGCCAGCCTCAGAGACGGCCGGCTGACCCTTCCCGCGAGCTCGGCGGCCTGGGTGGACTCGGTCGGAAGCTAGCCCGAGCGGCGCCGCCGGCGGGTCGGCACCTCGGCCGCCAGCCGGGCGCGGATCGACGGTCGCGTGTTCAGCTCGCGGAACTGGGCGGGATCGGCGGCAAGCGCCTTGATCGGCGTGAGGGCGATCGTGGTCTCGGGCGACCCTCCGCCGTCGATGAGAGATGCGATTCCTACAGCGTCGCCGTAACCGACCACTCGAAGTGGGCGGGCGTTCGCGGAGACGAGCGCCTCACCCTCGGTGATGAGCCAGAGCCGGTAGCTGGGACGGCCCTGGACGGTCATCCGCGTGCCTCTGTCGACCTCGGTCTCCCGAAGCCGGTCGGCCGCGAACTCGAGGTCCGACCACCGCAGCCCGGCGAAAAGGCGCATACCCGCCAGGCGGTCCGCCCGAAGGCTGAGGGGCTGCAGAACCTCGACCAGCCTGCCCACCCAGCTCACGCTCGAGCGCTCCAGGTCGTCTATCGCTTCCATGTTCGTCTCCTGCCTCGCTTTTGGTCCGGCTGACGTAGCCAGGCTATCGCCGGTGGGTTAAATCTCGGGCGCAAAAGCGTTAAGTGACGTCGGTCGGCATGGGTTGATTTCCCGCTTCAGCCCGAATTCAGGCCGTGTCCGGGCACTTTCCCAGTCCTTAACCTGGACCTAACCAAGGAAATCGCGCGCAACGGGTACAGTTGCGCAGTGGCTGTGGGAGCTCAGGCTGAACCGGAGGCGACAAGCCCTGTCGGGGCCTCGGACGCCCCTCGGTTCCTCAACCGGGAGCTGTCCAGGCTCGACTTCGACGAGCGCGTCCTGGCGATGGCCGAGGACCCCAGACTTCCCCTGCTGGAGCGTGTGCGGTTCCTGGGCATCTTCAGCCAGAACCTCGACGACTTCTTCCAGGTCCGCGTGGCGGGCCTCAAGGAACAGGTGCTCGCGGCGGTCGCCGTGGCATCACCCGACGGCATGTCGCCGGCGGAGCAGCTGAAGGCCATCAGGGCACGGGTCGTCAGCCTCGTCGAGCGGCAGAACCGCCTCTACAACACAGGCATCGTGCCCGCCCTTTCCGAAGCGGGCATCGACATCGTGCGCGCCGATGCCGTGAGCAAGAAGGAGCTCACGCAGCTGCATGCGGTTTTCCGCCAGCAGATCTTCCCGGTGCTGACGCCGCTTGCAGTCGACCCGGGCCATCCGTTTCCCTACATCTCGCATCTCTCGCTAAACCTGGCCGTCACGGTCCGAGATCCTCACCGCCGCGAGCACCGATTCGCGCGCGTAAAGGTCCCACCGGTGCTGCCGCGCTTCATCCCTCTCACCGATGAATCGAGGTATGTGCCTCTCGAGGACGTGATCGCGCTTCACCTGCAGGCCCTATTCCCGGGCATGGACGTCATCGCCCATCACCCGTTTCGCGTGACGCGCGATGGAGACCTCGACGATGTCGACAGCGATGCCGAGGACCTCCTCGCCGCCATCCAGACGGAGCTGCGCCGCCGCCGCCGGCACGCGAGGGTGGTGCGGCTCGAGGTCGACCCGGGAATGTCGGCGGAGGTTCTGGAGCTGCTGACGCGTGAGCTCGAACTCCAGCCTGCCGACGTTTATCAGTCGGACGGCTTGCTCGATCTAGGCAGCCTCGGCGCGCTCACCAGTCTCGACCGGCCCGACCTGAAAGAGGAGCCATGGACTCCGGCCACGCAGCCGCGGTTGCGAGGGATCGGTGCCGAGGTTCCCGACCTGTTTGCGGTCCTGCGGTCAGGCGATGTGCTCGCGCACCATCCCTATGACTCCTTTGCGACGTCCGTCGAAGCTTTCATCGACCAGGCCGCGAGCGACCCCAGCGTGCTGGCGATCAAGCAGACGCTGTATCGGACCTCCGGCCCTGGCAGCCCCATCGTGCGCGCCCTCATTCGGGCGGCCGAGACCGGGAAGCAGGTGGCGGCGCTGGTCGAGCTCAAAGCGCGTGGGGATGAGCAAGCGAACATCGCTTGGGCGCGAGCGCTCGAAGAGGCCAACGTCCACGTCGTGTACGGGTTGGTGGGCCTGAAGACGCACGCCAAGGTGACCCTCGTGGTCCGGCGTGAGGGCAAGAGCATCCAGAACTATGTGCATGTTGGGACCGGTAACTACAACCCGAACACCGCGCATGGATACGAGGACGTCAGCCTGCTTTCCGCCGACGCCGACCTCGGCGCCGACGTCACCGAGCTGTTCAACCTTCTCACCGGTTACAGCCGCCAGAATCGCTACCGCAAGCTGCTGGTCGCGCCGTCCAGCCTGCGCACCGGCATCACGCAGCTCATCGACCGCGAAGCAAAACCGGACGGTCGCATCATCATCAAAGTCAACAACCTGGTCGACCCCGACATGATCGATGCCCTTTATTCGGCATCACAGGCAGGGGCCGAGATCGACCTCATCGTCCGCAGCATGTGCTCGCTGCGGCCTGGCGTTCCCGGACTCTCCGAACGCATCAGGGTGCGATCAATCGTGGGCCGCTTCCTCGAGCATTCGCGCATCTTCAGCTTTGGCAAGGGGAGCCAGCCCGACTACTACCTCGGCTCCTCGGACATAATGCAGCGCAACCTCGACCGCCGCGTCGAGGCGGTGGTGCCGGTCAACGATCTCAAGCTGTGCGGCCGCCTCGCGGAGATCTTCGAGATCGCGCTCGCCGACGATGTTCTCGCGTGGGAGCTTCGATCCGACGGCTCATGGCAGAGGGTGGAGACGGTGAACGGCATCAACGCCCAACGGCGCTTCCAGGAACTGGCTCTCGACCGCGCGCGCGGCAACGGAGTGGTAACCCTCATCAAGCATGCTTAGGCCGCACGAATTCGGAGCCTTGGGCTCGAATTCGCTGGGACCCCATTAAGTGCTCGAGCGTGAGGTGAAGCTCGGGGCCGGCCCCGCGTTCCACCTCCCGGATCTCACCGGAGTCGTCGACGGAGTCACCGTCACCCCACCCGAGGCGGTCAGGCTCGAAACCGTCTACTACGACACCCCCGATCTGCGGCTCGCGCGCTGGGGGGTGTCGATGCGGTACCGGGCGGGCGAGGGTTGGACCCTCAAGCTGTCGCCGTCGATGGAAGAAGGAATGCTCGAGCGTGACGAGATCACCTTTCAGGGCGGGGCCAAGAAGCCGCCGGCCGCCGCAGTCGGTCTCGTGCGCGCCTACGTGCGCACGTCGGAGCTGGTGGCCGTGGCGCGCCTTTCGACCGTGCGACGCCGGGTTCGGCTTCTAGGTGCGGACGGCGGCCGTGTCGCGGAAGTCGTCGATGACGAGGTTTCGGTACGCGACGGCCGGCGCGTGGCGGCGCGCTTCCGTGAGATCGAGGTCGAGGTTGCGGGCGCTGATGGCAACGAAGCCGTTGTGGCGCCGCTTGTCGAGCGCCTCCGCGGTGCCGGGGCAGGTGCGCCGGATCCGACTCCAAAACACATAAGGGCGCTTGGGCCGCGGGCGATGGAGCCGCCAGAGGTCGCGCCGTTTCCGGTCACGCCCGAGTCGCCTGCGCGGGACGTCATCCGCAGCGTGCTCGCCGACGCGGTCGCGGCGATCCTGCGTCACGATCCGCTGGTACGAGTGGGCTCGGACCCGGAGGCCGTCCACCAGGCTCGCGTGGCGACGCGGAAGCTGAGGTCCCACCTGCGGACGTTTGGTCCGCTGCTCGAACCCGAGTGGACCGAGCCACTGCGTTCCGAGCTCGGCTGGCTGGCCATGGCGCTCGGCGCCGTTCGCGACCGCGAGGTGCTGCTCGAGAGGCTTCGTGAGCGGGCCAAGGCTTTGCCTTCCAGCGACTCGAAGTCGGCGGCTTCGCTTCTGCACATCCTCGAGGTCGAGATCGAATCGCTCAGGAAAAAGCTGTACACGGAGCTCGACTCGGACCGATACGTCGAGCTGCTGGAGCGGCTGGTGGCCGCGGCGCATGCGCCATTGGGCACCCTGGATGCCGACCAGCCGGCCTCGACGATGCTCCCACCTCTTGCGACCAGCCCGTGGCGCCGCCTGCGCAGCGCGGTCCGGCAATTGCCCGAGCAGGCGACCGATCCTGAGCTGCATCGCATCCGGATCCTGGCCAAGCGGGCTCGCTATGCCGCGGAAGCGGTCGCCCCCGTCATCGGCGCTGACGCCACAGCCTTCGCGCGCGCGGCCGCGAAGCTGCAGACCATCCTTGGCGAGCACCAGGACAGCGTCACAGCGCAGGCCTGGCTGCGTGGCGCACGCGTGACCGGACGCCGGGCCTTCGTCGCCGGCGAGCTCATCGCGCTGGAGCACGTGGCCGCGCAGAAAGCACGGAAGGACTGGCCGAAAGTCTGGGATGCGCTCGATCGCAGGCGTCTTCGCAAATGGATGGCGATAGACAAATGAGCAAGGCGGCCAACGTCTTCTATTTCGTTCGTCATGCCAAGGCCGGCAGCCGCGGCCACTGGCAAGGCGACGACCGCAAGCGCCCGTTGAGCAAGAAGGGTGTGCGGCAGGCGGAGGCGCTCATCGACGTCTTCAAGCCGTTCAAGATCTCCGCGATCCACTCCAGCCCGTATGTGCGCTGCGTGCAGACAGTGGAGCCGCTCGCGCGCGATCGAGACCTCGAGGTCCAGGAGACGCCCAAGCTGGCTGAGGGCCGTGGATTGCGTGGCGTATTCGAGTTCATGGACGACCCGGAGCTCGACGACGTCGTCCTCTGCACCCATGGCGACATCGTCTGGGAGCTAGTCGAAGACCTCGTCCGGCGCCGGGTTATCAAGCCCGGCGAGGGCGGCTATGAAAAAGGTGCGACCTGGATGGTCGAGGTCGACGACGGCAAGCCCGTCCGCGCGCGCTACATCCCGGCTCCGTGAGGGCGCTCTCTGAGCGCATCCGCTCAGAGCTGGCCGCGAAAGCCGACCCCACCAGGGCGGCCGGCATGCAGGCGTACATGAAGTCGACGATGCCGTATCGCGGCGTCCGCATGCCAGAGCTGCGCTCGATCTGCAAGGCCGCGTTCGCGGAGTTCTCGTTGTCGTCACGCGATGAGTGGCAGGCTGCGGTGCTGGAGCTATGGCGCGCTGCAGAGTTTCGAGAGGAGCGATATGCGGCCATGGAGCTGGCGGGCCACAGGAGCTATGCCGCGTTCCGCACGCCAAGCGTGATGCCGATGTTCGAGGAGATGATCGTGACCGGTGCATGGTGGGACCATGTGGACGAGGCGGCCCACCACGTCGGCGGGCTGCTGCGATCAGATCCAGAGAAGATGCGCCCGATGATGCGTGCCTGGAGCACCGACGAGAACCTGTGGAAGCGGCGCGTTTCCATCATCTGCCAGATCTCTTTCAAGAAGGACACCAACCTCGAGCTGCTGTACGCCAACATCGAGCCGAACCTCGCCGACCGCGATTTCTTCATCCGCAAGGCCATCGGGTGGGCGCTTCGCGCGTACGCCTGGACGGACCCTGACGAGGTCGCGCGCTACGTGCGCGCGCACGAATCCCAGCTCAGCGGCTTGAGCCGACGCGAGGCCCTGAAAAACATACCGGCCTGACATTGAGTAGCCTTCGCTTGTGACCGTCACACTCCGGGGCGCCTCGCTGGACGAGGAGCAGGTGGTGGCGGTGGCGCGCGGGGGGGAGCAGGTCACGCTCTCGGCGGCCGCGCGGGCGAAGATGGAGCAGAGCCGGGCTCGCGTGCAGCGTGCAGCGCGGTCACGCGAACCGGTCTATGGCGTTTCGACCGGCTTCGGCGCGCTTGCCGGCACGCGCGTGGCCCCGCTTCGACAGCCGGAGCTGCAGCTCGCGCTCATCCGTTCCCACGCGGCCGGGGTCGGGCCGCCGGTCGACGACGAGGTCGTGCGGGCGACGATGCTCCTGCGGGCGCGCACGCTCTCGATGGGGTTTTCGGGCGTGCGGCCGGTGGTGGCCGAGGTCCTGGTGGCGGTGCTCAACGCCCGCATCACGCCGGTGGTTCCGCGATATGGGTCGGTCGGGTGCAGCGGCGACCTCGCGCCGCTGGCGCACATCGCGCTGGCGCTGGTCGGTGAAGGCGAAGTCGTCAACAGGGATGGCGTGCGTCAGCCTGCCGCCCCGGCGCTGCGCGCTGCGAAGATCAAGCCGCTGAAGCTCGAGACCAAGGAAGGACTCTCGTTGATAAACGGCACCGACGGCATGTTGGGGATGCTGGCGCTGGCGTGCAATGACGCCGAGCTGTACTTTCGAGTCGCGGATATCACCGCGGCGATGTCGGCCGAAGCGCTGCTGGGCACGGACCGGCCCTTCCAACCGCATCTTCACCAGATCCGTCCCCATGCCGGCCAGGTGGCGAGCGCCGCAAACCTGGCGAGGTTGCTCCGAGGTTCTGGGATCGTTGCGTCCCATCGCCACTCGGTGCACGCGGTCCAGGACTCGTACTCGGTTCGATGCAGCCCGCAGGTCGCCGGGGCCGCGCGCGACACTCTGGACTTCGCGCGCAGGACTGCTGCAGTGGAACTCGCATCCGCGATCGACAACCCGGTCGTGCTCGAAAACGGAGAGGTGGAGTCCAACGGCAACTTCCATGGCGAACCCCTGGCGTTTGCCGCCGATTTCCTCGCCATCGCAGCGGCCGAGGTAGGCGCCATCGCGGAGCGAAGGGTCGACCGCCTGCTCGACCCGCATAGGTCCGAGGGCCTGCCGCCATTCCTCGCCGAAGAGCCTGGCGTCAACTCGGGCCTCATGGTCGCGCAGTACACCGCGGCGGCTTTGGTGGCCGAAAATCGCAGGCTGGCCGCGCCGGCCAGCGTGGACTCAGTGCCGACATCGGGAATGCAGGAAGACCATGTCTCGATGGGTTGGGGCGCGGCACTCAAGCTGCGCACGGTTCTCGAAAACCTCACCAACATCCTGGCGGTCGAGCTCGTCGCCGCCGCCCGAGCGTTGGACCTCCGCGCGCCGCTGAAATCGGCGCCGGCAACGGCTGCGGTGCGCGAACTCGTTCGCGAGCACGTACCCGGCGTCGGCCCCGACCGCGTGGTCTCGCCAGAGCTTGCCGCGGCGGCGAACCTCATCCGAACCGGGGCGGTTGTCAGCGCAGCGCAAGCCGTGACCGGACCGTTGAAATGAGCTCGCCGCGAGTTGTCCGCGCCCCGCGAGGCACGGAGCTGAGCTGCCTCGGCTGGCCGCAGGAAGCGGCGATGCGAATGCTGATGAACAACCTGGATCCGGAGGTCGCCGAACGGCCCGAGGACCTGGTCGTGTATGGCGGGACGGGCCGGGCCGCGCGTTCTTGGGCGGCGTTCGACGCCATCGTCCATGAGCTGAAGAACCTGAAAGGCGACCAAACGCTCCTGGTCCAGTCGGGCAAGCCGGTCGGCGTTTTCGACACGCATGAATGGGCGCCGCGGGTCCTGATCGCCAACTCTTTGCTGGTACCCGAATGGGCGACCTGGGAAGAGTTCAGGCGGCTGGAAGCACTCGGCCTGACCATGTACGGCCAGATGACGGCCGGGTCATGGATCTATATCGGCACGCAAGGCATCCTCCAGGGCACCTATGAGACGTTCGCCGCCATCGCGCGCAAGCGATTCGGGGGGACGCTCGCGGGCACGATCACGGTCACCGCGGGCCTTGGCGGAATGGGCGGCGCGCAGCCACTCGCTGTAACGCTGAACGGCGGCGTTGCCATCTGCGTCGAAGTCGACGACACCAGGATCGAGCGACGTCTCCACGATCGCTACCTGGACGTGCGCGCGTCCGATCTCGAGCAGGCGTTGACCCTCGCCACCGAGGCGAAGAAAGCAAGGCGGGCCCTTTCGATTGGGCTGCACGGCAACGCTGCCGAGGTGCTTCCGACGCTGTTGCTGCTTGGGTTTGAGGTGGACGTCGTCACCGACCAGACGCCTGCGCATGATCCGTTGAGCTACATCCCGGTGGGCCTCAGCGTTGAAGACGCGCAGGAGCTGCGCCTCGATGACCCCGAAGGCTACGTGCGTCGCGCGCGCGAGACCATGGCCCTGCACGTCGACGCGATGATCGTGTTCCTCGACCGCGGCTCGGAAGTGTTCGACTACGGCAACAGCCTGCGCGCGGAGGCGAAGCTGGGGGGCGCGAAGCGCGCCTTCGATTTTCCGGGTTTCGTGCCCGCTTACATCAGGCCGCTGTTCTGCGAGGGCAAAGGACCATTCAGGTGGGTCGCGCTTTCGGGTGACCCGGCGGATATCGCAGCCACCGACCGCGCGATCGTGGAGGAATTCTCCGATGACGCCGCCCTAGTGCGCTGGATGGAGGCCGCCGGCGAGAAGGTCAAGTTTCAGGGTCTACCGGCGCGAATCTGCTGGCTCGGTTACGGCGAGCGGGCGCGTGCGGGCTTGCGATTCAACGAGCTTGTGCGTAGTGGCACTGTGAAGGCCCCCATCGTGATCGGCCGCGATCACCTTGATTCCGGTTCTGTTGCTTCGCCGTATCGCGAGACGGAAGCCATGCAAGACGGCTCGGATGCGATCGCCGATTGGCCGATCCTCAACGCACTGCTCAACACCTCTAGCGGCGCCTCGTGGGTCAGCGTCCACCACGGCGGCGGGGTGGGCATCGGGCGCTCCATACACGCCGGGATGGTGGTCGTCGCCGACGGCAGCGATGAGGCGGCCCGCAAGCTCGAACGCGTACTCACGAACGACCCCGGCACCGGCGTCATGAGGCACGCCGACGCGGGGTACGAGCGCGCCATCGAGGTCGCTCGCGAACGCGGCGTCCGCATCCCCATGAGCGGTTGAACGGATCCGGGGTCTGGCACGCGCAAGAGGCCTGGCTCGGCCGGCGCGCCGACAACGTTCTGATCGAGGTCGAGGATGGTCGGATCACGTCGGTTACCGAAGGCGTCGATGCGCCCACCGGCGCTGTTCGGCTCAAGGGCTGGACGATCCCTGGCCTCGCCAACGTGCACAGCCATGCTTTCCAGCACCGGCTGCGCGGAACCGCCGAGTCGGGGGGCGGCGATTTCTGGGAGTGGCGCGAGGAGATGTATCGCGCGGCCGCGGGCTGGGAGCCCGACGAATATCACGACTACGCAAGGTCGGTGTTCAAGGAGATGCTCGTCGCGGGGATCACCGCAGTCGGCGAGTTCCACTACCTCCATCGCTACGGCAATCGCCTCGGCGAGGCGTTGATCGCTGCCGCGCGGGACGCCGGCATACGCATCACGCTCATCGACGCGTGCTACCTGCGCGGCGGACTCGATGGGCGTCCATTAGGAAGCGTCCAGCAGACGTTCTCCGATGGCGATGTGGATGGATGGGTCTCTCGAGTCGACCAGCTCGAGGAAGGCGTGGGTGTACGCATCGGAGCTGCGATACACAGCGTTCGAGCCGTCGATCCGCGATCCATGCGCGTCGTTGCCGCCTGGGCGCGCAAGCGCAAAGCACCCCTGCACATCCATCTCGCCGAGCAGCCGGGCGAGGTCGAGGACTGTCTCGCCGTCGAAAGATGCACACCGGCGCAGCTCCTCGAGCGCGAAGGCATCCTGGGTCCGGACCTCACCGCCATCCACGCCATCCATGTCGACGAGAGCGATATCTCGCTGCTTGGTCGTCACAGGGTTGCCGTCTGCGCATGTCCAACCAGCGAACGTGGGCTCGGCGATCGAGTTGGGCCGACACGGAGCCTTGTCGACGCCGGCAGCCCGCTTTGCGTGGGCAGCGACTCCAATGCTGTCATCGACATGCTCGAAGAGGCACGTGCAGCGGAGCTCGACCAGCGCCGCGCCACAGGACGTCGCGTGCTGCATCAGCCGGAGGAACTTCTGAGCGCGGCCACTTCCGGCGGAATGCGCGCCCTGGGTTGGGATGGCGGCGATATCAAAGCAGGCATGCTTGCCGACTTCGTCACGATCGATGGCGTCGACGGCAGACAGCTCGATGCGGCCCAGGTGGTGTTCAGCCGCTCGGCGTGTGACGTCATCAACGTCGTCGTGGGCGGAAAGACGGTCATGACGCAGTGAGGCGGCTCTTCAACATCGGCAGGCTGTTCACCGGTACGCAAGCCGGTGTCATCGAGAAGGCTGCGGTGATAGTCGACGATGACGAGCACATCGCGTGGTGCGGTCGTCAGGGCGAAGAGCCTCTCGAGCTGATGGGCTACGTCGCCCATGAGGACGACTGCGGCGGAGGTCTCGTCACTGCCGGGCTCATCGATGCGCATACCCATCCTGTGTATGCAGGGAATCGAATGGCCGAGGTGGCCATGCGAACGGCGGGCGCCACCTACGAGGAGGTGGCGAAGGCAGGCGGAGGCATCGTCGCGACCGTGAAGGCGACCCGCGAGGCAAGCCCGACTGCTCTCGAACAATCGACTGGCGAACGCATGCGGCGATGGCTGGAAGGCGGCGCCACCACCGTCGAGGCGAAGACCGGGTATCACCTCGAGCGCGTCGGCGAAATCGAGGCGACGCGAATCCTCAAGCGCCTCAGTGACCGCAAAGACCTGCCTCGCATCGAAGTCACCTTCCTTGCCGCTCATGCAAAACCGCCTGACCGGGGCGCCAAGATCGACGCTTACTCAAAGCAGGTGGCGAGCTGGTGCGCCGACGCGCACCTGGCGGGCGCGCGGTTCTGCGATGTGTTCTGCGACCGCGGCTACTTCTCCGTCTCCCAGTCGCGCCGCATCCTCAAGGCGGCGGTCGAAGCCAAGCTCATCCCTCGCCTTCACGCTGACGAGCTTGCCCGCACTGGCGGCGCGAGGCTGGCGGCCGAGCTGCACGCGGCATCGGCGGACCACCTGCTCTGCGCCAACCGCGGAGACGCGGTCGCGCTGGCCCGGGCTGGCGTGGTGGCCACCCTCGCCCCGGGCACAGCCCTCTCGATCGGCAAGCTGCCGCCCATCAAGGACCTCGCTGCCGCCGGGACCGTTATCGCCCTCGGCACCGACCACAACCCCGGCACCAGCGGGATCACGAGCATGAGCGTGGTCGTGGCCATGGCCGTGGCGGTTTTCAAGCTCTCGGTCGAGCGGGCGCTGATCGCGGCCACGGTCGGGGGCGCGCTCTCGGTTTCCCGTTCGGATCGAGGCTGCGTGGCCCCCTCCATGCTGGCCGACCTCGTCCTCTGGGACGCCGACCACGAAGGGGCGTTCGCCTGGGCCTACGGCCTGAGGCCGCTACGGGTTTGGCGGGGCGGGGCGCAAGTTTTGAGTTGAAGACCGTTGCAATGTCACGTGCACTTGGCGTATTAAGTGGGCAACAAATGACCGCTGCTCTCACTAAACCTGACAATCAATTGCGGTCGAAATGGAGGAAAGGCAATAGTGGCTAAGTGGAACCCCCTGGCGTTGAAGCTTTTGATGTGGGTGATGGGTGTGTTGATAGCGGCTGGGTCCGCGGCAGGTTTCGTGGGCGGCAGCTTCTTCCAGTTCGACCAAAGCTTCGGCGTGACGGCTTCCGTAGCCGGTGTCGCGTTTGGAGCGGGATTGATGATTGCGGGTTTTGACCCCGTCGCCAATGTGAGCTGGGTCCGCGCCCTGATCCTGTACGCGATCCTTCAGGTCGTTTACCAGATCTTCGCGGAGATCTCTATCGGACGCTTCGACGTGATCCCGTTCGTGATCGCGATCCTTGCCGGAGTTCTGCTGGTCGTCCTGTACCCGAACAAGGCCGAGCTCTGGATGAGCGGCAAGACCAGCCCGATGGGCGGAGGCATGGCCCGCTCGAAGATGTAGTCAGTTCTGGTTAATTTCTGAGGGGACGGCTCGGGCTGTCCCCTCTTCTATTTCACGCCGTGCCCGGTTCGTCTCCGCTCACGATCCACCGTCCGCCCCCGCCGCCGGCGACCAGGTCGTCCGCGGCGCGTGGACCCCAAGACCCGACCAGGTAGACCTCTGGATGGCCCTCTGCCTCCCACGCCTTGATCAGCGGGTCGACGATCTCCCACTGCAGCTCGATCTCCTCCGCGCCCGGGAATGCCGAGTGGCCGCCGGTCAACACCTCCGACAGCACGTTCTCGTAGGCGTCGGGGAGCTCGGCTCGGGTCAGCTTCGAGTAGTCGAGCCGCATGCCCGCGGGCACGAGCTCGAACCGCGGACCCGGCCTCTTGGCGCCGATGCGCAGCGTAATCCCCTCGTCAGGCTGGACCCGGATGACGATCAGTGTCGGGATCCCACGCTGCCGGCGGCCGCCCAATCGCAGAACGGGTGCGTCGCGCAGCTTGATGACCACCTCGGTGGCCTGGCGTCGCAGCGCCTTGCCGGTGCGAATGAAGATCGGCACCCCGTCCCAGCGCCAGTTCTCGATCGACACGCGCGCCGCGGTGAAAGTTTCACGCCGCGAGTCGGGTGCGACTCCGGGCGCATCCAGGTAACCCTCGTACTGCCCGCGCACGGCCGACGTGACGTCAAGCGGGGACATCGCACGCAAAGCCGCACGCTTGGCCCTCCGCACGTAGTCGGCATCGAACGTCGTTGGCGGCTCCATCGTCACCAATGCGAGCAGCTGGAGCACGTGGTTCTGGATCATGTCGCGCACCGCGCCGGTCTGGTCGTAATAGCCTGCTCGCTGACCGATGCCTTCCTCTTCGGCGGCCGTGATCTGGATCGTCTCGACCAGGTTGCGGTTCCACACCGGCTCGAACAAGGAGTTCGAGAACCGGAAGGCGAGGACGTTCTGGACGGTGTCCTTGGCAAGGTAGTGGTCGATGCGATAGATCTGAAGTTCCTCGAATGCGGCTGCGAGCTGCGCATTGAGCTGGCGCGCGGTGGCCAGGTCGTGGCCGAGTGGTTTCTCCAGCACGATGCGTCGAGATGGGTCGCCCTTGGTCGCCATCCCCGAGTTGGCGACGGCTACGAGGATGGGGCTGAAAGTCTCCGGGGGCGTGGCGAGGTAGAAGATCACGACCTTGGTCGTGGCGATGAGCGCATTGACCGGCGCAAAGGTCGAGGGGTCGGAGTAGTCGAGCTGAACCCATTCGGCGCTTGATGCCAGGTCGGGGCTTCCGCTCGCCTCCTTGACAAGTGCTCGGAAGTCATCGGTCGATTTGGCGCTTCGCCCGGCGCCGATCACACGAAGCTTCTGGCCCTCCCGCGCGGACATCGCTCCCAATGAGGGGAGGATCTTTCGCCGGGCGAGGTCGCCGGAGGCGCCGAAGATGACGAGGTCGACCGCAGAGGCCATCGCTTCGAGAATGCTAGTTCTTAGTCCGAGATAACCTCGGTGCCCGCGATCTGGTCGTGGATCGCTCGCACCCGCATCGCGGCGATGGGCAACGCGAGCAACCGCACCAGCGATTGGCCGGGGCTGACGCGCGAACCGTCCACCGACACGACGCGCTGCCTGACGATCAAGCCGCCGGCGGTACGCCCGGCCGCGCTCCAGCAGGCGATGTGATAACCCGCAGTGATCGCTGCCAGCGCGAGAAGACGCCGGTGCTTAAAAGCGAGCAGGGTCGCCGCCGTACACACGCCGGCATCGATGGCGCCCGCGGCGATGCGGCCGGCTGGCGGCGCCGGCATGCCGGGCATGGGCAGCCGCCCCCGCTCGCGCAGCAGGTGCAATCGCATGACCGTGTGATGAAACGGAAGCTGGGTGAGCACGTAGAGGGGAAGTGGAAGCAGCGGACTGTAGCCCTCAACCGACGCGGTGAGCAGGCCTTTCGATGCTGCGATGCGCAGGTGTCCGCCTGGCTTTCTCACCGCAAGCCCGCCTTCGATGGGGAGCTCGACGCCGGCGCGGGTGGTTTTCGCTGGGCCGAACCGGATGATTTCTAAGGGCCCTACGAAAAGCGAGGACTCGCGTGCGCGTACCACTCCGAGCGTCAGCGTCGACATGTCCTGGAAGAACGCGTCGCGAAGCTCGCGTCCAGTGATCGCGCGGGAGGATGTCACCGAATCCTCGAACGTCACACGCCCACCGGCCCATCTCATGACTGGAT
>DASVEP010000044.1:0-2275 GCA_036380475.1 Candidatus Dormiibacterota bacterium
GCTGAAAGTACAGCGTCGACGTCATGATTCCGTCTCCTTGACAAAGGCTCCGCGGCGGCGTCAACTCGTGATTAGCTGGGGAGAGGGTCGGCCCGTTGTTGCAAAGGGAGGAAGGATTCCCGATGAGCACACCCACTGTCACGACGGCTACCGCAGTCCGTCCGTTCACGGTCGATATTCCAGAGGAGGCGCTGGCTGATCTTCGGCGCCGTGTCGCCGCGACACGTTGGCCCACCAAGGAGCTGGTAGCAGATCGGTCGCAGGGCGTCCAGCTCGCGACGCTTCAGGCGCTCACCCGCTATTGGACGACCGATTACAACTGGCGCACATGCGAGGCGAGACTGAACGCGCTGCCGCAGTTCAAGACCGAGATCGATGGGGTCGACATTCACTTCATCCACGTGAAGTCGCGACACAAGAACGCGATGCCCCTGAT
Source organism: Candidatus Dormiibacterota bacterium (assembly GCA_036380475.1). Lineage (GTDB taxonomy): Bacteria > Chloroflexota > Dormibacteria > Dormibacterales > Dormibacteraceae > UBA10449. Next base: position 437 of record DASVEP010000044.1, read on the forward strand.
CATGACTCACGGCTGGCCGGGCTCGGTGATAGAGCTGCTCGAGACCATTGGTCCGCTCACCGATCCGACCGCGCACGGCGGGCAAGCTGAGGATGCGTTCGACGTGGTGCTGCCGTCGCTGCCTGGCTACGGGTTCTCCAGCGAGCCGAAAGAGCTCGGCTGGTACCCCGGCCGCATGGCGAAAGCCTGGGCGGACCTGATGACCCGCCTCGGCTACACCCGATACGTCGCTCAGGGCGGCGACGTGGGCGCCGCCGTCACCGACGCGATGGGCCGGCTGGCACCCAAGGGCCTGCTGGGCATCCACACGAACCTGCTCGTCACAGTGCTGGCCGGCGGCCCCCCGTCGGTGGAAACCGATGAGGAACGCGCGGCGCTCGCCGCAATCACCACCTTCCGCACCAGCGGCAATGGCTATTTCATCGAGCAGGCCACGCGGCCGCAGACGATCGGCTACGCATTGCTGGACTCACCCGTCGCCCTCGCGGCCTGGATGCTCGACCACGACACGGACGCGTACTACAAAATCTCCAGCGCTTTCGTTGATCAGAAGCCATCCGGCAATCTCACGCGTGACCACATCCTCGACAACATCACGCTGTACTGGTTGACCGGCACCGGCGCTTCGGCGGCTCGGGAGTATTGGGAGAGCGGACAGGCCGCTGCCCGAGCGGCCGGGCACCCGCGGCCTCAGGTCACGATCCCGGTCGGCTTCACCACGTTCCCCGGCGAGATCTGGCGGTCGCCGCGCAGCTGGGTCGAGAAGGGCTACCCCAGCCTCGCCTACTTCAACGCGGTCGACAAAGGCGGCCACTTCGCCGCCTGGGAAGAGCCCGAGCTGTTCAGCCAGGAGGTACGGGCGGCGTTCAAGACGCTGCGCTAGCCGCAAGCAAATGGAGTGCGGGCGTGGCCTGCCCGCACTCCAGCGGTCGGGTTTCGTCTTCAGAATCGGTAGGTGGAACTCGCTAATACAGAACCCGCGTTACGCGCTCGATAGTGTGTATTCAATCGCCTGCTCACGCGATAGGGTCCGGCCTCGGGCTCGCCCTTTCTCAAATTCCGCACCCTGGACGTCCTGGAGGAAAGGCTTGTTATCGCTCATTGCGCCTCGCGCTGTGCTCTTTGGATCCAGGTCGACGATTCCTTCGAGTGCTCCCCACAAGGTTCCAGCACGGTCTGCATCTCCTCGAAGCGCAGCGATCGCTGCTGCGGCGCCGATTGCGTATGGAATGTTTATCCGGTCGCTGATGGAAGCGAGCCTTTCGAGACCGGCATGTAAATCAGTCTCTGCTTGATCGAGTTGACCCGCCGGTATGAGGAACTCGGCCGCAGCCACAAGCGACGTGCCGCTGATGAAGGTGGACGCGCCGCGATTGGTGAGTGGGGCGCTCTCATGAACAAGCTGCTTTCCTTGCTCCAGGTCCCCCCGCGTGAACGCAGCCATCGCGAGCACAAAAAGGGCAAAACCCTCGTCGCCGGGGTTCCTTTTCCCCCGAGCGATCTGGAGTGCTTCTGTCGCCAGGGCCACCGCACGCGCTAGATCGCCTTGCCGAAGCGCCGAGTTGGCGATTCGAGCAGTGAGTGGACCGATGTACTCCTCTTCGTTGGCGGCCCGGAAAAGCTCGAGGGCGCGCACATATTCCGGCTCGCCGAGGTCGTAGCGGTTGATAAGGTCGAATGCCGCGCCGCGTGCACGAAGGGCGCGGGCGTGAACGCCCGGGTCTAAGGATTCCCTTGTTTCAGCAACCTGGGCCAATAGCCGCTCCAACCGCGCGCGGCCTCCGTCTGGATCAGTGGTGATCCAGTACATCTCGGTCAGCAAGAACAGTCTGATTCCCT
>DASVEP010000045.1:0-2271 GCA_036380475.1 Candidatus Dormiibacterota bacterium
TGGGTCCAGCTTGCGTTCGGCGATCTGCCCGCCTTCCCATTCGGTGCCAGGACCTTGCTCGAGGATCTCCTCCATAAAGCGCGGCTCGCCCTGCGAACGCCAGAAGTTGACGACCGATTCGACCTCCGGATCGCTGACGAACGCGCCCTGTATGCGCGTGGGCTTGCCGGCGTCGACGGGCTGATAGAGCATATCGCCGCGGCCGAGCAGCTTCTCGGCGCCGCCGGTGTCGAGGATGACGCGGCTGTCGACCTGCGAGCCGACCGCGAATGCGATCCTCGAAGGGATGTTGGCTTTGATGAGACCGGTGATGATGTCAGTGGATGGACGCTGCGTGGCGATGACGAGATGGATGCCGACGGCGCGCGCAAGCTGCGCGATTCGACAGATCAGCTCTTCGATCTCTCCGGCCGCGACCATCATCAGGTCGGCCAGCTCATCGATGATGATGACGATGTAAGGGAGCTGGCGCGCCTGGCGCTGAGTGGCCTTCTCGTTGTACGCGGCGATGTTGCGCACGCCCTCGGCCGAAAACAACTTGTAGCGGCGATCCATCTCCGCAACGGCCCAGCGCAGCGCGGCCGCGGCCTGGTGTGGCTCGACCAGCACCGGCAGCGCGAGGTGAGGCAAGCCATTGTAGTTCGTGAGCTCGACGCGCTTGGGATCGATGAGCAAAAGACGCATGTGTTCCGGAGTGACCTGGAACAACAGGCTCGTGATGAGCGCGTTGATACACACGCTCTTGCCCTGGCCCGTGGCGCCCGCGATGAGAAGGTGTGGCATGCGCGTGAGGTCGCTGACGATCGACTGGCCCGACACGTCATTGCCGAGCGCGAGCGCCAGCTTATGAGTGCCTTCACGAAATGCCGCGGTCTCCAGGACTTCGCGGATGGTGACAAGGCTCGCGGACTTGTTCGGCACCTCGATGCCGACCGCTGACTTGCCCGGAATGGGCGCCTCGATCCGAAGTGGCGCCGCCGCGAGCGCGAGGGAGAGGTCGTTCTGTAGCGCAGTGATCCTTTTAACTTGCACGCCTGCGCCGGGCTGGAGCTCGTACTGCGTCACCGCCGGGCCCGGGTTCACGCCCACGACCTTGCAGGAGACGCCAAACGTCTCCAACGTGCTCTCGATGATCCTCACGTTGCGCTTGATCTCATCGGCCATCCGCTCGCGGCGAGCTGTGACCGTGTCGAGGAGCGCGATCGATGGCAGCTTCCACTCGATCTCAGGCGGCTCGTCCTCGGGTTCCGCAATGACCCGAAGCACGGGCTTGTCGTCATCGGTTTCCGATTCGGCATCAGCGGATACCCTCGCCTCTACCGGCCTGACCTCGTGTTCGGTCTCGACCTCCCACGAACGCAGCGGCGGCGCGATCGGCGGATAGGCCGGCCCAACGTCCTCTGTCGCAACGACTCCCACCGCTTTGGCCGCCGGCTTGCCCTGCTCGGTCGGAGTCGCGACCAATCGGTCCAGCCTTCGCCGTTCGTTGTATGCGCCGCGCGTCGCGTTGACGATCGCCGCGATCAGCGACCCCGGGCTGAAATGAATCGTCACGATCAAGCCGATCACGAGGCCGGCCACCAGAAGCGCCCACGCCCCCCACTCCCCGGCCATCCCGACCACGAGGCCGTCGATCGCCCGGCCGGCAGCGCCGCCTGCATGTGCGGCGAGGCCGAAGAGCCCTATGAGCGCGATCACGGCCACCGCACCGGCCAGCACGTCGAGCGCGCGAGGCCTGCGCGCCTGCGGCCACAACAGGTAAGCGCCCAGCGCGACTGCGGCAGCGACCGGCACGAACCACGCACTGCCGAAGCTCCCCACCAGCCACTCTTGGAGGCCGGCTAGGATCGACCCGGCGTGGCTGGCGACGGCGAGCACGCCAAGCAGGCCCGCGAGGATCAGCAGTACGCCGGCGATCTCCCGGACCTGGCGCTGGGTGAGATGGGGCCGGCTCGGCCGCTTCTTGGACTGAGTCGATCGGGAGCGCGACGAAGAAGCGCGGCGAGCGCCGTTCGCGTGGGAGCGTGAGCTTCGTGAGTTGGTGCGACGCATGCTGGTCAGCCCTGGGATGCCGGGCTCAGCGGATTCTACACCCCACCAAATCGGCTACCTTCTCGGAGTGGCCGTCGATCCGTTTGCGGAAGCTGAGACGCGGTATCGAGTGCTGGTCGAAGAGCGCCGCACCGGAGCGCTCCAGGCGCGCGCGTTTCGGCTTGCGGTGCGCGACCTCGCGGTGCTCGATGGCGAAGGTCGGCGCTGGATGCTCGGTCC
>DASVEP010000046.1:0-4584 GCA_036380475.1 Candidatus Dormiibacterota bacterium
GGGGCGATCGGCACGGCCGCGGTGCAGCTGGCCAGGCACCTGGGCGCCGAGGTGACCGGGGTCTGCAGCACGGCGAACCTCGAGCTTGTCCAGTCGCTGGGTGCGACCACGGTGATCGACTACACGAAGGACGACTTCACACAGGGCGGCGCGCGCTACGACCTCATCTTCGACGCCGTTGGCAAACGGAAGAGCGCGAAGGCGATGGTCAACGCAAGCGCAGCACTGGCGTCAGGCGGTGTGGCGATGTCCGTCGATGTTGCGTTCCCGAGGACAAAGAAGTCAGACCTGCTGGTGCTGAAGGAACTCGCCGAGAGCGGCGCGTTGCGGTCAGTGATCGACCGCCGCTACACGCTGGACGAAATTGTCGAGGCCCACCGCTACGTCGACCTGGGTCACAAGAAAGGAAACGTGATCGTGACCATCTCGCCTGCGGCCTAGACGCTCAGGGGTGATTCGGGAGGAGGAAGTGCATCGGGTCGACCAGCTGGTCGTTGATCCGAACCTCGAAGTGAACGTGCGGCCCGGTTGAGAGTCCAGTCGACCCCTCGAGCCCGATCTGCTTGCCCCGGGTCACCCTGTCACCGACGTTGACATCGGTCTCGAGCAGGTGGGCATAGAGCGTGACCATCCCGGAACCGTGCGCGACCATCACGTAGTAGCCGTAGCCCACGTGCGTGTGGGCGACCGCGACGACGATGCCGTCTGCCGCGGACATCACCGTCGTGCCCAGTGGCGCCGCCAGGTCGATGCCGGTATGGAAATGCGGATACGGACCCAGGCTTGGCTCGAGCACAAGGGTCGTCGGACCAAACGGCTGGGTGATGTGAGCACCGATCATCGGCCACGACAGCACGACACCCGAGACGCTTGTGCCCGCCGGCAGCAGGTGCAGCGCCTGCTCCAATCCCGCGCCCAGCTGCGCCTGGTCCCAGGCGGCCTGGATGGATTCCTGGATCAGCTGCTGCTCTTCCTGCTCGAGCAGGGCGGCGAGGGCTTGGGTCACGTCCGGCGCTTGGCCCTGCACCTGGCTCTCGGCGTCCTGGAACTGCGAGATGAGGTCATCGAGGCGAACGCTTATGTCGTCCTGGGTTGCCATCAGGTCATTGAGGAGGCCCATGTTCGTATAGAGCTGGTCACGTAGGCCGTTCTCGCGATCGATGTCGGAAAGCCGCGCGTCGCGTTGCGCCTGCAGCTTCGTGACATCGGCTTCGAGGCGCGACTGCAATGAGTGCGCGCGCTGGCCGGCGACGACCAGGTCGACGGTCGACACGAGCGCCTCGCGCAGGCTGCCCGCGCGAGCGATGACCTCGAACAACGACTTGGGCTGCCGGTAAGCCGCGCGGGCCACGGCAGCGACCTGGGCGCGTTCGACGTCGATTTGGTCCTGCGTGTCCTGGATCTGCGAGTCGAGCTGCGCAACCTCGTCCTCGAGAGTTGCGATCCGATCTTCTTCAGCCGTGATCTGGTCTGTCAGCCTCTGCTCGCTGGCGGCAGTCCGATCGAGCGCGGCGCTGAGCTGCTGTTGCGTCGTGAGTGCCCTGGCAAGGTCGGCACTCAAGCGGGCGCGAAGCTGGTCGTAGACGTTCACCTGCTGACTCGAGGCCCCAGCACACGGCCCCGGCGCCGTGGTTCGGGCTGCGGATGCGGTTCCTGACGGGCAGGTGGAGTAGACGACGCGGGCGTTCGACAGCTGAAACGAAAGGAGCACGCCGAGGACGGCGATCCCGGCGATTGCGCGTGTCACACGCGGTACCGGCGGAAGCCCAATGTCGCTGTGAGCGCCCCAAGGACCATGCCGGCGACGATGATCGCCGCCACCACATACCTCATCGAGGTGAGACCCACACCGGGCAACACCTGCGCGTACGTCGCGGCCGCGAAGCGCTGCGCGAGCAGCCAGGCACCGCCTGCCATCGCCCCGGCGAGGGCGCCGGCCAGAGCGCCCGTCATCAATCCCTCGATCATGAAAGGCCCACGGAGCATCCATCCGCGTGCTCCGAGGAGGCGCGTGATCGTGACTTCGTCTTTGCGAGCGGCGGCGACGCCGCGTACGGAGTTGGCGCTCACCGCGTAGGCGACGATGACGAAGATCAAGAGCAAACCGCCGCCAATCCCGCCAATGGCGAGCGCGATGTTGCGCAGCCTCGAGTACGTGTCGGGGTCGTAGGAAGTCGGGTAGCTCTGGTCGACCGCAGGGTCCCCTGCGACTGAGGCCGCGATGGCTGCCACCTGGTTGACCGACCGCGCGTTCACGTCAAGGCTTGCAGGGAAGGGATTCGTGGTGCTCAGGCTGCCCAGCGATTCGAGGCCAGGCCGGCTGTTCGCCTCCTGCAGGGCCTGATCTGCGCTCACGTAGGTCACCGAGGCCACGCGCGAGTCGGCCAGCAAACGCGCCTTGAGGGTGCTCACGGCATCGGTCGTTGCGTCCGGCGCAAGGTACACGCGCACGACTGAAGCCTGAGATGCCTCGTATGCCGCCACGTTCGCGACGGCGATGGCAACCATCGCCAGCATTCCGGCCAGCACGAGGACAAGCGCCATCGAACCAAGCGCCGGCGCCGTGAGCCGGAGGTCTCGCCGCCAGCTTCGCAATCCACCGAGGACCACGAGCCTGAAGCTGTTCGCGAGCAGCGCCGTTCCGCGTCGCCACAGCGGGAGGGCCGTGCGGGTCTTCTGCTTGCGCGTCGGAGCGCCGCGTCCGTTGTGGCCGTTGCCGTTCGTATGGCCATTGCCGTTTGCGTGGCCGTTCTTCGTGGCGAGAGCAGTCCCGTTCTTCCCGTTGTGGCCATTCCCGTTGTGGCCGTTCCCGTTGTGCCCATTTCCGTTGTCCCCGTTCTGCGGCAGCAGGCGGCGGAGAAGCGGTGGGGCGCTGGCGGCCGCGCTGCCGGCGCCACCACGACGGACCAGGAGCTCACCGGCCGGTAGGCGAAGAACCCGGCGCGCTTTGAATGTCGGTTGGTGGGTGGCGACGATGACCGTGGTGCCTGCGGCGGCGGCCTCTTCGAGCAGGCGCTTGACGACCCTGGCGTTGTCATCGTCGATCGACGCCAGCGGCTCGTCGGCAAGGAGGACGCGAGGATTGCTCGCCAGTGCGCGCGCAACCGCAACCCTTTGCCTTTCGCCCGCGGACAGCTGGCTGGGATAAGCCTTGCGCCGGCCGGCGAGGCCGAATGCCTCCAAAGCCTCTAGCGCCCGCCGGCGGATGCGCGAGTGGGGGACAGCCGGATCAACAAGCATCAGCGCGTAGATGAGGTTTTCCAGCGCGTTGAGCCGGGGGAGCAGCCGCTGCTCTTGATAGATGAACGCGACCTCGCGCCGGGTCCGGCCGAGACCCCAGCGCCACCATTTGTGAAGCCCGCGACCTCCAACCCAGACCTGGCCCTTGCTGGGCCGGAGCTGACCGTGGATCAGTCGAAGAAGCGTGGTCTTGCCGGCGCCGCTGGGCCCTGTGATCTCAACGAGCTCACCTTGTGCGACGGTGAAGTTCACGTCTGCGAAGACATTCGTTTTTCCAAACGACTTGGTCAGATGGGAGAGGCGGATAGCCGGGGGCGGTGCGGCGACCGGGCTTGTCCCGTTTGCCGCATGGCGCGTTGCGACGCTCCCGTTGGTCGCGGGCTTCTCCTCCGCCGCCACGCCATTCCCGTTCGTGGCGGGCACGCCGTCAGTCACCACCCCGCGGTGTGCCACCCTTTCCCCGTCCAGATTAGCCCAAGCGAGGCCTTTCAACCTAGGGACAATCTGTGAGTGTGGCCTGCGAGTTTGCGACGTTAAGGGCGAAGGCGCCACCCAGGGGTGAAGCGGTTATGAGATGGCTCCCGTACGGGTCGACGGTCACCGTCCGGTTGCCTCCCGCCGCCAGCTCATACCCTTAATAACGGAGCGCGTAACACTCCGGATCAACGGCGCTTGGCCCGGCTACCAGAAAGTCCCGTCGCCCAGCAATAGATAGAGGATGGGGCCGATGCCCCAGACGAAGGTGATGATGATCCACAGCACCTTTTTCACGCCGCCCATGTCGGTACGGCCGACGATGTTGATCACGCAGAGCACCCAGGCGATGGGGTGCAGGAAGATCGCCAGCAGAATCTCGACCAATAGCTTCATCAACGTCTCCCGAATCCGCGCGGCCGGCTGCCAATAGCATGCAGCACCGCGGGAACAGACAGCGACAAGGAGGGCCTGTATAAGTCACACTAACCACGGGACCCTTGACTGTGCCATTCACACGAGCCTTGACCCCGTGAGCAGCCGTAAGTTGAGCCGCATGCGGTTGATGACCGGCGGCGGCCGCGCCGAGGGCGGGCTGGAATCGGACAGCAGCCTCGCGGCGCGCGAGCTGAGCTTCCTGGTTCGTCTCGCCCAGGCAGCCGCGTCAACGCAAAAGCCGGACGAGCTGCTCGAGCTGATCATCGCCGAGGCGACCTCGGCTATGGGCACCGATGTTTGCTCGCTCTATCTGCTGACGCCGCGTGGGCGCGACATGCTCCTGACCGCGACCAACGGCCTCAACGTAAAGATGGTCGGCAAGGTCGTGATGCGGGTCGGCGAAGGCATCACCGGCTGGGTGGCAGAGACGCG
>DASVEP010000047.1:0-8322 GCA_036380475.1 Candidatus Dormiibacterota bacterium
GCCATCATCAACTGACTGTCGGGTTGCTCCGCGCCAACTTGCTGAGCCCCAACGCGCGGATTGTCATTGCCGGCTCGGAAGCTGCCCGAGGGGACGTACCCATGTTCAGCTATACCGACGTGGCGGCCCTTGCGGCCACGCAACACCAGGGCGACCGAAGCGCTGCGGTGAAAACCCTGGTGCGCAGCGGGCCCAACGTGAAGTTCGAGCCCAACCGGGCGTTTGCCGACGCGAAGCTCATCGTCGCTTGGTGGGCCGCCGCACTGGCACGGCGCCTACCTTCCGGCATGGCCGTGTACGCCGTCTCGCCCGGCAGCGCGCCCGACACCAAGGCGGCGCGAAACGCTGGCCCAGTCATCAAGTGGCTGATGATGCCGCTGATAAAGCTCATCCCCGGCATGTCTCAAACGGCGGAGACCGCGGCTCGTCGCTACCTCCAGGCGTCGGAGTTCGGAACCGACGTCTCGGGGCAATTCTTCGCCTCGGCGCCCAAGAAGGTCACTGGCCCAATTGAGGCGATGCGCCACCCACACTTTCACGATCGCGCCAACCAGGAAGCCGCGTGGCAGGCCGTCGTTAGTGTCTCCGGCGTCGACTTGTCTTACCCAGCATCCTTGAGCGCGGTGTCCTGAAGGAGCGCCGGAAACACATCTCATGACTGACCCAGGCTTGACAGCTCTGGTAAGTGAAGAACTAGAACACAAATCATGACCAACAACTGAGGAGTATCCACATGAGCGCATACGTAGTTGTCGAATTCACGGTCAAGGACCCCGATGTTTATCGTGAGAAGTACAGCCGCAACGCTGGGCAGACGGCCAAAGAGTACGGAGGCGAGGCTCTCGCCAACAGTAAGTGGGAGATCCTGCATGGCGATCCCATGCTCTCCTCAGGGGCGATCATGCGGTTTCCGGACCGTGAGACAGCCGTCAGATGGTACAACTCGCCTGAATATCAGCAGCTGATCGATGTCCGAAGTGTCGCTATGGATGTCCGTTTCAGCTTGCTCGACGGCCTCCCTAGCTGATCGAGGTGGCTCCAGATCCCGACTCCGTGTTGTAACTCAGACCTCACTGGAACCGTTGCCCTGGTCACCGGAGCCACAAGCGGCATTGGCAAGGCCACGGCACTCTCGCTATCGGAACGCGGTGCCTACGTGCTCGTCGACCGCTACGGGTCTATACCAACCCGGGAGCACCGGCAGACGCAACCCGGCAAGGGCTGTCCAGCCTGACTAGGCCCACAGTAGATGAGAGGGAAGCCCGATGAGGAACCACCAGGACGGTGAGTGACAGCTTATTTGACAGCTTACTCAGCGCGGTCTGTGACACGCCAGGACGCTCTGTGGCACAAACGCGTTAGACCGACGAATACGTAAGACACGCTCTGGCACGTCCTGACGCTTCCTGGCAAGGAAGGTCAATCTCCTCTTAATCCCAAGGTACAGGGTTCGACTCCCTGCGCGAGCACCACCATGTTGTGCCCCAGAGTGACAGGATGTGTCTCTCGTGTACCTGACATGACAACTGTTTGGTGGCAGATTGTCGCCAGACCGGCGTTGACAGCCTACTGATTTGGAAAATGGGCCCTCGAATCTCGTCGAGTGCGCCTGATCTGAACTCAGTTGGCGGCTTCCTGACCGAGTCGAGTTGCATCGCAGCGAACCAATAATCCCCTGCCCTCTGTTAGCGGGTCGACTCCCACCTCCCGCCCCGCTTTGCAGCTCCGAAACCGTCGTGCCAGTCGAGCCATACGCTGACGGTGGATCGGGTCCTCTTCGGCCTAAATTTGGATTCAAACCGGCAACAGCCAGAGATGCGTACCGTGAGACAGTGAGCGAGCACGATGTGATGAGCGCCGGCTGAAGGGAGGTCGCGCGATGACTGGATCGACAGAGATTGGTCCGATGGTGGCAGTTCGCCGGTTCGTCGAAGGGTTTAACAACGACAACGCCGATCTTGTCCAAGCGGCTTGTGCGGATGACACCTCGATCATCGATGACTTTCCGCCGCATGAGTGGACGGGACGCGGAGCTACGACAAGGTGGTATCGCGACATGGCCCGAATGGCCACGGAGAACGGCATGTCCAATCCGTCGGTGACCTTGGACGAGCCGCGCCACGTCACTGTCTCGGACCGGCACGCATACGTGGTGGTTCCCATCGACGTGCGATGGCTGCAGGACGGAACGCCGGCAGAGATGAGGGGCTCCATGACGTTGGCGCTCCGCGAGGGGGCCGAAGGGTGGCGCATCTCGGCATGCGCATGGACCTGGAACTGAAGGCTCCGTCGAGAGCCACTGCGGTGGGACAAGGTACGCGACGTTAGGGCCCCCACCACGCCATGTGACATTCGCTAATGTCGAGCGAACCAGCCGACGCACGACCGTCGTGCTCGTTCGCGAACCCGTCGGCATCTGAGGGAAGCGAACGAGTTTCACTCCCACGGATCCCACATCTGGGCGAGTAGTCGCACCAGTCGGGCGGCCCGTTATCCGACAGCTTATTTGACAGCTTACTCAGGACAGTCGGTGGCACGCCAGGACGCTCTGTCGCACAGGCGCGTCAGACCTCTGAGTACGTGAGACGCGTCTTGACACTTGCTGTCATGTGTCCCCTATTGGGGTCTGATCCGGAGTCGGGGTGTAATCCCGCTTGGAGTCGGCGTGCTCGCAACGCGGCGCCACAATCGCGCGGCACCATGGGAGCGGTGCTTCAGCGACGACCTTGGATCCCGTCCATCGTCCTCTGCGCCCTTTGCAGCACCGCGGGGTCGGCCATTGACACGGCCAACTGCACGGCGGAGCGCGCCAGTTGGAGGGCATCGCGCCGCTGGCCCTCAGCCACGGCGATGCGCGCGGACAGGCTGGTGTTGATGATCTCGTATTTCGGCCGGCCCGCGGCTCGGGCGCGGTTGAGAGCATCATCGACTGCTCGCCGGGCCTCCGTCCAGCGCTCGCGCGCGACGGCGATCTCGGCCATCGCCGTGGCGAAGCGCAGGCGCCAGAGCCAGCCGTGCGCGCCCTGCGCGGTGCGCACGGTTTCTGCGACCTCCGCCGTCAACTCAGCGGTCTTGGCCGGCTCGCCGCGGCGGGCGTAGTTGAGCATGAGGTCGATGCCTGTGCTGACCACCGGGAGCGGGAAATGGTGAGCGCGCGCGAGCTCGGCCGCTTCCCGAGCAAGCGATTCGGCACCATCGAAATCGTCGAGCTCCAGACGCACTCCGCCGTACATTGCGATAGCACGCGCCAGGAAGGGCCCAGTGCCGAACTCCTGGCCGAATTCGCGAGCTTGCTCAAACGTTTCGGCGGCCTCTGCATAGCGGCCGGCCGAGGCGAGCGCCAACACCAAGTTCCCGAGAGCCCGGATCGTGGTATTGGTGTTGGCGGCGGCACGGGCGATCTCTAGTGCCTGCTGTGCCCGAAGCACTGACTCCTTGGGACGACCGATCCAGTAAAGAGTCAGGGCCGAGACCTCGGCGGTTGGGCCGAGCATCTCGGGGGGGATCCCAGATGGGTGCTGCAGGGCTGTGTCGAAATGTCGCATTGAGTTCGCAATGTCGCCCTCTGAACTCTCCGCCCAGCCGAGTATTCCGACCGCTCCGCCAGCCAGCTCATTGCGGCCGGCCTCAAGCGCCACGCGATGCGCCTCGCTGGCGTGTTGGCGAAGGCTCGCCGAATCGAGCAGCCAGTGGCAAACCATCGCCAGCTCCTCTAACAGCATCACCCGCCGGTCGACTTCGCCGGCTGGCAGCCGCTTGACCGCCGCCTCAAGGTCGGGTCGAGCCAGGCTCCATTCGCCAATGCGGGCATGCTGAATCCCGCGCCGTCCGCGCACATCGGCCGCCACGATGGGGTCACCGGCCGCTTCGGCCAACCGCAGCGCCTCAGTCAACGTGGCGGCAGCCTCACGATGGGCCGCAGCCCTAGCTGCACGGTCCGCCGCTCGGATGAGATAGCGGAGGGCGCGGTCAGACTCGCCGGCCTCCAGCCAGTGGTACGCGAGCATATTGGCGTGCTCACCCGCGCGCTCGCCCACCAGCTGCTCCAGCCATCGCGCGACCCGCGCGTGGGTGTCGCGCCGCACCGCTCGAGGCAGGATCCCGTGCGCGACCTCTCGAATGAGCACGTGCTTGAACTGGTACTCGTGATCACCGGGCAGCCGCGACTCGGACTGCCGACGAATGAATCCCTTGACCTCGAGCATTTCGAGAAGCTCGTTCAGGTCCCGATGGGTACCGGTCCGCTGTAGCGCACCTCTCCAAAATGTCTTGCCGACCACTGACGCGTGCAGAAGCAGGTCGCGGGCTGCCGGGGCAAGCGCGTCGAGGCGCGCGGTGATTGTGGTGACCAGCGTGCTCGGAAACCGTTCTCCGGGTTCTCTCGCTATCTCGATCGAGGCGGCTGCGAGCTCCTCCAGGAACAGCGGGTTGCCGCCAGACACCTCGACCAGCCGGCGCCGGAGCGAAGACTGGCCGCGCCCATGCGGCAGCAAGCTGAAAGCCATGTTCGCGGCCGCCGACGGGCCAAGCACGTCCAGCTCGAGAGTCGAGGCGTTTGGCAACCCGCCCGCCCAGGTCGGACGCTTGTCGAGCAACTCAGGCCGGGCTAGTGCCAATAGGAACACGGGCGAGTCAGTAAGACGGGCACCTAACCATTCGACGAGGTCGAGCATCGTGGCCTCTGACCAGTGGATGTCCTCGAATACGAGCAATGTGGGACGCTGGCGTCCGAGGCCGGAGACGAACCGCCGCGCCGAATGGAAAAGGGCCTGGCGATCGGCGGGCCCTGACTGGCCGGTGCCCAGGATGACAGCGAGATCGCGGAAAACCGTCTTGACCTCCTCAGCAGGAACGGCCCGAGCCACTGCGCTCGCGAGCTTGTCCAATGCCTCCGCGGGCGCGTCGGCGTCGGAGATTGCGGCGGCCGACCTCAACTGATCAGCGAAGGCGCCATAGCCGCTGCGCTCTCCGTAGGGGAGGCTACGCCCGCGCAGGATGGTGGCCGAATCGGTCTCAACCGAGCGCGTGAGCTCGCCCGCGAGCCTCGTCTTACCGATACCAGGTGTGCCGAGGACGGTGACCAGCCACGGACGCCGATCCGCGACGACCCGCTTCCAGAGGGACCGCAGCAGCGTTAGCTCGCGGTCGCGTCCGACCAGTGGCGTTCTGGTGCGGTCGGCACGTCGCGTAGCGCGTAGCGCGTTTGCGCCGATAGCTATCTCGCCGTCGGATGCCTGCTCGGCAAGTTGCATCGCTTCGTCCAGTACCGGCGCCACGAGCCAGGCGCCCGAGTCACGGCGGCTCGGAACCAGCGCCTCACCTGTTTCGCAGCCGATTCGGATTCGCCGGCCGCCGACCTCAGGATCGGCCACCAGAGCACGCGCGGCACTCAGCGCGTTGGTTGCGTCATCGCCCAACGCTGGTAGGCCGAAGATAGCGATCAGCTTGCTGCCCACCGTCTGATCGAGGCGGCCGCCGTGACGCTCGACAACGTCGCGGACTCGGTTGGTACGCTCGGCCTGAGATCTGCGTACGTCCTCAGGATCCCTTCCGCTTACAGGCTGCTTGAGCAGTTCAACGCACAGCACCGCGAGGAGGCGTCGCTCTTCGCCGGCGCCACTGTCCGTGGTGACGGCCTTTGGCCGTTCACCCGACAGCTCGGTTCCCGCGGAGCGAGCCAGACGCCCGGGGTCGATGATGGTCACCCGACCGCGACCCAGGCGAATTGTCCCGACATCCGCTTCGCGGCGAAGGGCACGGTTGACCGTCGCACGTGCCACCCCGGCCATCACCGCAAGGTCGATCTGCTTTAGCGGCACCTCGGTTCCGGCTGAGCCATCGCCGTAGGTTTCAGCGAGCTGGACCAGGCGCCTGAGTACTCGCGCCTCAGCTGGAACGTGATGCGCTTCTGCCAGGCTCTCCGTGAGCGCTTCAACCCGACCCGCAAGTGCGCCAAGCACGGCTTGGGCCAGGGCGGGCTGTTGCGCCTGGAGCCCACGAAAACTCTCGCCGTCTACGGCCAGGATCTCAAGACTCTCGGCCGCCGTCAGCGTCGCCGGATAGACAGCGCTGCCGTGGGAGAGCGCGGCCTCGCCGAAGACCTCGCCACGACCCAACACCGCTAATGTCAACAGCTCGCCTGAGGTATTGGTCAGGCCGGCGTTTGCACGTCCAGAGATCACGACGTACATCGCTGTCGCTGGATCTGCCTGGCGGCATACGACCTTGCCCGCCGCGAAGCGCAACCTGTGGCCCGCACTCAACAGCGTGGTGACGGTTTCCTCCGGCAACCTGGCCGCCAGCCGTGGCATGGCAAAGGAAGTCTAGGACCGTTGTGTAACAACGGCGACATAAGAATTTGCGTCTCGCCTGCGAACGACGACACGCCTCCGGCTCCGTACGGTGCCCATATGAGGAGAGTTGCACGTGTATTGGCTTCGGTACTACCGGTCGTAGGTTTACTGGCAGGCGCCAGCGCTACCGAGGCGGCCCCGCCGCCGACCGCCGCCGTGGTCCTTGATTGGAACAACATCGCGGTCACCACAGTGCGTGCGGGCGTCAAGTTCCAGGCCGAGGGTGAGATCTATATGTCGTACACCCAAGCCGCGGTGTACGACGCAGTCGTCTCCATCTCCGGCGGTTACGAACAGTACCGAACTGACCTTGTCGCGCCCGAGGGTGCCTTGCCAGAGGCGGCTGCCGCGGCGGCAGCACACCGTGTTCTCGTGTCGTATTTCCCCGCGCAGTCGTCATCGCTTGACACCAAGTACGCCGCCTCCCTGGCCGGCATGCCTCCCGGCACTCCTCGCGACGCGGGCGTGCTGGTGGGCGAACGGGCTGCCACCGCGATTCTCAACCTGCGTGCTGCGGATGTGCTTAGCGGCAGCGGCGGCTATACGTTCCCGACCCCTGGGCCGGGGGTCTGGTCGCTGCCCACCCCGGATGGTACCGCTACCGCACCGCAGACGCCTTGGATCCGACAGCTGACGCCATTCATGCTGGAGAGCGCCTCGCAGTTCCGGCCGGAGGCGCCGGACGCAATAACCTCGGAGGAATTCGCCGCGAACCTCGCGGAAGTGCAAGCTTTGGGCGGAGCCAGCAGCACTGCTCGGACCGCTGATGAGACGATCGTGGCACGCTTCTGGTCGGCCAACATCATCAACCAGTACAACATCACCCTGCGCTCGGTGGCTGTGCAGCACGGCATGGACATTGGCGCGGCAGCTCGGCTGTTGGCGATGGGCAACATGGCGGTAGGCGACGCTTCGATCGCTTGCTGGGACGCCAAGTACGCCTACTCTTTCTGGCGGCCGGTTCAGGCCATTCGCTCGAGCAGCGACCCGACTTGGACCCCGCTGCTAGCGCCGACCCCCAATCACCCTGAGTACCCGTCTGCACATGGTTGTGTGACGAGCGCATTCGCACGGGCGATCTCGGTCGCGCTGGCGACGCGGCACATCAGCGTCGACGTGCCCGGGATCAATCCAGCGACTGGGCTGCTGGACCCGGCTTACACGCGGCACTTCGACACAGTCGCCGCGATGACCCATGAGATCGAGAACGCACGGGTCTGGGGCGGGCTTCACTACCGCAACTCGGTCGAGGTGGGTATCGAACTCGGACGGAATGTGGCCCGGTACGACCTGCAGCGAAACTTCCGGTCGGTTAACGATTCCGACGTGCAAGTGGACGAGTAACTTCAGCCGACTTGTTCTCATTGTCCAGCTGTGTGCAGCCGAATATGGGAGACACGTCCTGACATCTCCTGACGCTCCATGGCAAGCAAGGTCAATCTTGAAGACAACTGATGGAGGTCAGACATGGTCGGTGGTTTGAACATCGTCAAGATCGCCTCGCGCCCACTCGCAGCCTGCGTTGCCGTGCTGTTGATGACCTCGTGTGGCTCGAGCAGCCTCCCGGCAAACGCGTCGGCGAGCTCATCGCCAGCGTCTAGCCCGGTACCAGTGCCAACGCTCTCCAAGACATTCACTTCACCGATGATGGGCTACTCAGTGAAATACCCGGCCGAGTGGATTGTCATACCCGCGACCGCGACATGGAAGCCCGGCACTCCCGACTACTGGAACGACCCGGAGCTTGACAAGCTCAACGGCAAATCGATCCAATTCCGCGGAACTTCACAGCAGCTGGCGCCCGGGCAGACCGCTGCCGCATGGATGAATGCCTATCTCGCGTCGTCCCCTCCATGCGGTTCGCAGGAGCAAGTGTCTATCGGTGGTCAAACCGGGATGCTGGACGCCAATGGATGCCCAGGAGCCCACCCGTTTGGCGGGCTCCTATATGACCTCGCGGTGGTCGCCG
>DASVEP010000048.1:0-12535 GCA_036380475.1 Candidatus Dormiibacterota bacterium
CCAGGATCAGTGCGGCGACGACCGCGCACTCCGCGATGATCATCCACGTCAGCGGCGCTCGCAAGAACCTACGCATGAAAGGCAGGCTAGGCGGCGATGCGAAGGATGAAAAGCCTGCCTGTTAAGACCTCGCCGGCTTCAGAGTGCGCAAAGCCTGGAGCCCCCGCTCGATCGTCTCGAGTCGCTTGGGAAAGCTGAAACGAAGGTAGCCGCGGCCGTGAGAGGGATCGTGATAGAAACTCGAAGCCGGCACCGTCGCCACCGCGACCCGTTCGATCAGATGCCGCGCCATCGCTGTGTCATCGTCGAAACCGAAACCGCCCGTGCCGGCCATCACGTAATAAGCCCCGTGGGGCATCGAGGCCTCGAAGCCGCATTCCTGCAGCCCGGTCACGATCGCATCGCGGCGCTCGCGATAGTCGCCGACCAGCTCCATATAGAAGGAAGGCGGCAGCTCAAGCGCGGCCGCGACTGCGATCTGCAGCGGGTGAGCAGCGCCGACGGTGAGAAAGTCGTGCACCTTCCGAATGCCACCCGTGAGATCGGCCGGCGCGACGATCCAGCCGACTCGCCAGCCGGTGACCGAGAACGTCTTGCTCGCGCCGCTGATGGTGATCGTGCGGTCGGCCATGCCCTCGAGCGTGGCAAGGCTGACGTGGCGACCCTGATAAACGAGGTGCTCGTAGATCTCGTCAGTGATGGCGATCACATCGTGCTCGGTGCACAGCTGCGCGATGAGCTCGAGCTCTGACCGTGAGTAGACCTTGCCTGTCGGGTTGTGCGGAGTGTTGACGACGATGGCCCGCGTCTTGTTCGTGAAGGCGGAGCGCAGCTCATCCGGGTCGAAAGACCAGTCTGGCGCGCGCAGCGTCACATACCGCGGTGTGGCGCCGCTCAAAATGCAATCGGGCCCGTAGTTCTCGTAGAAGGGCTCGAAGATGATGACCTCATCGCCTGGGTCGACCGCCGTGAGCATCGCCGCGATCATCGCCTCGGTCGCGCCGCACGAGATGGTGACCTCGGTCTCGGGGTCGACCACGCGCCCCCACGCCGCCGACTGCTTTCCAGCCACCGCCTGACGGAGCTGGGGCGCGCCCCACGTGGTCGCGTACTGGTTGTACCCGTCGCGAAGCGCTAACGCCGCCGCCTCCAGGATCCTCGGGTCGGTGGGGAAGTCGGGAAAGCCCTGCGCGAAATTGATCGCTCGTTCGGGCCCGTTGAGGGCGAGGTTCAAGCGCGTCATCTCGCGAATGACCGACTCGGTGAAGCTTTGGGCCTTGAGCGAAAGACGATCAGTGCCCAGGATCGGCGCGCTCCAAGCGGATGTCAGTGCTCGAGCAGGAGAAGCAGCGTTCGGGCGTTTCCAGGCCGCGTTCCCAGCGCCCGCACACGTTGCACGTCCAGCGCGTGCTGGCGAAAAAGTCGAGCACATCGGAGCGGCTCAGGAGTCCGACCATCTTGCCTTGCTTGATGACCGGCACCCGGCGGATGCGTTCGCCGATGAGCAACCGCGCCGCCTCATCGATGCCCGTGTCTTCGCTGACGGTGATGACATGTGAGCTCATGATGTCGCGCGCGAGCTTTCCCTTCTTGGAGAAGACGTCGACCTCGGAGACGATGCCGGTCACGTGCCCGTCGGCCCCGATCACCGGGGCGCCGGTGATGTGCTTGGAGGCCAGCGTGGTCGCGATCTCTTCGATAGGGGTGTCCTCCCGAAACGTGATCACGTTTCGGGTCATCACCTCTTTGACAGGAATCATCAGGTTCCGAGCAGTTTAGCCACCGTTTCCAGATTCGCGTTTCCGCCGGTGAGCACCAGTCCGGCCCGACCACCGCCCAACTTTCCCGCGGAAAACGCGGCCAGGGGCAAAGCGCCGGTCGGCTCCAACGCAAGGTGAAGCCTTGTCCACGCCAGAACTACCGCCGCCGCGATCTCCTCTTCGGTGACGGTCACGATCTGGTCGACGAGTCCCTGGCCGAACATCACCTCGAAGGTACGCTTGCCGATCGCCGTCGCCCGCACGCCGTCCGCAAGCGTCGATGGCGCCTTGTCCAGGGTCTCGATGCGCCCTGTCTTCCAGCTGCGATAGGCGTCATCGGCGGCCGCAGGTTCGACCCCGATCACCCGGATCTTGGCGTTGTGGCTCTTCGACGACAGGGCGGTGCCCGACAGGATGCCCCCGCCGCCCACGGGCGCAGTGATCACCTCGAGGTCCGGCTCATCCTCGAGGAGCTCGCGGGCTGCGGTGCCCTGTCCATGAATGACGTTCCAATCGTCGAACGGATGCACAAGGGTGAGCTGACGCTCGGCCATCACCTCACGCAGGCGCTGCTCGCGGTTGGCGAACGTGATGCCCTCCTGCATGACCTCAGCCCCGAGGGCGCGGGTGGCGGCCACCTTGGCCGGGTTGGCGTCTGCCGGGATGAGGATGAGCGCAGGCAGCCCGACTGTCCGGGCGGCCAGGGCGAGGGCCTGAGCATGGTTGCCCGAACTGACTGCGATCACGCCTTCCGGCCGCGGTCCGCGCTCGATCAACGAGAGGACTGCGTTGAACGCCCCCCGTGCCTTGAACGAGCCAGTGACCTGAAAGCACTCGGCTTTCAATCTGAGCTCCGGGCTCAAGTCCGTTCGGAGCACGGGCGTCCGGCGTACGTGGGGCTGGATCCGGTTCGCCGCCGCCCGCACCTCCGCGGCGTGCTCTTCGAGGAACTTGCTCAAGCCGCTGCTGTGTCGCGTTCGGTCAACGGCTTTGGCCTGGCCGCCGGCCGGATGTTCGTCAGCACGATTCCCGCAAGGATGACGATCATTCCGGCCACGACCGGAAGGCTGAGTGTTTCGTGCAGCAAGACCACTCCCCAAAAGACTGCGGTGATTGGCACCAGGAACGTCACGCCCGCCGCCCGGACGGCACCCAGCGTATTCATCACGTAGTAATAGAGCAGATACGCAACTCCAGTTCCGCCGACGCCTAGCGCAATAACCGCCGCCATCGACGCGAACGCGAGATGAACGGACGGGATCGCGGGCGCCGCGATCGGGATGGCGAAGAGCACGCTGAAGACAAGCTGTCCGAGGCTTACCTCGAAAACGCTGACATTGCGCATCCTCCGGCGCTGGTACAGGGCATTGATCGCATACGAGAGGGCCGCCCCGACGACTGCGATCGAGGCGAAGAAGTTGCCCGACAGTCCGTGCGCCGATATCTCCGGGAACACCAGGATGACGACGCCCGCGAAGCCAAGGATGACGCCGAGGTAGTTGAGCCCGCTGGGCCGCTCGGTTGGAACCACCCAGTAGATGAGAGCCGCAGTCCAGAGCGTGGTGGTCGAGTTCAGGATGCTGGCCAGGCCGCTCGAGATCCGCTCCTCGCCCCATGCGATGGCGACCCACGGTATCAGGGCATTGGTTACCGCCATGATCGCGAACGGGATCAGCAGGTTCCTCCAGCCGGGGCTGAACAGCGGACGTCCCATCGCACGAACTATCACCGCCAGCGCGAGGCAGCCTGACGCCGAGCGCACCAACAGGAGCACAGTCGGCGCCATGTCATGCACCCCGATCTTGATCAAGAAGAAAGACACGCCCCAGATCAGGGCGAGACCCGCCAGCGCGAGGTAGGGCAGGACGGGATGACGAGCTTTAGACACGAGTCGGCCACTCGTCGGACGAGATCACAAGCGTGACCGGCCCGTCGTTTTCGATCGTCACCGTCATATCTGCACCGAAGCTACCGGTTTGGGTTTCTATTCCGCGCTCGCGAAACCGCTGCACGAACGCGAGATAGAGCTCCTCGGCGCGCTTTGGGTCGCCCGCCTTCAGAAAGCTCGGCCGGCGCCCTCGGCTCATGTCGGCAAACAGCGTGAACTGCGACACAATCAGCGCCGAGCCCTTGACGTCCTCGAGGCTCAGGTTCATCTTGCCCGCCTCGTCGGCGAACACACGCAGGTCGACGACCTTGTCCGCGAGCCGGCGCACAGTGGATTCATCGTCATCGGAGCCTGCACCCACCAACAACACAAAGCCGCGCCCGATGGTTGCAACCTGTTGGGAGCCTGCCTCGTCCCAGGTCACGGACCCAGATGAGGCTCGCTGAATTACGAGCCGCACTCAGTCGATCTTGGGGCCGAAATGTGGCTCGGCGTGGATGAGCGAGTCGATATAGCGGAACCGCTCGTAACGGTGCTGCAGCAGCTCTTCGGTCGGCTGCGCGCGCAGCGATTGAATGTGGCGGTACAACGCCTCGTCGAGCACCCGTGTGGCAGCGTCGTAATCGAGGTGAGCGCCACCTTCCGGCTCGGTCACGACCTCCTCAACCACGCCCATCGCCAGCAGGTCGCGCGACGTCAGCTGCAGCTGCTCGGCGGCTTCAACTTTGCGCGAGTTATCGCGCCACACGATTGAGGCCGCCGCCTCGGGCGAAGCAACCGAGTAGATCGAGTTCTCGAGCATGATCACGCGATCCGCGACGCCCATACCGAGCGCGCCACCGCTTCCGCCTTCGCCGATCACGGCAGCCACTATCGGCACTGGCACACGGAACCATTCCATGATCGCCCGCGCGATCGCAGCGGCGATTCCGCGCTCCTCCGCGCCCGCGCCAGGGTATGCGCCGGGAGTATCGATGAGGTTGACGATCGGGAAGCTGAACTTGGCTGCGTGTCGTGCAAGGCGAATCGCCTTGCGGTAACCCTCGGGGTTCATCATTCCCCAGTTCCGGGCCACTCTCTCCTTGAGGCTTCTGCCCTTTTGGTGGCCGAGGAACATCGTCGAACGGCCATGCCACGTGCCAACGCCGCCGACCAGCGCAGGGTCGTCGGCTGATAGCCGGTCGCCATGAAGCTCGATGAAGTCCGGCGCAAGCCGCCGGATGTAGTCCAGGGAGTACGGCCGGTTGGCGTGGCGCGCCAGCTCGACAACCTGCCAGACGGTGAGCGTCGTCTCCTCGGGCCGACGTCCGTGTCTTGTCATGGATACATCTCGAGGAGATGGGCCAGCAGCCGTCGCAGCTCGGTGCGCGACACCACCATGTCGACCTGGCCGCGGGCGAGCTGAAACTCCGCGCTCTGAAACCCCGCCGGCAGATCTGCGTAGGTCGCCTGCTTGATGACCCGAGGACCGGTGAAGCCGATGGCCGCGCCAGGCTCCGCGATGTTGATGTCTGCGAGCAGCGCGAGCGAGGCGGCCGTGCCTCCGAACGTGGGATCGGTTAGCACCGAGAAGAATGGCACGCCGGCCGCATCCAGCCGCCCGAGCGCCGCGTTCACCTTCGCCATCTGCATGAGCGCAAGCACGCCTTCCTGCATGCGGGCGCCGCCGGAGGCGGAGACCAAAACGTACGGCAGTCCCGAGGCGGCCGACTGCTCCATCCCGCGCGCAAGCCGCTCCCCGGCGACGATCGACAGCGTGCCCCCGACGAACCGAAAGTCGAACGCGGCCAGCCAGATCGCACGCCCGCCGAGCGTGCAGGTCCCGGTGCGTACGGCTTCGTTCAGGCCTTCCTCGGCCAGCTGATCGATGGTGGCCTGGTAAGGCTTCGGAACTTTCCAGTTGAGCAGGTCATGAGAGCGCACGTCACCCCAGCGCTCTTTCCACGAGCCTCGATCGGCCATCAACGCGATCCATGCGTCGGCGCCGAGCCTGAAGTGGTGGCCGCACTCGCACACGTAGGCGTGCTTGCGAAGCACCTCAGGATCGAGTGCGACCCCACATCCGGGGCAGTTCGTCGGCAACGGGATGGGAGGCAGCTTGGCGCCCTGCATGCGGACCTCGGCGTGCGCCTTAGCGTCCACCATCACAGGGAGAGCCCTCCGTCGACGGCGATGACCTGCCCGGTGATGAACCCGGCCCGCTGCGAGCAGAGGAACGCGACTGCGGCGGCGACCTCGTCAGCGCTGCCCTCGCGCTTGATTGGCGTCAGCTTGACCAGCTCGCCAACCATCTCATCGGTGAGCGATCCCGCAGTCAGCTCGGTTCGCACGTAGCCAGGCGCGACCGCATTGCAGGTGATGTTGCGCGAACCGTACTCCCGCGCGATGGACTTGGTGAACCCGATGAGTCCTGCCTTCGCAGCGGCATAGTTGGACTGGCCGGCGTTCCCGGTCAACCCGACGATCGACGAGATGTTGACGATCCGCCCCCACCGCGCCCGCATCATCCCCGAGAGGATCGCCGCCCGGGTCGTAGAGAAAGCGGACAGAAGATCCGTGCGGATGAGCTCCTCCCAGTCCGGGGGCGACATCTGGATGAGCAGCTTGTCGCGCACCGCGCCCGCGTTGTTGACGAGCACATCAACGCGACCGATCGCCTTGACCATGGCTTCAACCTGCGCAGGGTCGCTTACATCGGCCTGGTGCGCGGTCGCACCGGGAAGGGCAGCTGCGGTCTCTTCCGCAGCCGTTTTGTCTGAGCGATAGTTCACGACCACCTTCGCGCCCATCTCTGCAAGCGCCTGGCTGATGGCGCGCCCAATGCCCTTGCCACCGCCCGTGACGAGAGCGGTCTTACCTTCTAGGTCCAACGTCATGCGATGGCAGGGCTGTCTGCGAAATCGATGAACAGCTCCTCGGCGTTCCACGTGTCCACGCCGGGTATGTGCTTGGCGGCGAGGCTTGCAAGTACGCGGCCAGGGCCGAGCTCGACCACCGTCTTGACGTGCATCGCGCGCATCGAAACCATGGTCCTCGCCCAGTCGACCTGGCGCAGCATCTGCTGGCGCAGCTCGTCTTGCAGCGCCACCACAGTGCGCATTGCCTCGCCCGACGCGTTGGCGAGGACCGGGATCGACGGCGCCGTGAACTGCAGCCGGTCGACGACCTTGCGGAAGGCAGCGGCCGCGCCCGCCATGAGCGGCGTGTGTGCCGGCAGCGGGATGGTCAGGATGAGCGCGCGACGCGCGCCGGCCGCCAGGGCCAGGCGCTCGGCCTCCTCAACCGCGGCGGTTTCGCCTGAAAGCACAAACTGCACGTCGGCGTTGCGATTGGCTACCCACAGCCGGCCGTGTGCCGACGCCTGCTCGCGGATGACCTCGACCTGCGCCTCGTCCAATCCGACGATCGCGATCATGCCGCCCGGCTGCTCGTCCGCGGCTGTCGCCATGATGCGCCCGCGTTCCTTGACAAGAAGAAGCGCGGTTTCCCATGGGATCGCGCCGGCGGCCGCGAGCGATGCGATCTCGCCCAGGCTGTGGCCGGCGGTCACGCTCACGTTCTCGAATCCGTAGCTCTCGCGCCACACTTCGTAAGCCGCCCAGCACACGGTCATTACGCACGGCTGGATGACCTCGGTGCGGTTCAGCTCGTCGACAGGTCCCTCGAAGCACAGCCTGCGGACCGGCATCTGCAGCACCTCTTCGGCGCGTTCGAACACGCGCCGCGCCGCAGGGTAGCGGTCGTGGAGGTTCTTTCCCATGCCCGGCTTCTGAACACCCTGGCCAGGGAATAGCAACGCGATCGGGCCGATGAGATCTATACCCAAGTCATCAAGCACGCCCCCCAGGTCAGCCCCGAACCGAAGCCGGCCAGCAGGACATGGTCTCCACTCTTGACACGTCCCTTCCGAATGGCCTCCTCCAACGCGAGCGGGATCGACGCGCTCGAGGTGTTGCCGTATTCGTCGATATTGATAGCGACGCGGTCGAGCGGAAGTCCGATCCGCCTTGCAGCGGCATCGATGATGCGGAAGTTGGCCTGGTGGGGGACCCACAGGTCGATGTCCTCCAGCGCGACGCCCGCGACGTTGCAGACCTCATTCGCCTGGCGGATGAAGATGTCGACCGCGAACTTGAAGACGTCAGGGCCGACCATGTCGATGTAGGGCGCAGCGTCCTTGGCTGCATACGCGCCCTTCTCGATGTTGCCGGCAGTGACCTGCGCGTAACCGCGGCCGTCTGACCCCAGGCACCAGCTTTTGAAGCCGCCGCCAGTCGGGGCCGGGCGAACCACCGCCGCCCCCGCACCGTCGCCGAAGATGACGGCGGTGCCGCGATCCGTGTAGTTGAGCATGCGCGACAGCACCTCGGCGCCGATCACGAGCACGGTGTCTGCGCGCTCGCTGGCGATGTAGCTGTCCGCGATCGAAAGGCCGTAGACGAAGCTGGTGCATGCCGCCAGGGTGTCCCACGCGACCGCGCCGGGGGCGCCCAGCTCGTTCTGCACCCGGCAGGCCACAGACGGAAACGGCCCGTCCGGCGATGAGGTGCCGACGAGGATCATGTCGAGGTCCTCCGCCCTGATTCCGGCGGCGTCGAGCGCGCCGCGTGCTGCGCGCGTCGCCATTTCGAACGTTGTCGTCCCGGGCTCGGCGATGTGCCGCTTGTGGATGCCGGTGCGCTCGGTGATCCATTTGTCCGACGTATCCATCATCTTTTCGAGATCGAAGTTCGTGATGATCTTCTCGGGCGCGTACACGCCCATCCCGGCGATTGCACTGGGCCGGCCCTTGGCCTTGAACGAGCGCAAAGGCACAGCATCCGAGCGCGTGCGATACGCGTTTGTGATCGCCATGATGTCTACGCCTCCAACCGCTCGGCGGTCTTCTGCTCCAGGAATTTCCAGAGGTCGCCGATGACCTTCATCCTCTCGAGCTCTTCCTCGGAAAGCTCGACGTCGTACTTGTCTTCGATTGCGGCTATGAGCTCGACGAGGTCGAGCGAGTCGGCCGCAAGGTCGCGTTGAAAGCTCTTGTCCATCTGCACGTCGTTGGGCTCGATGCCGAGGATTTCGGCCGCGAGCTCCTGGAGCTCCTTGAAGTCGAGCTGGGTTGCCATATTCCTTCTCCTAGTTCTTCGCGCTGGCCTCTGGGGCCTTGATCACGAGACTTGCGTTGTGGCCGCCGAAACCGAATGAATTCGACAGAGCGACCTTGACGTCGGCTTTGCGCGCCTTGTTGGGCACGTAATCGAGGTCGCAATCGGGGTCGGGGTTGTCGAGGTTGATCGTCGGCGGCAGCAAACCGCGGTCGATCGCCAGGATGCAGGCGGCGGCCTCGATGGCGCCCGCGGCACCGAGCAGGTGACCGTGCACCGACTTGGTGGAGCTGACCGCCAGCTTGTAGGCGTGATCGCCGAACACCGCCTTGATGGCCTTGGTCTCGGCGACGTCGCCCAGCTTGGTGGACGTCCCGTGGGCGTTGATATAACCGACGTCGCCAAGGTCGACGCCGCTCTTCTCCAGCGCCTTGCGCATCGCGCGCATCGCGCCCTTGCCCTCGGGCTGCGGGGCCGTGAAGTGGTACATATCCGCGCTCGCTCCGTAACCGGAGATCTCGGCCAGGATTCGAGCGCCGCGCTTCTTCGCGTGTTCGAGCTCCTCGAGCACGAGCATCACGGAGCCTTCGCCCATGACGAATCCGTCGCGGCCGAGGTCGAACGGACGGCATGCCTTCTCCGGCTCGTCGTTACGTTCGCTGGTCGCCTTGATCTGGCAGAAGGCGCCCATGGTGAGCGGGGTGATGGTGGCCTCCGAGCCGCCGGCCAGCATGGCCACAGCATCGCCGCGCTTGATGATCTCCGAGGCCTCGCCGATACCGTGCGAACCGGATGCGCAGGCGCTGACGATCGCGTAGTTCGGGCCGCCGGCATGCGTGTGGATCGCGACGATGCCGGCCGCCATGTCGGCGATCATCATCGGCACGGTGAAGGGGCTGATCCGCTTCGGCCCGCGCTCCATGAGTGCCGTGTGGCTCTTCTCGATCTCTTCCATGCCGCCGATGCCCGAGCTCACGATCACGCCGACATCGTCGGGGTCCATCTCGGCGGGTTCGAGACCGGACTGCGCGAGCGCCTGCTTTGAGGCCGCGAGCGCGAACTGGCAATACCGCCCGATGTGCCGCGCGGTCTTGCGGTCCATGTATTCCTCGGGGTTGAAGCCTTTGACCTCAGCCGCGATCTTGGTGTCGAAGTTGGTCGTGTCGAAGTGCGTAATCCGGCCCACGCCTGACACGCCTTCGACCATGTTCGACCACACGGTTTCCACGTCGTTGCCGATGGGCGTGATGAAGCCCATCCCGGTCACAGCCACACGTACTCCGTTGGATTTGACGTTCACGTAATAGAGGATACGGACGCGGCGGCCTACTCACACCGTCATGAGGTGGGAAAAGGGTGGCCTGCGTTTGGACCCCGTGTCCAAACCGCCTGTCAGATGAGCTTGCGAAGGTCCAGGGCCAGCTGCAGCCGAAGGCGGCTGGCCGGCGTGTCGAGATCCGGACCCATGAGCTCCCGCAGCTTGTCGAGGCGGTACAGCACCGTGTGGCGGTGCAGGTTCAGCGCCGCCGCGGCATCCTTCACCGACCCGGTGGCGAGGTAGGCCTCGAGGGTGTCGAGCAGCTGCTCGCGGTTGCGGGTCTTGGGATCGAGCAGGGGTCCGAGGCTGTGCGCGACGAAACGCTCCGCGAGACGCGGATTCTGCGCCAGGACCAGGTGCGGGATCACCTCGTCATGACCGTGCGCGACTGCATCCGGGTGCAGCTTTCGACCGGCTTCGATCGCTTGCTGTGCTTCGAGGTAGGAGCGAGAGATGCCGCGCAACCCCGGGTGGTAGCCGCCGATGCCGGCGCGGACCCGGGCGCGGGCCGTTCCGGATCGATTGATGGCCTCTTTGTTCAGCTGCGCGACGAACTGACGAGCTTCGTCCGCCTGGGCCGCCGACTCTGCGGGCCATAGCGTCACCAGCGTCGACGGATCGGTGACGTGATGGATGGCGCCGCGCGGCACCTCCAGGGATGCAGAGACTTCGCCAAGGGACTCTCCGCCGCGAGCGCCATCATGATTGCCGACCACAAGCTTCGATACAACGGCCACGTAGCCAGTCGCCGCGATGGGCATGTTCAGCGCTAGAGCCTGTTTCTGCAGCTCCAGCTCGGAGTCGAAGTTGTCGCTGATCAGCGCGTGGAACAGGCGCGCGCGGGCTCGGGTGCCGCGCTGCATGTGCTGCTCTCGAGCGTGCAGATAGGTCTTCGTGACCTCGGCCGCGACCTGGTCGAGAGCGACGAATACGTAATTGGCCGTGAGCATGATGGCCTCGGGCGTCGCCTCCGGGTGTCCGCGCCACGCACGCAGGATCGCGTCCCACGCGACTCGTGCCGCGATGCGGTACGCAGCGAGGATGGGCTCGACCGACTGGCTGCTCCGCGCCTGGAGGATGCCGAGCTGCGCGACCCGGCGCAGCTCCTCCGGGGTGGCCGGCCTCGCCTCACGCGCGGTCGCGAGGAACAGGTCGAGGCCCGCCTCGCACGCCTTGGCGATGGCGTCACGCTGCGGGGGGACCCCGGTCGAGTCGTCCCAGTGGACGACGGCCACGACAGCGCGGGCCATGTGGCGGGCGAGGCCGGCACGCCGGCGCTCGAGTTCCGCAGTCAACGCAGCCGGCAGCTGCGGAGCGGGTTTGGACTTCGGGGCCACCCGGGAGGCTGCTCTTGCCACGCGACGACTATACGGTCGACACCCTGGCTTAGGCCGCGGAGTCTAAGGCTAGGAGATCAGCTGTGCTTCTTGACGAACGCGAGCATTCGCCGCCAGGCGTCGTCGCAAGCCTCCTTCCACTGGTCGAAAGTCCGGTCGAAAAAGCTGTGCGGCGCGCCCTCGTAGGTATGCATCTCGTGCGCGACGCCCGCCTCCGTCAGCTGGCGATCGAACTCGACGAATTCCTCCCGGGGCGTGAAATCGGCGCCGGCGATCAGCATCAGGAGGGGGGCCTTCATCCTCGACATGAATGGACGCGAGCGCTCCGGCCGGCCGTAAAAGCCGATGGCGCCATCAAGTTCGGGCTGCAGCGCCGACTGGTTCCAGGAGTTCGAACCGCCGAAGCAAAAGCCGACGGTGAAGACAGACTTGACGGCACCGCCATCCTTCGACCTCAGGTATTCAATCGCCGCCGCCGCATCGGCGGCTATGCCTTCGGCGGTTGTCTTTTCCATATAAGGCTTGTAATCGAACTCCTCGCCTCGATCTCCGAAGCCGGCGGTGCGGCCGAAGTAGTCGATCGCGACCGCATCGATGCCCGCCTCAGCGAAACGCTGGGCCAGCTCCTTGTAGAAATGGTGCAATCCACGCACGTCGGGCAGAACCACCATGCCGGCACCAGTGGGCTTCGAAGCGCGCGCGAAATACGCCATGAACTTGTTGCCGTCCGCGGCAATGAGGGTCATGTCGCCTTGATCGGCTGCGGCGCCCCCGATCGGAGGCAGGGGCGGGCGGGCGTCGTCTGAATAGCACATGGGTCGATTGTCCAATACATTGAGGGGAGGATGAAACTCGAGAGCACTGCGTTTACAAAGGCCGACGTTGACTTCTTTCTCAACAGCCAGATCGACCGGGAGCGCGGTCTTTTGGCCGACCGCCTGGAAAAAGCGTCAGAGCGGCTTGCGAAGCTCGCCCCACGAATCCGGGTCGAGCATGGGGAGGACCAATGGACCGAGCACGAAGTCCTCGCTCACATCGCCGTCCTCTCGAAGTTCTACGGCGTGCTCGTCCACAAGATATCGAGCGGCCAGATGACGGAGATCGACTTCCTCGGCAACGTCAACCTCCGCGACGTC
>DASVEP010000049.1:0-2932 GCA_036380475.1 Candidatus Dormiibacterota bacterium
CGTCGGCGCACTCGCCGCCGCGGCGAAGATCACAAAGATGGCCGTGATGGCAGCGAAGGCGACCGGAAACGAGAGGCGGCTGCCCTCTAGCTGGACAGAACGGTCTGTGGCTTGCACGCCTAAAGCTAAAGTCCGCGCCGATGCATCTCATTCCCCTTGAGTCTGCGTTGGTGGATGCTGTGCCGCATGAAACACAAACTGGTCCGCAACAACGACGTGCACCCCCACACCGGGTTCAACAAGTGGCTCGCCCTGCTTATCACCAATGGCGTCGGCAACATGTGGTTCTTTTACTTCCTGATCGTCTTCATCGGGGGCTGGATGTTGCTCTCCAGGCTGGGCCCACTTGGCTTCGACCCCTACCCGTTTGCCCTGATGCTCTTGATCGTCGGCGGCATATTCCAGGCCCTGGCTATGGTCGCCATCATGGTCGGCCAGAACGTGCAGGCCGCCGCAAGCGACGCCCGAGCAGAAACCGACCACGAAACCCTGGACGCCATCCACATGCTGGCATCGCAGTCGGTACAGATCCTGGAAGGCCAGAACATGATCCTTGCCATGCTCCAGGACCAGCGCAAGAGCGGCTGACCGCCGGAAAACCTAGCGGTTAGGGCACCACAGTTTGTGTTGATTCCGCTGGCCACACGACCAGCAGTGCTCGTGTTCCAGCTCGGTGTTTTGACCTGCTCGCCAGCCGACAACGAATACCGATCCGAATAGCAAGGCGGTAATCAAGACTTCGTACACACCACTACAACGGCGCCGCCACCCTTAGTGTTCCGAAACTGGGGGCTTGACATTGACCCAAGGTCAAGGTGCGAGCCTTGGGTCATGAACTCACTCACCGACCATGCTCGAACCGCGGTTTTAGTCACCGGCCTGCGCAAGACGTATGCGGAGAAGGTCGTCCTTGACGACGTCGACCTGTCCATCGGCGAAGGCGAGGTCTTCGCGTTGCTCGGGCCGAATGGAGCCGGCAAGACAACGATCGTACGGATTCTGTCCACCCTGATCCCAGGGGATGCCGGCACGGCTGTGGTCATGGGCCACGACCTGCGTCGCGAGGCCGCCGCGGTGCGGCGGGTGATCGGGGTGACGGGGCAGTTCTCCGCGGTCGACGACCTGCTCACAGGTGAGGAGAACCTGGCCCTCATGGGGCGCCTCCTTCATCTGGGGGCGACCGAGCGGCGCGCACGAACGCGCGAATTGCTGGAACGGTTCGACCTGGTCGAGGCGGCGCGCCAGACGCCGGCCACCTACTCAGGCGGAATGAAGCGGCGGCTCGACCTCGCCATGAGCCTGATGGGGCGGCCGCGGCTGATCTTCCTCGATGAGCCGACCACCGGCCTCGACCCACGGAGCCGCCAAACGATGTGGCAGATCATCCGCGAGCTCGTGCGCGACGGCGTCACGGTCTTGTTGACGACCCAGTACCTCGAGGAAGCCGACCAGCTGGCCGATCGCATCGCCATGCTGGACCACGGCCGGATCGTAGCCGAGGGCACACCCGAAGAGTTGAAGCGGCGTATGCCGGGAGCGCACATCCGGCTGCTCTTCGCTGATGCCGCCTCACTCGACAAGGCTGCGCGAGAACTGGGTGAGGGCACGCGCGACAACGAGGAGCTTGTTCTGCGGGTGCCGAATGATCGCGGGATCCAATCACTGCGCGACGTGCTCGCGCGCCTCGGCGACGACGTGGCTGTTGAAGACCTGTCCATCCACACACCGGATCTCGACGACGTGTTCTTCGCCGTGACCGGCAAAGCTCCGAAGGAGAAGAACTGATGATGAGCGCCTTGACCATCGCCGCCCAAGACTCCGTGACCATGCTCTGGCGGGAAATCAAGCACAGCATCCGCCTCCTGCGCTTGCTGATCGTGAGCGCGATACTCGTGCCGGTCGTAATGCTGTTGTTGTTCGACTACATCCTCGGCGGGACTATCGGCCGTGGGCTCGGGGACGCTGCGCGAGGAGCAACGTATATCGACTATCTCGTGGCGGGCATCCTCGTGATGACCGTGGCGGGGGGCTGCGGGCCAACCGCGATCAACGTGACCATGGACATGACCGGTGGCTTCATCGAGCGGATCCGCACCATGGCCGTCACTCGCGGTGCCCTGCTGGCTGGACATGTCGGGGTCAGCGTCCTCCGCATGTTTGTCGCCACCGCCGCTGTCACCGGGGTGGCACTCCTGGTTGGATTCCGGCCAAAGGCCTCGGTCACCGACTGGTTCGCTGTCGTCGGAATCGTCGCGGCGTTCTCATTCGCGATGGCCTGGCTGTCCGCGGCCATCGGCCTGGTCACGAAGAGCGTCGCCGGCGCGAACGGCTCGACACTGCCGCTGTCGTTCCTGCTTCCATTCCTGTCCAGCACTTTCGTGCCGGCCGATTCGATGCCCGCCGGCGTGCGCTGGTTCGCCGCGAACCAGCCGTTCACGGCGGTGGCGGACAGCCTGCGCGCGCTGCTCACCGGCGCGCCCACCGGCAACACACCGTATGTGGCTCTGGCGTGGTGCGCAGCCATCGCGGTGGTCTCATTTATTTGGGCCCAGGCCACGTTCCGCCGCGGGAGCCGATGACATGACTCGAGGCAAATGATCACGATCGGCCAGCTGGCCGCCTACGCCGGCGTGACCATCAAGGCCGTCCGCCATTACCACAAGCGCGGACTGCTCGAGGAGCCGCCGCGTGACTCATCAGGCTACCGGCGGTACACCGCCCAGCATGCCGTCGACCTGGTGAAGATCAAGACACTCGCAGAAGCCGGCGTGCCGCTCGCCCGCGTCAAGGAGCTGCTCGGCGCCAGCCCCGAGCGGTTCGCGGTGGCGATCACCGAAGTCGACCGCAGCCTCCAGGCGCGGGCCAAAGAGCTGCGCCGCACCCGCGAGCGGATCGCGCGCCTCAACGGAGGCGACCGGCTCTTCGTCTCGGC
>DASVEP010000050.1:0-10224 GCA_036380475.1 Candidatus Dormiibacterota bacterium
ATTCACCGCCCGCCCAGCCACAATGGGGGGTGGAGTAAGTGGGGCGGATGGTCCGCCACCCCTTCGTCGGCGCGCTCTCGCCCCGGTGGTCCCGCGAAGACACCGGGAAGATGGCGGAGGGGACGAGGCTCTCGCCTCAAGCTTTTGATAGGGGAAAGCTATGACTCCAATCTCGTTACGGATCCTCAAAGCAATGGCTTTGGCCGGCGCGGCGAGCCTGGTGCTGGTCGCGTGCGGCGGCGGAGGAGGGAACAGCGGCACGTCACTGGCTTCGAACCAGACGCTGACCTTCCCGATTCTTTCGGACTTCGGAACCCTCGACCCGGCCATTGCAGACGCCGAGACCGACACCGAGATCTCGCAGAACATGTTCGACGGCCTCGTCAAGTTCGACGAGAACCTGAACATCGTTGCCGACCTCGCGACCGCCGTCCCGACGGCGTCGGCCGACGGGCTGAACTACACCTTCACGCTGCGCCACGACGTCAAGTTCTCCAACGGCGACGCGTTCACGTCCAAGGACGTCCTCTACTCATGGAACCGCGCCGCGGCCATGCAGGGCGCGTACGCGACCAACCTCTCTCCGATCGACGGCTACAGCACGGTCTCCAACAACACCCAGAGCGGCGCCGCCCTCGAGGCGCTGCTCGAGAAGAACGACCCGTCGGTCACCTTGACCGGCCTCACGGCTCCCGACCCTTACACCGTCAAGGTGAAGCTCGCGACGCCCGCCGGCTGGTTCATGACCGCCATCGCACTGGGCGGAAGCACCGGCTGGATCGTCGACCAGAACGCCGTCAAGCAGGACTTCGACAACTGGTGGACCAACCCGGCCACCGCCATCGGCACCGGGCCGTACAAGATGACGGCTCGCGTTCCCAAGCAGTCGGTCGACTTCGCCGCCGTTGACAACTGGTGGGGCTCACCGAAGCCGACGGTGACCAAGGTGCACCTCGACGTTTCGGTCAACGACGCCTCGACCGCCATCACCAAGTACGAGCAGGGCGGTTACGACATCTACGGCTACGGCGGTTACAGCAACGCGCCCGTCGCCGACATCCTTCGGATCCAGGGCACGGCCAACGAGAAGGACCAGCTGCTGCTGCACCCCAAGGTGCGCACCACGTGGGTGAGCTTCAACATGGTCTCGGACAGCAAGCGGCTGGCCAAGGGCCCGTTCACGCTTGACGGAGGCCAGTCGGCCAAAGACTTGCGCACGGCGTTCGCCCTCGCGGTCGACAAGAAGAAGCTGGCCACCGTGGTCTGCTCCGACATCGTTTGCACCGCCGCGACCGGCGGGCTGATCACCAAAGGCCTCATCGGGTATCTCGGCGACGGCTCCGACCCGCTGGCGGCCTACGACCCGGCCAAGGCCAAGACGCTGTTCCAGGGGGCCGACCCCACAGGCAGCAAGACCAAGGGCCTTGTCTACGTCTACGACCCGAGCAACCCGCTCAACAAGCCGACCGCCGAGTTCCTCCAGTCTCAGTGGAAGGACAACCTGGGTGTCTCAGTAGAGCTCCAGGCCGTCTCACACTCGGCGTTCATCAAGTCTCGCCTGAAGGGTGACTACGTCCTGTCCCGCGACGGCTGGCAGGCCGACTACAACCACCCCCAGGACTGGTTCGACAACCTGTGGGGCTCGGCACTGGGATGCCCAGACGCCAGCTGCACAACCGGCTACCACACGCAGGCCTACGACGACCTGCTGAAGAAGGCCGACCAGGAATCAGGCGACGCGGCACTGGCCGACTACAAGAAGCTCGCCCAGATGCTTATCGACGACGTTGCTTACATCCCGCTCTTCTACTCGACGGGAAGCTTCCTGATCAAGCCCTACGTCAAGGGCGCCGGCACCAACAACTTCGTTGACTACCCGTGGGCGGGTATCCAGATCCTTTCGCACTAAGCGACCGTGAGGAGGGCGTCCGTGTTACCGCGGGCGCCCTCTTCCTTATCTGATATGCCCGACAATCTTCCTAAGGGGCTTTGAAGTGCTGACGCGCGGAACGCTGATCTACATCAGCCAGCGCCTGGTGCTGATCGTATTCACCGTGCTGGCGGTGT
Organism: Candidatus Dormiibacterota bacterium; assembly: GCA_036380475.1. Classification (GTDB taxonomy): domain Bacteria; phylum Chloroflexota; class Dormibacteria; order Dormibacterales; family Dormibacteraceae; genus UBA10449. The sequence goes on from DASVEP010000050.1 coordinate 2,068, forward strand.
CATCAGCCGTTTTCCTGGGCATTCACCGCCTGCCCGGCGATGCGCTCTTCAACGAGCACCTGCACGGCATCGAGTACCAGAACGTGCTTCACCACTACGGCCTGGACCAGCCGCTGTTCACCCAGTACACGAACTTCCTGACCGGCATGTTCCTGCACGGTGACCTCGGCGAGTCATTCGTCAATCGGGGCGTCAAGATCGCGCCCCTGGTTCTGCGTGAGGCGACCGTCAGCGCCGAGGTGGGGCTGTTCGCGCTCATCTTCACCATCGGCATCGGCATGCTGCTCGGCGTCGTCGCGGCCGTGCGCCAGAACACGTGGGTCGACTACGTCCTCAGCACGACCTCCGTGATCGGCTACAGCATGCCGAACTTCGTCATCGCCACCTTCCTGCTCCTCTTCTTCGCCGTCTGGCTCGACAACACGACGAACGGCTCTTTCTACTTCCAGATCGGCTGGAGCGGCACTTACGGCTCGATTGGTGAGATCTGGCTGCCGGCCTTTGCGCTCGGGTTCCCGTACGCAAGCATCGTTGCTCGTCTCACGCGCGCGAGCATGCTCGAGGTGATCCGGCAAGACTACATCCGCACGGCGCGCGCCAAGGGTTTGCGCGAGACGGTGATCATGGTCCGCCACGCTCTCCGCAACGCGCTGATCCCCGTGGTCACGATCCTCGGTCCGCTCGTGATCGGCATAATCACCGGCGGGGTGGTCATCGAAAACATCTTCGGCATCCCGGGGCTCGGGAAGGAGTTCGCGACCAGCATCCTCAACCGCGACTACAACATCGTGATCGGCGTCTTCACGATGTACGCGGGCCTCATCGGCATCGCCAACCTCGGCGTGGACCTGCTGTACGTCGTGATCGACCCCAGGATCAGGTACTGATGGCCGCGACTGCAGCCGCTGTAGTAGTCGGCCGTCCTGTAGCCCCCGAGCAGGCCAGCCTGTGGTCAGACGCGTGGCGGCGCCTTCGGCGAAACCGGCTCGCGCTTGCGGGCGCGATCTATCTGACCTTTCTCATCATCGTCGCCTTGGTCGCCCTGGTGTACACGCCGTACCCGATGGCCGGCGTCGCCGTTGCCAAGCCCTACTCGGGCCCCAGCGCAGCCCACCTGTTCGGCGCGGACGCGCTCGGCCGCGACGTCCTCAGCCGCGTCATGGTCGGCGCGCAGATATCGCTGACGGTCGGCATCGGCACGCAGCTGATCGTGCTCGCGATCGGCGTTCCGATCGGGCTGGTCGCCGGCTACTTCGGCGGCTGGATCGACTCGATCGTCAGCTTTGCCGTCAACGTCTTCTACGGCGTACCCGACCTGCTGGTCGCCCTGCTGCTGGTCGTCCTGCTGGGCCACCCCGGACTGGACAAGATCATCATCGCGATCTCTGTCACACGCTGGATGGATATGACACGCCTTGTGCGTGGTCAGACACTTGCCCTTCGTGAACGCGAGTTCATCGAAGCCGCCCGGGCCGCCGGCGCCAAGCCGCTCAAGATCCTTTTCGGACACATATTTCCGAACGCGCTGGGCCCGGTCATCGTCCAGGCCACGTTTGGCGTGCCGGCCGCAATCCTCTTCGAAGCCTTCTTGAGCTTCCTCGGGCTGGGCGTTCCGCCGCCACAGCCATCGTGGGGATCCATGGCCGCCGACGGCCTTGCCGCGATCAGGATCGCGCCGCACATCGTTGTCGCGCCGTCGATAGCCCTGTCTCTGACCCTGATGGCGTTCAACTTCCTGGGCGATGGGTTGCGCGACGCGCTCGACCCGCGCTCGCGTCGCTAGAGAGAAGAGCTTGCCGACGCCGATCCTCCAGGTGCGCGACCTGCGCACTCAGTTCGCGACCGATGGCGGCACAGTTACTGCGGTCGACGGTGTGAGCTTCGACCTCTACCCGGGTGAGAGCCTGGGGATCGTTGGCGAATCCGGCAGCGGCAAGTCGATGACCGCGCTTTCGATCCTGAGGCTGGTACCGGACCCCGGGCGGATCGTCGGCGGCCAGGTGCTGTTTCACGACCAGGACTTGCTCCAGCTGACCGGCGAGGAGATCCGCGAGATCCGCGGACGCGACATTGCGATGATCTTTCAGGATCCGCAGAGCTCGCTCAACCCGGTTCTCCGAACCGGCTTTCAGGTGGACGAGGCGATGCTCGCCCATGGCAAGTCAAAGGGCGAGGCGCGCGCACGGACGGTCGAGCTGCTGAAGAAAGTGCGAATCCCAGCGGCCGAGAGCCGGTACAAAGACTTTCCACATCAGCTGAGCGGGGGTATGCGGCAGCGGGCCATGATCGCGATGGGTCTGTCCAACGCGCCCTCAATACTCATCGCCGACGAGCCGACAACCGCCCTCGACGTGACCGTACAGGCGCAGATCCTCGAGCTGCTCGCCGACCTCAACCGAGAGCTCGGAACCGCGATCGTGATGATCACGCACAACATGGGCGTGGTCGCCGGGCTGTGCGAGCGGGTGCTTGTCATGTACGCAGGAGAGATAGTCGAGCAGGGACCGGTGGAGCAGATCTTCGAAAACCCGCAGCACCCGTACACCTGGTCGCTGCTCAAGAGCATCCCGCGCGTCGATGCCCTTCGGCATGAGCGCTTGCGGTCGATCGAAGGCCTCGCGCCGGACCTGCTGCATCCGCCGTTGGGCTGCCGGTTCCATCCGCGCTGCCCGTTCCGGATCGAGAAATGCTTCCACGACCATCCTCACCTCGAACACGTCGCGGCCGGTCAACAAGCAGCGTGCTGGGTGACGATGGAACGAGCCCGCAAGGAGATGGGCGCGGACCAGCTCATCGACATTCGCCCCGGCGCCGCCTCGGGCGTCCACCCCGGCGAATTACTCTGATGGCGGAGGCAGCGCTCAGCAGACCGGCGGCGGCGCCCTCGCGCGCCAATGTGCTTCTGCGGGCCGAGAACGTGGTCAAACACTTCCCAGCAGGCCTCGGCAACACCGTGCATGCCGTGGACGGCGTGACCTTCGAGATCCGGGAAGGTGAGACGCTCGGCCTGGTCGGCGAGTCGGGCTGCGGCAAGTCGACCCTGGCGCGTCTCGTCACACAGCTGATCCCGTCGACGTCGGGAAAGATCTTCTTCGGCGACGTCGAGTTGACCAAGCTGCGCGGCGAAAAGCTGCGCCAGTACCGGCGCCAGCTACAGATGATCTTCCAGGATCCGTTTGCGTCACTCGACCCTCGGATGACGGTCGGCGACATCATTGCCGAGCCGCTCGACAACTTCCGAGTCGCTCGCGGACGCAAGCGAAACGAGCGGGTTCAGGAGCTTTTGAAGATCGTCGGGCTGAACCCCAACTTCAACAACCGGTATCCGCACGAGTTCTCGGGCGGCCAGAGACAGCGCATCGGCATCGCTCGCGCGCTTGCGCTGAACCCGAAGTTGGTGGTCTGCGACGAAGCGATCTCGGCACTGGATGTCTCCATCCAGGCGCAGGTCGTGAACCTGCTGGAGGACCTGCAGCGGGAGTTCAAGCTCACGTATCTGTTCATCGCTCACGACCTTTCGGTCGTCCGGCACATCAGCGACCGCGTGATGGTCATGTACCTTGGAAAGATCGTCGAGATCGCCGACAGCGTTGAGACGTACAGCTCGCCGAAGCACCCGTATACGAAGGCTCTGCTCTCCGCGATTCCTCTTCCAGACCCAAAGCTTCAGCGCGGCAGGCGCCTGGTCGAGCTCACAGGAGAAATCCCGTCGCCGATACATCCGCCTTCGGGCTGCCGGTTCCACACCCGGTGCCCGATCGCGCACCTACCGGCACCCTGCGCCGAGCAGGAGCCGCCTCTCGAGGCCAAGGGTCGGGACCACCTGGCGGCGTGCTTCTTCTCAGCCGACGTCTAGTGCTTGAGGATCCTTGCCTTGGTCCAGTCGAAGTCGTACAGGGCATTTCCGCCGACGCCCTTCACGTAAGGATGGGCGAGGTACTGCTGCTCGCCGTACACGAGCGCGCCGAGGATCGTGTCGTTGGCGAGCATGTATCCGGCAGCCTGGTAGTCCGGTAGCGCCAGCGGTAGCGGCTTCGCGTCGGCGCCGGCCACGATCGTGTCGAACGCGGGGTTTGAGTAGCACGATCCGTTAGAGCTCGCACCCTTGGCGAACAGGTAGTCGAACCAGTCCTGCGGATTGTTGTAGTCGGCATTCCAGCTCTGCCTGAACGCGCCGTACCCACAGCGCTTGTCGCGGTTGTCGAAGAAGTTCTGGCGGTCCACCTCAACGCACTGCACCGTGACACCCAGATTCTGCTGCCACTGAGCTGTGAGGTTGGTGCACACGGCCTTGTTGAACGGGTTGGTGTCGTACGTGTAGACGAGACCCTTGGCTTTCGTCCCACCTGGATCCCAGCTTGTGTACTCGGCCTTCGCGGCCGTGGCGTCGAACTTTGCGCTCGAATCGGTGCCGTCGCCGAGATAGCCTTCGAGCCCTTTGCTTATGAGCCCGCCGGTGGCCGGTGCGCAGGTCGTGCCGCCAGAGCAAAGGGCGTCGGCCAGCGCTTTGCGGTCGATCGCCTGGCTGAACGCGTGGCGCCCAGCGCGGCCGGCGTCGATTCCGCCAAAAGGACCGGTCTTGATGTTGAAGCCGATCCAGTACGTGAGCCCGGCAGGAACGACCTGGAGCTCGGCGCTGAGCTTGGGGTCGGTCGTGTAATGGACCGCAGCGGCCGGCGACAGCGCCTGGCGGCCGTACCCAATGAGGCTGTACGCGCCTGACTCATAGCGGGTGATCTGCGCCTGCGTGTCGGCCAGCACGTCGATGTGGATGCGCTGCAAGGCGCCCGTCTTGCCTCCGTACCACGCGGGCACGGGCTCGAAGTCGAGCGACTGGCCCGAAGCGCGGGCGGTCATTCGGAAAGGACCGCTTCCGATCAGCGTCTCCGGCTTGGTGAACCAGCTGGCGTCGCCCGCCGCCGCGATCACCTTGCGATCCACGACCCAGAACGGCCAGAGACCGACGAGCGTGGTCCAGTAGCCTGCGCGCTTGGTGAGTGTCGAGGTGAATGTGTATTCGTCGACCTTCACCAGCCCGCTGAGGGCGGTTGCGCGTCCGCCGGCCACCGCGTTGTAGCCGGCGACCACCGAGAACAGGCCGGCGAAATCGCCCTGCTTGGCGGCGGCGCGAGTCCAGCTGTAGATGAAATCGTCGGCCGTGATCGGGTCGCCGTTCGAGAACGACGCGTTATGCCGAAGATGAAAGGTATAGGTGAGGCCGTCCGTCGAAATGTCAGCCGGCCCGATGGCGAGGTCTGGAATCTCGTGCAGCGCTGCATCGAACTTGTACAGGCCGGAGAAGACGTTGCGGAAGATGTCGACGTCGGTAGGCGATGACATCTGCGCGGGGTCGAGGTCGGCGACGTCCTGCGCGATCGGGAAACTAAGTGTTTGGTCGGTCGCAAGCACTTCGGCGGGAGGTGGGGGAGTGGTGGGATTGCACACCGCCAGCAGCAACGAAGCGGTGAGGAGGACGCCGAAAGATCTCAAATGGTGAGGATGACCTTGCCGGTGCTCTTGCCGCCGGCAACCATCGCCAGCGCTCTCGGGGCCTCGGCCAGAGGTACACGCGCTGAGATCAACGGCTTGATCTTTCCTGCCGCGTAAAGCTCCATCAGCTTGTCGGCCGCGACCGGAAGCAGCTCGGGCACGCGACGTGAATACAGTCCCCAATGCAGCCCGACGACGGAATAGTTCTTGACGAGGACGTGGTTGGTCGCCGCCTGCGGGATCCGGCCCGACGTGAACCCGACGACGACGATGCGCCCCTCAAAGGCGATGCACTTGGTTGAGCGATCGTAGACATCTCCGCCGACCGGATCGAAGATGACGTCGGCGCCGCGACCAGCCGTGAGTTTCTTTACCTGTTCGGCGAAGTCCTGCGTCTTGTAGTTGATCGCGTGGTCAGCGCCGAGCTGGAGGCAGACCGCGGTCTTCTCGTCCGAGCCTGCGGTGGCGATGACCATCGCGCCGGTAGCCTTGCCAACCTGTATCGCTGCGCTGCCGACGCCACCCGCCCCTGCGTGAACGAGCACAACCTCACCGCTTAGCAGGTTGGCGCGCCGATGCAGGCCGAACCATGCGGTCTGAAAGATCAGCGTGAAGGCGGCGGCGTCGTCGAACGACATCGAATCGGGAATGCGCTGGACGCTTGCCTCGGCAGCGTCGGCGACCTCGGCGTAACCGCCGCGCGTGAGGCCGCCGCTGTCGAGCAGCGCGGACACCCTGTCGCCGGCCTTCAACTCCGAGGACTGGGGGGCGTCGTCGACGACTCCGCTGATCTCGACCCCCGGGACGAATGGAAGGTCTGGCTTGACCTGGTACGTGCCCGCGATCATGAGCGAGTCGAAGTAGTTGATCGCCGAGGCACGGACAGCGATGCGCACCATCCCACCCGCGTTCGTCGGCGCGCTCGCGTCGACGTCTTCGAATTCCATGGTCTCGGGTCCACCCAACCGGCGGACGACCCACGCTTTCACCGGGGGAAGGCTACATCCATCGGTGGAACCCGTAATGCGTGCCCCATTGACATAGAGTAGTTTGTGGGGCAAACTGCGCAGATGACTGACACCAGGCAGGTTGGACAGATCGCCGGGCGGTATCTGGACCTCCAGGGCCTTCGGCAGGTCGCCGTCGGGATTGGTTTGCTGTTTCTTTTCGCGTACGAGATGGTGGGTCCTCTGACGTCTGCGGAAATAAGGGCTGCGGGTTCTGGGCGAGTGCTGCTGGGACTGGGTGCAGTGGTCGTCGGTTTCGCCATCGCTGTTGCTGCCGCCGCCCGGATCTCTGCGTGGTACCGGCGCAACTACGGCTCGGTGGAGCGAACCGTCCGACAGCGCCGGCTGGGCATGCTGATCGCCGGCGCCGGAGTGCTGGCGTTCCTGGTCCCTTTCAACATCGAAACCACCACGATGAACTCCGGCCACACGCTCCCGGTGAACCTGATGGACTTCACGCTTGCGCTGTGGATCGTCGGCTACTGGTTTTATATCGGGCGGTCGTTTCGTCACTACCTGGTCATCGCGGGCATCGGGTTCATCCTCGGTATCGCCTCCATCGCGGGGATCCCGCCGTCGACATTCGTATGGCACCTTCGCGAAGCGACGCTTTACGCCGCTTTCGCATCGATCGTCGGCGGCCTGATCGACCACAGGATCCTGACCAATGCCTTGCTACGCGTAGACACCCGGGTCGGCGTTGGGTCTTGATGACGTAGACCAGCTGGACAGGCTGGTTCATGAGCCGGCACGGCTGGTGATCCTCACCGCGCTTGCCTCGTGCGCAAGTGCTGACTTCGTTTTTCTGCAGCGAGTAACGCGGCTGACCAACGGCAATCTCTCGGCCCATCTCACGAAGCTGAGCGAGGCTCGACTGGTGGAGATCGAGAAGCGTTTCGTGGACAGGAAGCCAAACACCCACGTGCTGATCACTGCGAAAGGTCGAAGCGCGGTCACCGAGCACTGGCGGCGGCTCGAGCAGCTGCGAATCGGAGCGCGCCGGCTAAAACCTGCGTCGAGCTAGCCTCTCCGACGGAGCATCCACGGGAAACGGCAGAATTCGTATTCAGCCGGCGTAGCTCAGCTTGGTCAGAGCAGCGGTCTTTTAAACCGAGGGTCCGGGGTTCGAGTCCCCGCGCCGGCACCAAAATCGTGTGCAAGTTCGGCTGACAGGTCAGAAAAGGCCTTCGGCTGATGTGTCACACACCTTCGGGTGATCCGTCACAGCTACTTCGGCTGATTTGTCACGCTCCCGCGCATGAGGGAGATGAGCGTGACTGAACAGAGGTACAAAGCGGTCCTGGCGGTAATCGGCGACGGTCGGACGGTGGGCGAGGTGGCCAGGGATTGGGGCGTCTCTTCGCGGACAATGCACCGGTGGCTGGCGCGCTATGAAGGCGACGGACTGGAAGGCCTGAATAATCGGTCGCACCGGCCCGCTCACTGTCCTCATCAAACCGCGCCGGCGATCGAAGCCATGGTGCTCGAGATGCGCCGGGCACACGCCTACTGGGGAGCTCGCCGAATCGCCTTCGAGCTGGCCCGCAAGCGGGTCGAGTCCGCGCCGTCGGAGTCAGCTGTCTACCGCTGCCTGGTCCGGGCCGCGGTCATTGACCCCATGACGCGACGCCGGCGCCGGGAGACCTGGAAGCGTTGGGAG
>DASVEP010000051.1:0-12343 GCA_036380475.1 Candidatus Dormiibacterota bacterium
CCGCCGCTGCTGCTTGCGTGGGGCACCGGCCGCTTCCCACCCATGCTGCAGCAGTCGGGCGTGAGCAATTACTCACAGCCGAACCTGGTCGCGCAGCTGCAGAAGGCGACCTCGATCATTCCCGCCGATGCTCCGGTCAACGCAGACAACGGCTTGACCGTGTGGCTCGCCAACCGGCACACCATCAACGACTTCCCGGACAAGCTCGACGGAACCTGCTACGTCGTCCTGCAGAGCAACGCCTACCAGCAGTTCAGGAATCCGACCGATACGATCAACCCCGCCGTGCGGCAGGCGGCCATCGACCAGCTTGCCGCCAGCGGCCGCCGGCTGCTCTATGACGACGGCCTTTTCCAGGTCTGGAGCCCGATCGGGGACTGAACTCGGCGGTTCCTCGGTATTCTTGAGGGTCCCCATGGCCACCGCCACCTCGGCTTCCCCCTCTACGCGTGAGCGTCTCGACCGGCTGTTCAAGCAGCGGATCGTGATCTTCGACGGGTCCATCGGCGTCCTGCTGCAGAAGCAGGGCCTGACGGAGGAGGACTGGCGCGGGGAGCGCTTCCGCGACCATCCCAAGCTGCTCAAGAACAACGTCGACATCCTCTGCCTCTCGCGGCCTGACGTGGTCACACGCATCCACCGCGATTACCTCGAGGCCGGTGCGGACCTGATCACGACGAACACATTCACCGCAACGCCCATCTCGCAGGCCGACTACGGCCTCGAAGACCTGGCATACGAGATCAACGTGACGGGGGCTCGGCTCGCACGGGCGGCAGCCGACTCCTACGAGAACCGGTTCGTCGCCGGGTCGCTGGGGCCGACGAACGTGACGCTGTCCCTTTCGCCGAAGGTGGAGGACCCGTCATATCGCGCCGTGACGTTCGACCAACTTCGGGAGGGTTACGCGGTGGCGGCGCGCGGGCTGCGTGATGGCGGTGTCGATTTCCTCTTGATCGAGACGATCTTCGACACCCTCAACGCAAAGGCCGCGATCGCGGCGATCAAAGAGGTGGCTCCCGAGCTGCCTCTTTTCATCTCGGTGACGATCGTCGATCGGAGCGGGCGCAACCTTTCAGGCCAGACCGTCGAGGCGTGGTGGAACTCGATCGAGCACGCCGACCCGTTCGCGGCCGGCATCAACTGCTCACTCGGCGCGACGGAGATGCGGCCCTACATCGAGGCGCTCTCCCGCGTGGCGCCCGTGTACGTCACCTGCTATCCGAATGCAGGCCTGCCCAACTCGTTCGGCGGTTTCGACGAGGACCCTCCGATCACGAGCCGCCTCCTGCGCGACTTCGCGACCAGCGGTTTCCTCAATGCGGCCGGGGGCTGCTGCGGCACAACCCCCGATCACATCCGCCAGATCCGCAAAGCGCTGACAGGGATTCCGCCTCGACAGGTTCCCGAACGCGTCGCGAAGGCGAAGTTCAGCGGACTCGAGCCGTTCGAGATCGAGCCCGACTCCGGATTCGTGGTCATCGGCGAGCGGACCAATGTGACGGGTTCGATCCGATTCCGGCGCCTGATCGAGTCGGGCGACTTCACGGGGGCGGTCAAGGTGGCTCTCGACCAGGTGCGGGGCGGCGCCAACCTGCTCGACGTCAACATGGATGCCGACCTCCTCGACTCCGAGGCGGCGATGACGCGTTTTCTCAACCTCATCGCCACCGAGCCCGAGATCGCCCGCATCCCGATCATGGTCGACAGCTCCAAGTGGACCGTCCTCGAGGCGGGGCTCAAATGCCTTCAGGGCAAGGGTGTTTGCAACTCGATAAGCCTCAAGGAGGGCGAAGAGTCGTTCCTGGAGAAGGCGAAGCTGGTGCGCGAATATGGCGCCGCGGTCGTCGTGATGGCCTTCGACGAGAAGGGTCAGGCGGACACGCTCGAGCGGAAGGTCAACATCTGCGTGCGCGCGTACAAGCTCCTGACGGAGGAGGCCGGGTATCACCCCGAAGACATCATCTTCGACCCCAACATCCTCGCCATCGCGACCGGAATCGAAGAGCACGCGGGGTATGCAAAGGCGTTCATCCAGGCCGCCGGCGAGATCAAAAGGCGATGCCCCGGCGTGCACATCTCGGGCGGCATCTCCAATCTTTCCTTCTCGTTCCGCGGCAACGACCGAGTCCGCGAGGCGATGCACTCCGCATTCCTTTACCACGCGATTCGCGCGGGCCTCGACATGGGCATCGTCAACGCGGGCCAGCTGGCCGTTTACGAGGACATCCCGAAGGACTTGCTGGAGCTAGTCGAGGACGTCATCTTCGATCGACGGCCCGACGCGACAGAGCGTCTCGTCGATTTCGCGAAATCCGTTCACGGTTCAGGGACGAAGCGCGAGGTCGATCTGACGTGGCGCGAACAACCGGTCGAGGACCGGCTCGCATACGCGGTGCTTCACGGCGAGGTCGAGTTCATCGAGGTGGACGCCGAGGAAGCGCGGGTCAAGCTCGGCAAGCCACTTCTCGTGATCGAAGGGCCGCTCATGGACGGCATGAAGGTGGTCGGCGACCTTTTCGGGGCGGGCAAGATGTTCCTGCCGCAGGTGGTGAAGAGCGCGCGGGCGATGAAGCGCGCGGTCGCCTACCTCGAGCCGTACATGCTTGCTGAGAAGGAAGCGTCCGGGAACACGCAGCAGGTGCGCGGCAAGCTGGTCATGGCGACGGTGAAAGGCGACGTCCATGACATCGGCAAGAACATCGTCGGTGTCGTGCTGGGCTGCAACAACTACGAGGTGCACGACCTCGGTGTGATGGTGCCTGCGGAGCGGATCCTGGACACTGCGATCGAGCTTGGGGCCGATGCGATCGGTCTTTCAGGCCTGATCACGCCGTCGCTCGACGAGATGGTCACGGTGGCCAAGGAGATGACGCGGCGCCAGTTCACGATCCCGCTGCTCATCGGCGGCGCGACCACGTCCAAGCAGCACACCGCGGTACGAATCGCGCCCGCATATACGGGCTCGACTGTGCACGTGCTGGATGCGTCGCGAGTCATCGGTGTCGTGTCCGATCTTTTCGATGACGACCGACGCGTAACCTTCGACCGCGACAACCGGGTGCTGCAGGAGAAGCTGCGCGCGCAGCACACGACGTCCAAGCGGCCGCAGCTGACTCTGGCTGAGGCGCGAGCGAAGCGCGCGCGGCTCGACTTCAGCGACCTGCCCAAGCCTCCATTCACAGGGACGCGCGTAATCGAGCCGAAGCTTTCGGTGCTGCGCGAATACATCGACTGGACCTTTTTCTTCACGGCCTGGGAGCTGAAGGGCAAATTCCCCGACATCCTCGAAAGCCCCAAGTACGGCGCCGCGGCGCGTGAGCTGTTCAGCCACGGCCAGGAGCTCCTCGACGAGATCCAGACCAAGGGGTGGCTGCAGGCGAAGGGCGTGTACGGCTTCTGGCCCGCCCGCGCTGATTGCGACGACATCCTGCTCGACAACGGCGTGCGGTTCCCGATGCTCCGGCAGCAGGTCGATCACGGCGACGAAAAGCCGTACTACTCGCTGGCCGACTTCGTTGCGCCGGCGGGCGATCACATCGGCGCATTCGCGGTGACGGCAGGGCTGGGCGTGGACGAGCTGGCTGGTCGCTTCACGGCTGAGCTCGACGACTACCGCGCCATCATGGTCAAGGCGCTTGCGGACCGTCTCGCGGAGGCGTTCGCGGAGTACCTGCACGAGGTCGTCCGCCGTTCGTGGTACGAGGAAGGGCCGAAGCTCAGCAGCGAAGAACTGATCGGCGAGCGGTACCGCGGCATCCGCCCTGCGTTCGGCTATCCGGCGTGTCCCGACCATACCGAGAAGAGGACCTTGTTCGACCTCCTCGATGCCCCTTCGATCGGTATGGAGCTCACCGAGTCGTTTGCCATGACCCCGACCGCCGCCGTGTCGGGCCTGTACTTCGCGCACCCCGACTCGCGGTACTTCATGGTCGGCAAGGTCAGCCGCGACCAGGTCGAGGACTACGCGCGCCGGAAGTCGATGCCTTTCGAAGAGGTCCAGCGATGGCTGCGCCCAAACCTCGGATACGAAGAGGACGAGCCGGCCAAGGTCTAGGGCGGGACCGCGGCAAGCGCTCGCCGCTCGTCGAGCTGAATTGTCCAGCCTTCTTCATGCACCAGTCGATGATGCCGACGGCACAGCAACACAAGGTTGGCGAGAGTCGTCGGGCCACCATCGGCCCAATGTTTGACGTGGTGCGCATCCGTCCACGCAGGCGGATAGTCACAGCCTGGAAACCGGCAGCCCTTGTCGAGAGCTGTAAGAGACTTTCGTAGAGGGCCAGAGACGACCCGGCTGGTGGGTCCGATCTGAGGCGACTCGCCACCATTGAAGATGGGCGTGATCGCCGCGTCGCACGCCAGCCGGCGGGCGGTCTCGGCGGGGATGGGCTGAGACCACTCCAGCTCTGCCGCCATCGAGCCTGGCTTTTTGCTAAGGGTGGCCAAGTCGACGCTGACAGCCAGGTGCGGCTTCTGACCGCCGACTTCGGGTAACAGGCCGCCATCAAGCTGCCTGCGCCCGAGCTCTACCGCGGCGTCAGCGCGGCGCTCCGACGTCGACCTGGTGTCGTCGTCGCGCCTGGGTCCCATTACTGATTCCAGTGCCGTGCGAAGAATCGCTCCGCCTTCCGAGTCCAACCATCCATCGATTCGGAAGACGCCATCGAGCGTCTGGCTAAGGTTCAGAAACCGCCGGTCATGGGCCTCGTTTGCGTCGCCGAGGACTCCGTCCGGTTCGATGCAATGCTTCAGGTGCCCAATCACCCGCAGAAGCCGCCATGGGTCGAGCTCCTTGGCGGCGTCGACCAGGATGGTCTCCGCTTGAGGCTCGAACCTGTCGCCAAGGTTCGCTGCAGCCTCGGCGATGAGGGCTACGTGCCGGTGGCTGATATCTCCATTGGCCAGCGCTTGCTCGGTTTGGGGTAATCCGGCCAGGCGGCGCGAGATGGTGACCTGCTCTGATGCCGCGTGATCGGTGAGGTTGCATTGCCAGCGCAGCCACGCCCTGGCACTTAGCGCCCCGGAGGCGGCATAGCCCTCGCCCTTATCGAAGCGATGGAGGCGGCGAAGCAGCTCGCCCTGGACCCGATTGCCGATGCGCTGGAGAGCGATCTGATCGTCGCCCATCGAAGCTGCGGGTGACTCATTTAGGTCCTCAGCCGCCAGACGATCGATGAGCGAATTGATCTGCTCAAAAACCTCTCCGGAGGGCAAACTCCCCCTCTCCCCACTCCCAGAACACATGTTTGTATTGTAGCGAACGCACGTTCGGTGTCAAGTGTTTGTAGGTTAATTTCGTACTCGCATACCAGCGTGCAAACACGCCTCGAGGCCAAGCCAGCACTCTCTCTTCCCAGTCCACGTCCTCACCCGGCGCGATCGCTTCGCGATCAGGCCGACCTCCCCACATGGTGGGGAGGTGAATGGTCGCCTCCCGGCCACGCGCCACACCCTTTTCCCAGTCCGTCTCCCGACCCGGCGTAATCGCCGCGCGATCGTGCTGCCTCCCAGCACGGCGAGGAGCTGAGTGTGGGGCTAGCTCAGGTCCATCAACACGCTCTTGACCTCGGTGTAGAGATCAAGCGCGTGCGGGCCAAGCTCCCGCGCCCACCCACTCTGCTTATACCCGCCCCACGCCATCGCCGGGTCGAGCACGTTGTAGCAGTTGACCCAAACGGTGCCCGCCTTCAACGCATGCGCGACGCGGTGTGCACGCTTGACGTCACTGGTCCAAACTCCGGCGGCGAGCCCGTAAACGCTGTCGTTCGCTTTGGCGATGAGGTCGTCCTCGTCATCGAACGGAATCGCCGCTAGCACTGGACCGAAGATCTCCTCGCGCGCGATCTTCATCCCGCCGTCGACCTGCGCAAAGACGGTGGGCTGCACGAAGTAACCGTGCGCAAGCGAACCGCCAGCCCGCTCTCCACCCGCCGCCACCTTCGCCCCTTCTTTCTTGCCGGCGTCGATATAGCCGAGGACGCGCTGCATCTGCTCCTCTGAAACCAGCGGCCCCATCTGCGTCATCGGGTCGATGCCGGGGCCGAGCACGAGCTCGCGGGCGGTGGTGGAGACCCGGTCGATCATGTCGTCGTACACCTTCGCCTGGACGAAGAGCCGTGACCCGGCCGAGCAGACCTCACCCTGGTTGAAGAAGATGCCGAGGTACGCACCCGACGCCGCGCGGCTCAGGTCTGCATCGCTGAAGATGATGTTCGGCGACTTGCCGCCCAGCTCCAGCGACACCCTCTTGAGGTTGCCGGCGGAAGCCTTGACTATCAGCCTGCCCACTTCGGTGGACCCGGTGAAAGCGATCTTGTCGACATCCGGGTGCTCGGCGAGCCGGGCGCCCGCGGTCTCACCAAAGCCGGTAACAACATTGAAGACACCCGCCGGGACCTCCGCCTGCTCGATGACCTCAGCCAGCAGAAGTGCAGAGAGCGGCGTCTGCTCGGCAGGCTTCAGAACGACCGAGTTTCCGCACGCCAGCGCCGGCGCTACCTTCCAGGCCGCCATCATCAAAGGAAAGTTCCACGGGATGATCTGGCCGACTACGCCGACGGGTTCACGGAGCGTGTAGTTGAGCCACTGGCCAGGAAACGAGATCGATCCGGTCTGGCCCCCGAGCTTGGTCACCCAGCCTGCGTAGTAGCGGAATGTGGCCGCCGACAGCGGGACGTCCGCAAGCATCATCTCGTTGATCGGCTTGCCGTTGTCGAGGCTGTCCAGCTCGGCAAACTCCGCGGCGCGCTCCTCGATCAGGTCGCCCACCTTCCAGAGGATCCGAGCGCGCTCAGCCGGTGGCAGCTCCCGCCACGAGCCGGACTCGAAGCTTGCCCGTGCGGCCTTCACGGCGCGGTCGACGTCCTCGCGGTCGCCCTCGGCGACCTGCGCCAAGACCTCACCGCTCGAGGGGTCGATCGTCGGGAAAGTCTTGCCGGAAGCGGCTTCCACCCAGCGGCCGCCGATGAAGAGCTTCTTGGGACTGCTCCGCAGGAACGGTGCGACCGCGAGGCTCTCGGCTACCGCCATGCGGCCATTCTAGATGGCCACGTGGAGAAGTCCTTTACAGGTCTTCCAGGTTTTCGACGATCGCCTCCTGCGTCGTCCGTGCGATCACGACCACAGCCTCCTCGTCGGAGTTGGCGTTGGACTCGATGTGGTGCACGAACGGCGGCACGTAGACGTAGTCCCCGGGCTTGGTGAGTATCCGAACCTCGCGTCCTTCTACTGAATAGACGAACTCCGGGTGGCCCGCCACCACGTAGATACCGGTCTCGCTTTCTCCGTGGTGGTGCGGTCCGGAAGACGCGCCCGGCGCGACATGAGTCTCGCCCATCCAGATCGCCCGGCTGCCGACGGTCTCGCCGGACAACGCCGCCATGCGCGACATGCCTGCGGTCTGCGCAGTGGATGAGGTGCACGCCTCCGCGGGCACGTGATGGAGCCGTCCCACAGCAGCAACGATACTTGGCTGAGTGGGGCCGGAACGTGCGGACGAATGGGGCGTGGTCCCGGAGTATTTCGGCTACACGGGCGAACGGATCATCGCCAGCCAGGAAGCTAAAGCGGCGGTCCTCAGCGCGCTCGGCGCCGACACGAGAAAACACCCGCGCCCGGCGAAGCGCTTCGAAGTGCCCGACGCAGCGTGCGCGCCCCCTCCCGATCGCTTATGGGGCTGGGCGATCCAGCTCTACGCAGTCCGCTCGCGCGACAGCTGGGGCGTCGGTGATTTTGCCGACCTGAGGGCGTTCGGCCGCTGGGCGCGCAGACAGGGCGCATCGGTGACGTTGTTGAATCCGCTAGGCGCGCAGACGCCGACGCTCCCGTACCAACCATCGCCGTATTACTCGTCCTCGCGGCGCTTCTTGAATGCCGTGTATGCGCGGGTCGAGGATGTGCCCGGCGCCGAGCGCTGCGCGGCCGAGCTCGAACCCATACGCAAGGCGGCCCAGTCTCTCGATGCCCACCGGCTCATCGACTACAACCAGGTCTTCGAGCACAAGGCCAAAGCGTTGGACCTTGTCTTTCTAGCTGCGCCAAAGCCGCGCGGCCTAGAACCGTGGATCGATTCTGAAGGCGAAGCCCTTCGCGACTTCGCCACCTTCAATGCGCTTGCGGAAAAGTTCGGTCCTGCCTGGCGCAGCTGGCCGGTGGGCCTCCAAACGTCACGCGGCACTGAGGTCGAGAAGATGCGCGCAAGCCTTCAGGACCGCGTCGCGTTTCACAGCTGGCTCCAGTTCCACCTCGACCGCCAGCTCGAAGGCGCGTCGAAAGAAATCGGCCTTATCACAGACGTCCCGCTTGGCTTCGCTTCCGACAGCTTCGATGCCTGGCGTTGGCAGGAGCTGATCGCCCCGAACATGCGGGTCGGCGCGCCCCCCGATGAGTTCTTTCCCGACGGACAGGATTGGGGGGTCCCGCCATTCGATCCGTGGAAGCTGCGAGCAGCCCGCTGCGAGCCATTCGTCGAGGCGATCCGGAGCGCGGCTCGGCACGCAACCGGCGTCAGGCTCGACCACGTCATGAGCCTGTTCCGTCTGTTCTGGATCCCCACCGGCATGACCGCATCGCAAGGGGTGTACGTCCGCTACCCGGCTAACGAGCTGCTCGCACTGCTGGCCGAGGAGAGCCGGCGGGCGAATTCGTTCATCGTCGGCGAGGACCTCGGCCTCGTCGAGCCGGGGGTTCGTAGGAGGCTGCGCACACGCGGCGCGCTCTCGTACCGGCTCCTCTGGTTCGAAGGCGCATCGCCGGGTCGATGGCCGCGCCAGTCGGTCGGAGCGGTTGGCACCCACGACCTGCCGACTGTGGCGGGCATATGGAACCTGACCGAACCCGACCATCGCCTGCATCGGCTTCGCCAGCGCCTCCTCGATGTAGTCCGCGCACGCGAAGGAGCCCCGGCCCTCGACGTAGCGTTCGCCACTTATCGGGTCCTATCCCGCGCGCGCTCATGCATCGTCCTGACCCAGCTCGAGGATGCGCTGGGAGTAGAACAGCGGCCCAACGTGCCGGGCACGATCGATGAATTTCCGAACTGGCGACTGGCCCTCCCGTCCGCCTTCGAGGAGATCGCGAAAGCAAAGGGACCGCGACGCATCGGGTCAGTCATGAAGCGTGCCCGCCGTTCCCGATAACCTCACCACCGCATGAGCTCGCGTTTTGTCGCCACGGTCGGCAACGGAAGGCTGCTCGCACGCGTCGGAGCCGATGGCACTCTCCTTGGTCTCTGCGCTCCGGACCTCGACCATGAGCTCCTCGACAAACCGATACATGCGGTGGTCGAGCTCAGCGACGGACGCAGACGCCGCATTGGTGGTCGCGGTTGGAAGCACCGTCGCGAATACGTTCGCGGCACAAGCGTCCTTCGCCTCGTGTCACGGCATGCGACCGGCACCACCATCGAGAGGCGACTCGCGCCGATCGGAGACGCCTTGCAGATGGCGTTCGCGATTCAAGCCGGCGGCGATGTGGCGTGGGAGCGGGAGGTCGACGAGGTTTTGCCGCAGGCCGGACTACGTTTCGGAAGCGCCTGGCCTGAAGGGTTCGATCCGCCGCCGCTTGCCGGGGCGGCGCGCGCGGCTGTCGTGGCGAGGGTGCCGGACCTACCGGAACGCGCGATGATCACGAGCCTTTACGCGCGCAGCGTGCTCGTCATCGCGCAGCATCACGATCGCTCGGGCGCACTGATGGCCGGACCGGATGAAGACGTGCTGCTCGCGCATGCACTGGATGTGTGCGGGGAGCGAGGAGCAGCCCGCGCCTTCTTTGAGTGGGCCAGCGGCAACGGTCGCGGTGACCCGCATTTCGCGTGGGCCCTCGAGCGGCACCTGCGTTGGTCATCCAGCCCGTTCCTGGGCGCGCGACTCGGCGAGATGCAGTCCGTGGCTGTATCAGAACCGCCGCGCGCGCCGGCTGGCGGCGCGGCCGGTGCGCTCTGGGGCGCGTGGGAGGACGCTTTGTCGGGACGCCGAGACAGCGCCCTCGCCGCGCTGCGCGCCGTGGTCCGCCGTCGCGTTCCGCTCCGGTTGTTCCTCGCGGGCCACGGCGTCGACCTTCGTGCGCACGCGCTCCTGATCCTGGTCACCCACGCGCTGATCCCTCCGATCGCCGCGGGCGAGGACGGCTTCTTCGAGCACCAGGCAACGGCGCAAACGAGCCGCCGGCTGCGGGCCATCTACGGTGGCGCGTTCCATTCCGGAATGCCCGAGCCGACCCAACCCGCGCGCCTGCTCGCCGAGGTTCGCCCCGATCTGGATGTATCCGCGGTCACAGTCGATGTCGACGGCCGGCCCGCTCAGGCGCTCGATGCGCTGCCGGAGCTACCAGGGCATCCGCCGCGCTGGGGCGGCGATGTTCCGACGCCCGAGATTGGTGCAGTGTGCAGGTACCGAATTCGTGTCCATCTGCGCGATGCAGAGGCCACGCCGGTGTGGGCGTCCGATTCGCAGCCACGCCCAGGTGGCCAGGAGTTTTCATTCGAGGCGGAGCCGCCGCCTCCACCTGACTGGGTGAGCGACGCGCTCTGCTACCACGTCATGGTCGATCGCTTCGCCGGCCCGGGAGAGAGCCTGCCTGAGCCGAGCGATTCCACCGCTCTGTGCGGCGGCACGCTGGACGGCGTTCGCGAGCGTATCGATCACATCGCCGGTCTCGGCTGCAACCTGCTCTGGCTCAGCCCGGTACACAAAAGCCCATCGCATCACGGCTACGACCACGAGGACTTCCTCGAGGTGGAGCCGCGCTATGGCGGCGACGCGGCGCTGAGGCGCCTGGTGGATGCTGCCCACAGCCACGGCATGCGCGTGCTGCTTGACTTCGTACCCAATCACACCGGCCGCGGGCACCATCTGTTCAAGGACGCGATCGCCAAGAACGGCGACGCCGCTGATTACTACCGCTTCTGGCAGTGGCCCCACTACTACCGCTGCTTCGCCGACGTCATCAGCCTGCCGGAGCTGGATAGCGGAAACCCGCGCGTGCAGGAACACCTCGTCCGAGCGGCTCAGCATTGGCTCACCGCCTATGGGGTCGACGGCCTTCGCTGCGACCACGTGACCGGCGTCGATCCATCGTTCTGGGTCGAGCTGCGCCGAGGCCTGCGCGCGGTCAAGCCCGAGGCGTTGATCCTTGGTGAGGCCACGGGCACAACGGATTGGCTGGCGCGCTATTCGGGTCGCCTTGACGCGATCTTCGACTTCGACCTCGCCTATTACATCCGGCAGGCGCTTGGACGCGGACGGATGGGCGCGGCCGCCTTTGCGGGCTGGCTCGACCAGCACGATCGCGCCTTCCCCGGCCTTGCCGTTGCGACATTGATGGACAACCACGACATGAACAGGTTTCTCTGGATGGCCGGAGGAAATGTCGATCGGGTGAAGCTCGCGGCGACGCTGCTCCTGACATTGCCCGGCATGCCCGTCATCTATTACGGCACCGAGGTCGGCCTCAGCCAGCGGTACGACGGCGTGATCGAGAACGCCGAAGCGCGGCTCCCGATGTTGTGGGGCGACGACCAGAACCGCGACCTGCTGGCCCATTTTCAAAAACTTGGACGCATGCGTCGCGAGTCATCGGCGCTGCGTCGCGGCGAGAGGGTGACGTTGATCGCCGACGCCGAGGTATTCGCTTACGAGCGCAGGTCTGGCGATGAGAGTGTCGTCGTGGCGCTCAACTTCAGCGAGCGGCCACAGCGCCGTGAGCTCACCGGGTTGGAGTCCATCGAGCTGGCGCCCCTTGGGTCGCTAGTAATGCGCCTGGATAGCCAGGAATCCGGGACAACCGAGGCTAGTACGATTCGAACATGATCTCGGCGCGCTCGAAACTGGCAGGCTCGGAAGTCGATTACTACCCTCTTGCGACGCTGACCAGGAACGGGCACGCCGATCCTTCGGGTCTGCCGATTACGGTCAAGGTCCTTCTCGAAGGCCTCCTCCGCCTGAGCGAGGCGGGGACTTCCAACGAGCTGAGCGTGAGTGCGCTGGCCGCATGGCCCGCGCCGCCGCCGAAGGGCGCAGAGCTTCCGTTCCTACCCGCGCGAGTCTTGATGCAGGACTTCACCGGGGTTCCCGCCGTGGTGGACCTGGCTGCCATGCGTTCGGCGATGAAGAGGGCCGGGAAGGACGCCGGCAAGGTTGATCCGCTGGTTCCGGTTGACCTCATCATCGACCACTCGGTCCAGGTCGACTCTTTCGGGTCCCGCGGCGCTTACACGCGCAACATCGAGAAGGAGATCGAGCGCAACCGTGAGCGCTATTCACTGCTGCGTTGGGCGCAGCAGGCCTTCAACAACTTCTCGCTGGTCCCGCCGGGTATGGGCATCTGCCACCAGGTGAACCTC
>DASVEP010000052.1:0-12544 GCA_036380475.1 Candidatus Dormiibacterota bacterium
GACGGTGAGGCTCCAGGTGTTGGGATCGACGACGGGATCGCTGAAGTTCTTCGAAACGACGTAGAAGTTGGCGATCGGCGTGATCTCGGGCAAAGCGCCGGTGAGGCCCGCCTCGGGCGGGTTGAAGATCGCTCGATACCAGTCGGGCACGAGGCGCAGCCCGAGCGCGCCGAGACTCACCGCACCGATGGCCAGGGGGATAGCGCTAATGGCGCGGCGCCTGCCGGGATCCGCGTCTTTGGGAAGGGCGCGCGGGGCGCCCATCTGCAAGATCAAGCCGTAGATCGCGAAAAGCAGCGCCCAGATGAGTGGGATGGTCGGACCGTCGTTGAGCCCGAGAAAGCCATCGCCCGAGATCGGCAGAAGCAGCACCGCCACGACCAACCAGCCGATGGCAGCAAAGACGAGTGCCGATTGAGCGAACCGCCAACGTATGCTCGCGACCGCCCAGGCGGCGCCGAGAACTCCCAGCCCGACGATCATGGCGACGATCAGTCCCAGCTCCTCCACCACCTTGCCCGCGTGCTGAAGGGTGTCGATCAAGAAACCGAACACGAAGCCGGGCATGATGGCCAGGATCGGCCCGCTCAACGCCTGCGGAAGCGGGTGCAGGCCTAGAAGGCGGCCCGCTATGTACATGAGCGCCACCAGCGCGAGGCCGGCCAGCGCCCCCCAGGCGAATCCGCGCACCGCGATAGGTCGCCAGCTAGGCATCGTCATCAACTTTGAGTTACCAGCCCAAGGTACGCCGGCAGAAATAAAGCAGTCACACAATCCGACGTGCTTTGCTGCTTAAATCGGCCTGAGGGATGGCTGCACCGGTCGTTGCCGACGATCTTTACCTTTTCCGATGGATCGACCACGTACGCCTGAGCCCGAACGGAGAGCAAGTCGCCTACCAGCTGGGCTGGGCGGATCGCGAGGCTCGCCAGAATCGCAGCCGCATCGTGATCCGGCGCCTTCTCGAGCCCGAACCCGTCGAGGCGACCGCCGGACCACGGCGTGATCACTCGCCGGAGTGGTCTCCGGATGGCCGTCGGGTCGCCTTCTTGAGCCGGCGCGGACCTGTGGACCAGGTCTTCGTGCTCGACATGGCGAGCCCGGGAGACGCGCGCCAGGTCACCTCGCTGCCCGAGGGCGCCAGCGGGCCGATCTGGTCGCCGGACGGAACCAAGCTGGCATTCCTCGGGCCGGTCCTGAGCGATCCCGGAGCCATCGTCGACGATCCTCGACCGCCCGAGAGCAAGGACCAGCTCCGGCGTGCGCCGGTCGCGCGCATCGCTCGGCGCCTCGATTACAAGCACGACGGCCAGGGATTTGTCGACGGCCGCTATCACCATCTCTTTGTAGTGCCGGCGACCGGCGGCGATGTTACGCAGCTGACGAACGGGGCGTGGGATGTGGCCGGCTTCGACTGGTCGCCTGACAGCACCAGGCTCGTGGTGGCGGGCAATTCCGAGCCAAACGCAGACCTCCAGAGGGCCCTCAACCTCTATGTCGTCGACCTCGAGGGGAAGCGCTCCAAGCTCGCGGGCGGGTTCTACCTTGGCTCGCCTGCCTGGTCCCCGCGCGGCGACCTGATCGCGTTCATCGCCCCGAACGGCCTGGATGCGGGCCTCATCGAACGGTTGTGGATCGTCCCCGCAGCGGGAGGCGACCAGCGCTGCCTCACGATCGGCCTCGACCAGTCGGTGAGCGACAGCATCATCACCGACATGCGCGCGGGGCATGGCACGCGCCTTGTTTGGTCGCGCGAAGGTGATCGCGTGTACTTCCCATCGAGTGGACCCGGCGTGAGCTCAATCTACTCGTGCGATCTCGAAGGCAACGTCCGGCCCGAGGTCGGGGGCCAGCGCCGCATCTACGACTTCGACCTGGCCTCAGGTGTTTTCGCTTTCTGCGCCTCCGACAACAACAACCCGGGCGAGCTGCACATGTACACGCAGGGAGCCGAAGCGCAGGTGACGGACCTGAATCCATGGCTGCGCGAGCGCTACATCGCCCAGCCTGAACGTCACTCGTTCACGGCGCCGGACGGCTGGGTGCTCGAGGGTTGGTTGATCCGGCCCGAGAACTTTGACGCCGGCCGCACCTATCCGCTCATCCTTCAGGTGCACGGCGGGCCTCACGGCCAGTACGGATGGGCGTTTTTCCACGAGCTCCAGATGTTGGCGGGCATGGGCTACATCGTCTTGTACATCAACCCGCGCGGGTCGGATGGGTACGGCGAGCACTTCCGGCGCCAGGTCGTTCGCGACTGGGGCGGCAAGGACTACATCGACCTGATGAGCTCGCTCGACCAGACGATCGACCGCACCGGCAACGTCGACGTCAGCCGTATGGGTATCGCCGGTGGCTCCTATGGCGGCTACATGACGAACTGGGTCATCGGCCAGACCAATCGATTCTCAGCCGCGGTCGCGATGCGGCCGATCTCCAACCTGGTCAGCGAATACGCGCAGCACGACATCGTCCTGTGGGGGGCGCTCGAGCTTGGGCCGCCGCCCTGGCCTGATCTGGACGAGCTCTGGAGGCGATCGCCCATTCGCTACGTTCAAAACATCCAGACTCCGCTCCTCCTCACATGCGGGGAGATGGACCTGCGGTGCGCGATCTCTCAATCCGAAGAGCTCTTTGGAGCCATGCGCTTCCTCGGCAAGACGGTCGAGATGGCCCGCTTCCCAGAGGAGGCGCACGACCTCTCGCGCAGTGGCCGGCCCGACAGGCGTGTCGAACGGTTGGAGCGAATCGCGAACTGGTTCGAGCGATTCCTAGGGACAGCCTCGACCGAGAAGACCGCTGTGGCGGAGACGCAGGTCCTGCCTGTCCAGAGCCGCGAGGCGACAGCGGAAGAGCCGACCGCGATCCTGGAAACTCTGCGGTTCCAGGATCGCGTGGCGATCGCCGAGCCGGCTCCGGTGATTGTCGAACCGGCTCCGGAGCCGGAACCGACCCCCGAGCCCGCACAGGCGCCGGAACCCGAGCCTGAACCTGTGGCAGAGGTCGTGCCCGTGACGGCGGAGCCGCCTCAAGTTGCCGTCGCAGTCGAGGAGCACCCCTCCGAATACGAGGTCTTGCCTGTCTTTCCCGAGCCCGAACCCGTCATCGCTGAGCCCGAGCCAATCGTTGCTGAGCCCGAGCCCGCAATCGCTGAGCCAGAGCCCGCGGCGGCAGTCGAGCCGACCCCCGCCGAGGTTGTGCCTACCTGGGAGTCGGCAGCGGCGGATGCCGATGCCCAGGTCAAAGAGCCTGTCGTTGTCGAGCCTGCGCCTGAACCGATGACAACCGAGCCCGAGCCGGTCGCAGAGGAGGCGCCGACGCCGGCGCCCGCCACGCCCCAACCCGAACCGGTTCCCGCGACCCAGACGACGGAGCCTCCTCAGCCCGACGTAAAGGCGACGATGCTCCGGTGGCCGACCCAGCCTGGCCTGCAGCCGGAAAACGGTCAGAACGATTCCGGCGAGGCGGCCACCACGCTCATCCCGGCCTGGCAGCCCACCGAAATGCCGTCAGACAGCAAGCGGACCGTGTCCCTCCAGGCGATGCCGACGCAAGCCCGCATCGCCGGCGAGCCCTACGCCGCGAAACTCACTTTCGAGAGCGGTCCGTTTGCGGGCCGGGTCGTCGCCCTGCCGGATCAGCTGGTAACCGTCGGCCGTGCGCCCGACAACGACGTCGTCGTCGGCGACCCTGCAACCTCGGGTAGACACGGCCGCATCGAGGTGCGCGCGGGAGCTTTCTGGATCAGCGATCTCGGCAGCACGAACGGAACCCTGGTCAACGGCGAGCCCGTGATCGAGAGGCAGTTGCTGGACGGCGACCTCATCGCCATCGGTCAGAACACGATCCGCTTCACGCTCGAGTAAATTCCTGAACCAGCACCGCCTTGGCGGCCGGGTTTGACCCGGCCGCGACTTGGTCGTTGTTACTGCCAATCGTCGCTAGGCGTGGCTTCTAAGGAAATCCCATCCGTATATCGGAAAGGAATCAGCCGCGCGCGCAGCGCCCGGCGATAAGGGAAAACCATCCGGGTTTTCCCTTATATCTTCGCGAGCGCTGCGCATTCGGCCGCGGCTTCGCGGAGGAGCCGCGTGAATTCCTCGACGTCGGGAACAATGCCGGGATCCGCGGTCAAACCGAAATACGCGTCGCCGTTGTAGGAAACAATGGCAACACCCAGTCCCATCGACGGGTAGAGCGGCGCGAAAGGCCAAACCTCCAGCAGCTGAGCCCCGCCAGAGTAGAGAGGGAACTGGGGTCCGGGGATGTTGGTGACGTTGATGTTCGCTCCCGCCTGCGGATTGGACATGAGCCTTCCCGCGAGCACCAGGAGCGTCGGCGGCGCCCAATCGGCGAGCCCGACGAGCTTGTCGGCCGCGACCGCCTGGCGTGTGCGTTTCAGGTCGCCGGTCGAGACTTTGATCCGGCGTAGGCGCTCCTCCATCGATAGGTCCCCGGTCGGCAGCTCGAGGACCATCCCGCTGATCTGGTTGCCCGCGCGGCCTCGGGAATCCTCGGTCCGTACGCTAACGGGACAGAAGACGCGCACCTTCTCCGGCACCGTTTCGCCGCGGCTTGTGAACCAGCGGTGGAGCCCTTCCGCAACCACCGCCAGGACGGCATCGTTGACGGTGCAGCCGAATCGGTCCTTGAGCGCCTTGAACGCAGAAAGAGGCACCTTCAGCCCTCGGCCCGTGCGCTGAGGCCCGATCGTGCGGTTGAAGAACAGGTCGGGGCGCGGCGTCACCATCTTGCGGCCGACATTGAGCAGGCCGGTCCAGGGCAGCCGCGTCGTGTTCCATATCGCTGGTACCCGTGTGCGGTCGGACTTGGCGGCCGGTCCGAAGTTCCAGAGCATGGGACGGATCAGCTGCCAGCTCGTCGGCTCCGGCCGGGGCGCCCATGGTTCTGCCGGCGGCTCGGGCGTGTATCCCTCCGGGGAGGTGTCGAGCAGGAGGGTGAGGATGTCCACGCTCGAAACGCCATCGACCATTGCGTGATGCGCCCTGTTGACGATCACGACACGGCCTCCCCGAAGCCCGGTGATGATGGTCACCTCCCACAGCGGCCGGCGCATGTCGAGCGGCCTCGAAAGGATTCGCATCACCAGCTTGCGAAGAACGGGGCCGTCCGCGGGGGCAGGAAGCACCTCGCGGCGCACGTGGGCGCCAAGGTCGAAATTGGGATCGTCCACCCAGACCGGGTGGGCTAGGTTGAAGGGCACCCGGTGGATGCGCTGGCGGTATCGCGGGACCAGGTGTATGCGCTCCCTGATCGTCTCCTCGACCCCAAGCGCCCCGCGCCCGCCGGGAAGCTGCGACTCGCCCTCGAACACGTAGACGGTGCCCAGGTCGAGCGGCGTCTGGGGCCGCTCGGCGTACAGGAACCATGCGTCACGCGCGGACAGCGGCTCGTAAAAGGGCTGGGCGCTGGTGGCCACGCGCTGATCCTAAAGCGAGGTTGACGCACACGCGGGTAGTCTTTCGGCGTCCGCATCTAAGCTAACTTCACAGCGGCAGTCCCGAATTGGGTGAGGAGGATCAAATGGCGGTCAAGGCTTTCTCCACCGAGTGGGCCAAAGAGTTCAAGGACGAGGTCAACAAGTCGAGCACATACAAGGCCGCGGCGAAAGGATGGAAGTGGACGGTCGGCCTGGTAGTCGAAGCCGAGCCGGACAAGCATTTCCCGGAGTCCAAAGGCATCGTCATGGATCTCTACGACGGCGACGCCCGCGATGTGAAAGTCGGTCCGGCCTCCGACGCACAGAAGTGCGATTTCGTCATCACGGCGTCGTACTCGCGCTGGAAAGAAGTCGCCACCAAGCAGCTCGATGCGACCAAGGGAATGCTGCAAGGCAAGCTCAAGCTGAAAGGTGACCTGCCGACGATCGTGCGATACACCAAGGCATCGCAGGAGATGACCGAGTGCACGACCAGGGTCCCGGTCGAATGGCCCGACGAAAAGTAAAGGCCCACGTCGATCCGCCAAGCCCTGTGGTCTATGCCGACCCGGAGCCGAGCGCATTCGCCTCAATGCTCGGCGGCCTGATCGATGCCAACGTTCGGGCCCGCCCGGAGAAAGGCCGCGACTTCGAATCGCTGGTCGCGCGAGTCGGCATCTGGGTCAACGACATCGATGAGGGCGTCACGCTCGACTTCAAGGCCGGGAGGCTCGTCGTCCACAATGGCCTAAAGCCGCGCCGCACCATCACCATCCGGTCCGACGCGGAGACCGTCATGAGCCTCAGCAACCTCAAGATCGGGCTTCTCGGCCTGCCGGTCTACTACGACGGCGTTGGGCGCGGAGTCGCTACGAAGCTCCTACGCGGGAAGCTGAAGATCGATGGATTGCTGCCGAACCTGATGACACTCAATTCGGTGACGCGAATCTTTTCGGTTCAGTGAACCCACCGACGCGCGTCTCCGTGATCGGCGCCGGTTCGATGGGCGCCCAGATCGCACAACAAGCCGCGCTCTGCGGCATCGACGTGACGCTTCAAGACGCGACCGACGCGCAGTTGCTCAAGGCGGTGGAATCGAACCGCGGCCATGTGATGCGGCGAGTCGAGAAGGGCAAGCTGGGTGCCGCTGAAGCCGAGGCTGCCATTGCCCGCGTGCAAACGACCACGAACCTCGCCGAGGCGGCACGCGAAGCCGATTTCGTGATCGAGGCCGTGTTCGAGGACCTGGTCATCAAGCGCGCAATCTTCGCCGAGCTCGATCGCCTCGCGCCCGCCGGCGCAGTGCTCGCGAGCAACTCTTCAACGATGCTGATCAGTCAGATCGCCGGCGCCACCACGCGGCCGGAGCGGTGCGTGAACATGCACTTCTTCTATCCAGTGCTGGTGATGGATCTGGTCGAGGTGGTGCGCGGACCTGCGACATCAGACGAGACGGTTGACCGCGCGCTCTCGCTGGCCGGCGAGATGGGGAGGACGCCGGTCCTGATCAACAAAGAGATCGACGGGTTCATCGTCAACCGAATCCTGCATGCGGCCACCCAGGAGGCATATCGGCTGCTTGACGCCGGCGTCGCTGGGTTCGAGGACATCGACGTTGCGGTGGAGAAGGGCCTCAACTGGCCGTTGGGCCCGTTCAAGCTCGGTGACTTCAGCGGCCTCGACGTCACGTACAACGCTCGGCTGCACATGTTCAAGGCGACGGGCGACGAACGGTTCCGGCCATCACCGCAGCTCGAGGCGAAGGTGAAAGCGGGCAAGCTCGGCCGGAAGACCGGCGAGGGTTGGTACAAGTACTGATGGACTTGAAGGGCATCCACCACGTCGGAGTGGCGGTGGCCGATCTAGACCTATCGATCGAGCTGTATCGCGCGGCCCTCGGCGCCAGGCTCGTCCATCGGTCTCTCAACAATGAAGAGGGCCTCGAGGCGGCGTTCCTGCGCACTGGTGCGGGTGAGCTCGAGCTCATGAGCGCGACGAGGGCGGACTCGCCGGTGGGCAAATTTCTCGCCAAGCGTGGACCCGGCCTTCACCACGTGGCCTACGCGGTCACCGACATCAAGAAGGCGCTGGCCGATGCGCAGGCGGCGGGACTTGAGCTCATCGACTCGGAGCCGCGCATGGGGATGCACGGCTCGTTGATTGCTTTCGTGCATCCGAAAAGCATGGGCGGGGTCCTCACCGAGCTGGTGGAGACGTGAAGGAGGTCCGTAACGACTCGGGGCTGCCTCTCCAGCCGGTCTACAAAAAGGAAGATCGGGACGCTAGTGAGCCGCCGCCGGGCGCGTTCCCCTACACCCGCGGGATCCACAAGGACATGTATCGCGGCCGCCTCTGGACGATGCGCCAGTACGCCGGTTTCGGTACCGCGGCCGAATCGAACAAGCGCTATCAATTCCTGCTGAAGCAGGGCCAGACCGGGCTATCGGTGGCCTTCGACCTGCCTACCCAGATCGGGTACGACTCGGATGACCCCATGGCCAACGGCGAGGTGGGGAAGGTGGGCGTCGCCATCGATTCGCTGGAGGACATGGAGGTCCTCTTCGATGACATCCCGTTAGACAAGGTCTCGACGTCGATGACCATCAACGCCACCGCCGCCATGCTGCTGCTTCTTTACCAGCTGGTCGCGGAAAAGCAGGGTTGCCCGCCCGAGAAGATCACGGGCACGGTCCAGAACGACATCCTCAAGGAGTACGCGGCGCGCGGCACGTACATCTTTCCACCCGCGCCATCGATGCGATTGGTCACCGACCTGTTCGCGTACTGCCAGACCAACCTGCCGAACTGGAACACCATCTCGATCTCGGGCTATCACATCCGTGAAGCCGGGTCCACCGCCGCCGAGGAGATCGCGTTCACGCTCAGCCACG
This sequence comes from Candidatus Dormiibacterota bacterium, assembly GCA_036380475.1. Classification (GTDB taxonomy): domain Bacteria; phylum Chloroflexota; class Dormibacteria; order Dormibacterales; family Dormibacteraceae; genus UBA10449. Next base: position 8,332 of record DASVEP010000052.1, read on the forward strand.
CGATCGCCTACGTCGAAGCCGCACTCGCCGCGGGACTGACTGTCGACGATTTCGCGCCGCGGATCTCGTTCTTCTTCGCTGCCCACATGGATTTCTTCGAAGAGGTCGCGAAGTTTCGCGCCGCGCGTCGCATGTGGGCCCGGGTCATGCGAGATCGGTTCGGCGCGGTCGACGAGCGATCGCAGGCACTGCGATTCCACACCCAGACCGGCGGGGTGACCTTGACTGCCCAGCAGCCCCTGAACAACGTTGTGCGAACGACACTCGAAGCGATGAGCGCGGTGCTCGGCGGCACGCAATCGCTTCACACCAACGCTTACGACGAGGCGTTGGGGTTGCCGTCGGAGAGCGCCGCCGAGCTGGCTCTTCGCACCCAGCAGATGATCGGCTACGAGACGGCCGTGCCCTTCGTCGCCGATCCGCTAGGAGGTTCGTACTACGTCGAGAATCTCACCGACCGCGTCGAGGAGGAGGCGCTCGCGATCATGGCCGAGATCGACGAGCTAGGCGGCGCAGTCAGGTGCATCGAGACCGGCTGGACGCAGCGCCGCATCGGCGACAGCGCCTACCGCTTCCAGACCAGGATTGAATCCGGGGAGCGCGTCGTCGTGGGCGTGAACCGTTTCGAGAGCGGCACGGGTGACAAGGTCGAGGTCCTCAAGGTCGACCCACGCCAGCAGGCCGCCCAGGCGCGCTCGCTGGAACGCCTCCGGGCGCAGCGTGACCAGGCCGTTGTGGCCGACCGCCTGGCCGGCATCGAGCATGCAGCGCGAGGCACAGAAAATCTCATGCCGCCGTTGAAGGCTGCGCTCGCCGACTACGTCACCATCGGCGAGTGCTGCACCGTGCTGCGCAAGGTGTGGGGCGAGTACCAACCGCCGGAAGCGGCCTAAGGAGGAACGATCGATGCCCGACTACCCGGCAGTGATCCCGATGATCGCCTACGAGAACGGCCCAGCAGCTATGGACTGGCTGGCCAGCGCGTTCGGCTTCAAAGAACGCATGCGCATGGTCACGCCAGAAGGCCGACTGAGCCACGGGGAGATGGAGGCGGGAGATGGGCTGATCATGCTGGCCACGCCCAGCCCCGACTACGAGGGCCCCAGGAAGCACCGGGAGAATTGCGAGCAGGCTCAGAAGTGGTCCTCGGTGCCGTACATCATCGACGGCGTTCTGGTTTATGTCGCCGATGTCCCCGCGCACTTTGAGCGCGCCCGGAAAGCCGGTGCTCGAATCCTGTCCGAGATCGACCTCGACGAAAGGGCCAAGCGCTATCGCGTCGAGGACCTCGAAGGCCATCGCTGGATGTTTATGGAACGGGAATAGTGGCGACGAAGAAGCAACACAAGGTCGATCCACTCAACCAGCTGCGCCAGCGCAAGTACGAGGCCGGCCACGGTGACGCGGAGGCCTTCAACCGCCAGCACGCCAAACACAAGCTGACGGCGCGCGAGCGCATCTCGCGACTGGTCGATCGCAACTCGTTCGAGGAGCTCGACATCTTCGCCATGCACCGCGCCACCGGGTTCGGCCTCGAGTCGAAGCGCGTCCCGGGCGACGGAGTCGTGACCGGCATGGGCAGGATCGACGGACGTGACGTGATGCTCTTCAGCCACGACGCCTCGGTCTTCGGCGGTTCGCTTGGCGAGGTGTTCTCGGAGAAGGTCATCAAGGTGATGGACATCGCGCTCAGGAACCGCATCCCGATCATCGGCATCAACGACTCCGGGGGCGCCCGCATCCAGGAGGGCGTCGTCTCCCTCGCCGGTTATGCCGAGATCTTCTGGCGCAACGTCGAGTCGAGCGGGTTGATCCCTCAGCTCAGCCTGATCCTGGGGCCGTGCACCGGCGGCGCAGTCTATTCGCCCGCCATGACCGACTTCACGTTCATGGTCCACGAGCTCGGCTACATGTTCATCACAGGCCCCGAGGTGATTCGCGTCACAACAGGTGAGGATGTGACCTTCGACTCGCTCGGCGGCGCCGAGGTGCACAACGTCAAGTCGGGAGTGGCGCACTTCCTGGCCGAGTCCGAGGACGAGTGCTTCAGCCAGGTCCGGCGGCTCTTCTCATACATCCCCCAAAGCAGCGACCAGCAGCCGCCGATGGCGGCCGCGACCGACGACCCTGAGCGGGCGGAGCCAGGGCTCGCGACCGTGATCCCCGACAACCCGAAGGAGCCGTACGACATCAAAGAAGTGATCGGCATGGTCGTGGACCATGGACGCTTCTTCGAGGTCCAGCCTTACTTCGCGATGAACATCGTGGTGGGCTTCGCACACCTCGACGGTCATCCCGTCGGGATCGTCGCCAACCAGCCAAAGGTGATGGCCGGTTCGCTCGACATCAACGCTTCGGTGAAGGCTGCGCGCTTCGTGCGTTTTTGCGATGCCTTCAACATTCCGCTCGTCACCTTTGTGGACGTCCCCGGATTCCTACCTGGCACTGCGCAGGAGTACGGGGGCATCATCCGCCACGGCGCCAAGCTGCTGTACGCGTTCAGCGAGGCCACGGTGCCGAAGCTGACGGTGATAACGCGAAAGGCTTACGGCGGCGCCTATTGCGTCATGTGCTCGAAGCACATCCGCGCGGATTTCAACGTGGCATGGCCGACTGCGGAGATTGCGGTCATGGGCCCGGAAGGCGCCGTCAACATCGTGTTCCATCGCGAGCTGGCGGCCGCGGCCGACCCGGTGGCGCGCCGGAGAGAGCTGGTGACCGATTACACGGAGCGCTTCGCCAATCCGTACATCGCAGCCGAGCGCGGCTACATCGATGACGTCATCGAGCCTGGGCGCACGCGTGGCGAGCTGATCCGCGCCCTCAAGATCGCACTGCGCAAAGAGCGCCGCCGCAATCCGCGCTGGCACGGCAATATCCCGCTGTAGGAACTAGACGATATTCGTCGGCAGCCTCGCCGCGAAGAACCCGTGGCCGATTACCGGGTGGTCGATACCACCTCTGATTGGATTCGTCGCGGTCGACTGAAAAGTGGGGTTCAAGTAGCTTCCGGTAAGAACGTGTTCGTCGTCGAGCCATCCGGCCCAGTCACGGGTGCCGGCACCGTAGACCCACGTGATCACCCTGCCGTCGCGGGTCCAGATTCCCATCTTGCCGGGGTCAGCGGGGACCGTGGCCGCGATCCAGCGGCCATCGGGCGACAGCGACGCCGCCGAGCTGACCGAGCCCCAATCGCTCGTGCTCCATGGCGGGGACACGTTGCCCTGCCAATCGATGGTCCCGCCCTGGATGCAGCCGCTTCCCGCCGGGCTCAACGCGCCGCTGACGGTGCAGGCGCCGAGCAGGTAGACGCGGTTGGCGTTGGTCGGGTCGACGATGTGGTAGCTGACCGCCGAGTACGGGTTGTCGCGTCCCGGCGCAGCCTTGGCGATGTCCTCCTCGTACGGCCCGTAGGCGTGGGCCAGGACGAGAAGACCGGAGTGCCAGGCCACGGGCCAGACGTAGTTCGAATCGGACTCGTAGATCACGCGGTGGTTCGCGCCGCTCAGTGTTTCGGTGTAGAGCGTCACGTGCACCGGCGTTCGGTTGAAGTCGAGCACCGACACCGCGATCTGGCTGTCATCGGGGCTGACCGCGAAGGCCGCCTCCATGTTGGCGCCGACAGCAAGGTGGGTGGCGGTTGCTTGATTTCCGTCCCCCAGATGTAGCGAAAGAACCGTCGAATCGCCGTCGAGCATGTAGAGCTTCGTCAGGCTTGTGGTCACGTATGGAAGCTCGACGGCCTGACCCTTCTGAGTGGATATTGCTATGCGCTTGGTGAGCTTCATCGCGGCCCACAGCCTCCCGTTGATATCGACCACGTTCGCGTAATAGATCAATGGTGTGGTCAGGAGATCAACCAGCACGCCGAAATACGGCCCCTCTGTCGAGGGTGTCGGTAAGGGTGACGGCGGGGCGGTTGCCACGCCGCCGACCGGAGTCGGATGGGACTGGGTACCCACCGAACCCGTTTGGGAAGTTGCACATGCACATGCCGCGAGGATCAGAACGGCGGCGAGCACCGACAGCGTTCGTCTTCTCATCTCGGGGCGTCACATGGTGAACGGCACCCGCCAATCGTTAGTTACCCGCGACTGAATCCCGCACTCCTTAGCATTAGGTGGCTTCATGAAGCTTCTCGAGTACCAGGCGAAAGAGGTGTTGGCGTCGCTTGGGATCGCCATCCCGCCCGGCCGAGTCGCCCACACGCCCG
>DASVEP010000053.1:0-16810 GCA_036380475.1 Candidatus Dormiibacterota bacterium
TCGGCGCGGACTTTAGCTTTAGGCGTGCAAGCCACAGACCGTTCTGTCCAGCTAGAGGGCAGCCGCCTCTCGTTTCCGGTCGCCTTCGCTGCCATCACGGCCATCTTTGTGATCTTCGCCGCGGCGGCGAGTGCGCCGACGCCGCTGTATGTCGTTTATCAGAAGGCGTGGGGTTTCTCGACCACAACGCTCACGGTCATCTTCGCGGTCTACGTCTTCGGCCTGATCGGCTCACTGCTTGTGGTCGGCGGACTCTCGGATCACATCGGTCGCCGCCCGGTGCTTGCCGGCGCGATAGCACTCGAGGCTGTCGCCTTCGTCCTCTTTCTCATCGCCGGTGACGTCAACGTCCTTCTTATCGCTCGCGTCGCGCAGGGCATCGCGACCGGGGCAGCATTCTCGACGCTCGGAGCCACCCTGGTCGATCTCAACCCGCCCAGCTCACCAGGACGCGCGGGTCTTGTCAACGGAATCGCGCCCATCAGCGGCCTGGCAGTGGGAGCGCTCGGCACCGGCGCGCTCGTGCAGTATGCACCGGCCCCCACACGCCTCGTCTTCGCTCTGCTGCTGGCCGGAATGGTGTTGGCGGGCGTTGCCATCGCCCTAATACCGGAAACATCACCACGACGCCCGGGCGCTGTCGCCTCGCTGGCACCGGTCCTCGGCATTCCCGCCCGGCTGCGTGCCGATGTTCTCGCGATCGTCCCGATCATCGCGGCCAGCTGGGCGCTTGGCGGCCTGTACCTTTCGCTTGGGCCCTCGGTGGCCGCGAGCCTTTTCGGGCTGAGGAACCATCTCATCGGCGGTCTCGTGGTGACGCTCCTCTGTGCCGCGGGCGCCCTTACCGCTTTCGCGCTGCGGGCCTGGCCGCTCGACAGGGTCTTGAGAATCAGCGCCATCACGCTCGCCGCGGGGACGGCGCTGACGCTCGTGGGCGTGGAAGTGCATGCCGTCGTGCTCGCCGGCGTCGGGACGGTTGTCGCGGGAATCGGTTTTGGCGCATCTGCCCTCGCTTCGTTCGGGACGTTGGCGCGTATCGCGACTCCCGGTGAACGCAGCGAGCTGCTGGCAGTAGCCCTCGTCATCGCCTACCTGGCGTTCAGCCTCCCGGCCGTGGCCGCCGGCCTCGCCAGCACTTCATTTGGCCTCCATTCCACGACTGTCGTCTACAGCGCGGGCGTCATCGCCCTCGGCCTCGTTGCTCTCGCCGCCCAAGGAATGCGGCCCGCCCGGCTGAACGGGCACTAAGCCCGTTCAGGCAGCGGCGAGGATGCGCTCGGTCTTTGGCTTCCTGATCCAGACACCGATCACGAGCAGGTAGAGCACCATCGCGGGCTCCGCGATGGCCGGCAGGATGATCGCGAAGCCGTGAACGGCTTTGGCGAAGTCGGGCACGAGGAATGCCACCAGGAGGTCGACGAGATAGCTGGCGGCTGCGGCGATCAGCACCACTCCCAGCGCCTTGGGGAACCAACCTGACCGGTACGCCAGGTATCCCAGCGGCGCCAACCACAGGCCGAAGAAGATCTGTGCGATGAGCAGCCCGTAGTGCTGCGCGTCGAGCAAAAGCAGCACGATTGCGCTGGTACCTGTTGCGCCGAAGGCGGCCAGGTCGACGGCACCCGTGGCCACGCGAAGGCCTTCGAACTCGAAGAGAGCGCTCAGGCAGGTGATGGCGGTCGCGAGTACGACGAGGACAAGCATTGCCCTGGCCACGCTCTTGTGCACGTGCTTCAGCAGGACGTACAGGGTCAGGGCGAGAAAGACGAAGAACGTCCCATCAAGCAGGTCGGCGACGACGCCCATCCGGACGAGTCCGGCATTGGCGATGACGTTTCCGGCCGTGGCCGCCGCGTTGCCCGCGACGTACATCTTCGGTTCGACATAGCCTTCGGCGAAGCCGCCGAAGATGCCGACAAGCAGGTAGAGGAAGCCGGCGATTCTGGCGAGGCGCTTCGGGGATGACATCAGTGCTCTCCTTGGTGTAGCTTACGGCGTAAGCTTATGGCGTAAGCCTACACATACACCGTAAGCTTGTCAAGGAGAAAACAAGAATGACTTCTGCGCGAACCGACTCGAGGCCTAGAACCCGAGCCCCCTTGAACCGGGAGCGCGTGCTTCGCGCCGCCCTGGCACTCGCGGACTCAGGAGGGATTGAGGAGCTTTCGATGCGCAAGCTCGGGCAGGAGCTGCAGGTCGAGGCGATGTCGCTCTACAACCACGTCGCCAACAAGGACGAAATCCTGGACGGGATCGTCGATCTCGTTTTCAGCGAGATTGCGCTGCCCTCCGGTACAGGCGACTGGAAGACGTCGATGCGCAGGCGTGCGATCTCCGCCCACGAAGCCCTGCTCCGCCACCCTTGGGCGCCGAGCCTGATGCAGTCGCGGACAAGGCCAGGTCCCGCCACGATGAAACATCACGACTCGGTGCTCGGAAGCCTTCGGAAGGCAGGTTTTACGCTCGTACTGGCCGCACACGCGGTCTCCGTCATCGATGGCTACGTGTATGGGTTCGCGCTGCAGCAGATCAACATTCCGCTCCAGTCCAGGGAGCAGGTGGCGGTGGTCGGGGAGAACATCCTGAGGCAGCTCGGCGGCGCATACCCCTACCTGGCCGAGATGATCACCGACCACGCGATGAAGCCCGGCTACGACTACGCCGAGGAGTTCGAGTTCGGCCTGGATTTGATCCTCGACGGCCTTGACCGTCTTCGGACCGTCAGCGGCCCCCCAGAGCCCGGTACTGCGCTGCGTCGTACAGGAGCTTGATCGACTCGATCCTTCCATGACGGACGTGGAAGAACTCCGCAAATCTCATCGTCCCCTCAGGGAGGTGCGCGTCGTAGAGCACCGCCGCCTGTTCCCCCGAATCCATCTGCTGGAGGATCTGGATCGGCGCACGAAGCCCTTCGACAAAGCGTTTGAGGCCTCCGACGAACCCCGCCGCGCCCCGGCGCTTGCCGGCGATCGGCCCCTCGAAGTCGAGGTTCTCGTCGAGGACGCCTCGCACCCGGTCCTCATCGAACGACGAGATTCCGTTCCGCCAGCTCGCGTAGTAACCGTCGACCACTTCAGCGGTCGTGATGTTGGCGATTTCCATTCGATGCCTCCTTATCCAGTCGAGACTCAGCTTGCCGCCGGCAACCAGTTATCCGGGCCCGGATCGACTCCTCTCGCTGCGGCTTGCAACCGCTGGAGGTAGTTGCCCCACCCGGCGCCGTGCGTTCTCGCTCGCGCGTCGGGCAATCCGGTGTGGTGGAGGTTCAGGTTGGTCCCGGTCGAAATCGGCGTGAGGACGAACTCGACGCGTGACCAGCCGGGCGGAAGGTCGTCAGCGCCCTCCATTCCCCAGGAGACGACAACACGGCGCGGCGGATCGACCTCGAGATATTCGCCGCGGATGAGGTAGCCGTTGATGTCGACTGAAAATTCGCCGCCGGGGACCGGCCGCAGCTCGGCATGCTGGCCCATCCACGACACCATGCGCTCCGGTGTGACGAGGTGGGCGAACACGACTTCGGGTGGCGCTTCGATGTCGATCGAGGTCGAGAAGTCAGGCATTGGTGCGTCCGCGTGGCTGTTGCCGTCGCGCTTCTGCCTCGGCCGCACGCTTGAGGCCGGTGAGATGCGCCGGCCAGAAACCGTCGAGAAAGTCCCTCACGGCGGCGAGGCCGTCGGTTCGAACCAGGAACAGATGTCGCGTTCGCTCGCGCCGCTCGGTGACGAGGCCCGCGCCTTTGAGGACCTTCAGGTGGTGGGAGACGATCTGCTGTGAGATGCCGAGCTGCAGCGCCAGCTCGCCAACCGCCAGCGGGCGGTCACGGACCCGCGCGAGTATGCGACGCCGGGTGCTATCCGATAAAGCTTGCAACGCTCCGTCAACCGCTTGCGCCTGACCGGCCACCCAATTAATTCAAGCAGGCATTTGTACAAATGTCAACTTGTGGAAGCAGCAGGCCAGAAGCGCTCGGAGTTAGATCCAGCCGCGGCGCCGGAAGAAGTAGAGCTGGATCCCGATCGAGATCAGCATCGTGCCGATACCAATGGCAAAGGCCCAGTACGGGGCCTCGAGGACGGTCGTGAGGTACGAGAAGTTCATGCCGTAGAACCCGGTGAGGAAGCTCAGAGGCAGGAACAGGCTCGCGATCACGGTCAACGCCTTCGTGGTCTGGTTCAGGCGATTCGAGACGGTCGACAGGTAAACATCCATCGCACTCGACAGCAGGTCGCGCAGCGAATCCACGGTTTCGTACTGGCGCACGATGTGGTCGTACACGTCGCGGTAGTACAACGTCATGTCCTGCTGCTGACGGTGTATGCCGTGCGTGATCAATCGCTGGAACACATCGCGCTGAGCGCCGAGGTACCTGCGTAGCTCGGTCACCGAGTGCTTGAGGTGGTAGATGCGATCGAGCGAATCGGGCGCTGCCTTCTCGATGATCTCGTCCTCCATCTTGTCGACCGTCTCATCGACTTTCTCGAGGACCGGGAAGGTGGCGTCGACCATCGCATCGATCACGAGGTAGGTCATAAAGGCGGGCTGACCTTTGGTCAGAGCGGGGCTTTTGTGGATGCGGTCCTGCAGCTCGTTGAGCGCGGGCGCGGGCTCGTTGTGGACGGTCACCAGGAAGTGGGGGCCGATCAACAGGTGGTGCTCGACAAAGCTGACGTCGTCGCCCTGCCAGTCGGCTTGAAAGATGACGACGAAGTTGTACTCGGGGTACTCGTCGATCTTGGGTCGCTGGTTCTGCTGCTGGATGTCCTCGATCGTGAGCGGATGAGCCTTGAACGTTTCCTCCAGCAGCTTGTAGTCCTGGGCGTCCGGGCTCTCGATGTCCAGCCAGAACCCTTCGGTGTGCGCTGCGGCGAAACAGCGATCGATCGTGCCAAGATCGGTCGTCGCACTCTTGCCTGCGGTCGTCAGCAGCGTTCTCATCTCAGGTCATGCTACGGGCGGCGGCAGCTGCTTTTCGAAGCAGATGCTGGTCGGCGAGGTCGCGTACTCGCCCCAGCAATCGACCCGACTGAAGCCGGCCCTGCGATAGAGCGCGATGGCCGCGTCCTGCTGGTCGCCGGTCTCCAGCACGAGGCGCCGAACGCCCATCCGCCGGGCGGCCGCCTCCAGACTCTCGAGCACCAACCGCCCGACGCCCTTGCCCCTGTCTTCGGGCTTGACGTACATCCGCTTCACCTCTGCGCTGGTCGCGTCAAGCAGGCGGATGGCGCCGCAGCCGACGGCCCGGCCACCTTCGCGCGCCACGAGGAAAGTGCCTCGGCCGGCGTCGAGGTGCTCCGGCTTGAGGTTCGGGCCGAAGCGCTGCGCCGGCGGGTAGATCGCCGCGAGGCCGGCGTCAAGGCCGGCGATCAGCTTCCGGGCGTCGTCCGAGTCGAACGGCTCGGCGGCGATGGTCAGGCTCATACTCGACCTCGCTAACGTAACGGCCGCGGCAGGCGGACCGTTGAAGGGGCGAGGCGATGCCGCGAATCAAGATGGTGCAGCCGTCGGAAGCCGAAGGGCCGTTGGCAGAGCTGTATGCGACAGCCAAAGCCCAAAGCCCGATCGGCGTCGTGGCCGAGATCCTCAAGACCATGAGCCTGCGACCGGATTTCCTGGCCGCCATCCAGGCGGCCTCCCGGATGCACTTCACCGACGGCGCGCTCACGCGGGCCCAGCACGAGATGATCGCCTCGTACGTCTCGGCGATCAACCGCTGCCGGTATTGACTGAGCGCCCACACGTGGTTCCTGCAGTTGCAGGGCGAGCAGTTTCACATCGCGGCGGATGCACTTCGGAACGGTGACCTCGACGCCGCGCAGCTCACCCCGCCCGAACGATTGCTGCTGGAGTTCGCCGGCACCATCGCCCGCGCTGCGTATCGCGTCACCGACGAGCAGGTCGAGGCCCTGCGCAAGGTCGGCTGGACCGACGAGCAGATAGCCGAGGCAGCATACGTGGCGTCGCTGTTCAGCCTGTTCGTGCGGCTCGCGGACACGTTCGGCATCGAGCCGCCGGCGGTGTACGAACCAAACGGCATTCCCAGGGCGGTCACCCGAACGATCGATCTTTAGGGGGCGGGCGCCAGGCCGGTGTAATCGACGTATATGAGCTGGTTGGTCGGGGTGCCTTTGCCGTAATTGACTCCCCAGCTCTTGTCGTATGCCGAACTCGCCTGCGAGACGATGTTGCCCGACGCGTCCCTCGTGATGAGGGTGGACGTCCCGTGCAGTGTCACGCCAACCAACCGCGAGGCCTGAGTGGCGAACTTGGGTAGGAACAGCTGAAGGCTGATCGAGCTGAAGCTGTAGGTCTTCTGCACGACCTTCCCCGCCGCGATGTCTTGCTTGATGACGTCGGTGAACTCCGTCAGGCCGTCAGCAGAGGCGCCTGTTGCCGCCAGGTTCAAGTCATGGGCGCGACGGGCCTCGGATTCGATGATGAGGTCGAGGACCACATCGTGCGCCATCGTGGCGGCGACGTCTGGCGTGATCGACGGGTCGAACGAGCTCACGTTCGACGCGATGTTGACCGTTGGAATGGGCGGCAGCGTCCAGACGCGCCCTGACGCGGATACCGGTCCGGAGCTCCCCGCAGGGGGAAGCGCGTTGGACGCGCTGTCCGCCACCCAGCTCGCGACGGTCGGTCCATCGCCGACAGTGAGCGCGACGGTGGGCGTTTTACCGTCAGCAAGTCCGGCTGCCGGCGCTGGGCTGTGGGTGGAAAGAGCGGCGCTGACCGGAAGAGCACCAAGGCACACAACCGCGACGGCGAGGGCACTCGCCACTCGCCATCCCCGGCGGCCGAAGGTCATCCCACTGAAAGCGGCTGACTCGAACGGTGCGAGGAACCGAACCAGCGCGAAGCGGAGCGCGCACGCAATCACGAGGCTGCCAAGGATCGCCGTCTTCGTCCAGAACTCGAGCGATGTGGGGCCTAGAAGCAGAACGGCCAGCGCGGCCACGATGACTCCAAAAACAACGCGTGCCACCGGACCGTCTGGCACCGTCTTCGGGTCAGGGACCATGAAGAACGCAAAGATCAATATCTCCGGTGACGTCACGAGGATCTGCCACAGGTCTCGCCCGCACAACGGCGTTACGTGCCAGCTGGCGACCATGCAGTGGTCGGGCACTGGGGCCAATGAGACCGCCACGAACAAGGCAAACGCGGCCATGAACCCGAGCACCAGGCCCAGAAGCTTCAGCTCCCAAGCGATCAGAAGCCCGCCACCGATGAGGATCGCGTAGGTCACGATCATCCACATTCCCATCGGTATCCACCACAGGTCCAACGGCTCGGTGCGGGTTGGTCCGAGAACGACAAATGCGATGACCAGCGCAACGTTGGACGGATTGAAGATGTGCCGACCTTTCCAACGGATCAGGTACTTCGTCGCCATCCCAAGCGCCACCACGCCGACGAAGATCTCGATCCCATGGGTGCTCCACCACTGTCCGTGCAGGGTGCCGGGGACTCGCATGATGAAGGCGGTGCTGTTTCCCGTGAGCAGTCCGCTTGCCGGCCACATGATGGTCTTGTCCTTGAAGAACGAGACGACGAACTCGATCAGTGCGCCCGCGACCAGGCAGGCCAGGATCTGCGCGATCGAGAGCCGAAAACCGAGCACGGTCTGGCCCAACGCCTGGAGCGTGAGCAACACCGCCGCCACATGCAGCCGGGGGTCGCGAATGCTGGGCAGGACGACCCTGTATTCGCGACCGAAGAGCCGTGCGGTCCGGCGCTTGGCCCCGCCCCCAGTGGTCGGGCGCCCTGCATCGGCCGGGCGGCTCATTCCCTGCGGAGGCGCTGCGTCACTGCTCGCCACGGTCGGGTAACGGTCATAGTATGCAACCCGTTACAGAAGCCAGCGCCGTGGCAACATCCAGTACTTTTTCGAACGCGAAGAACAGCGCTCTGGCGGTGCTGGCCGGGGCCGCTATCCTCGGCGTCTTCACGGCCTGCGACCTCCCATTCAACCTCGGCCAGCCGACGACCCGAACGCTCGAAGCCGGCGCCGCAGACGGCCTGAAGTCGGCCTCGAGCTTTGAGGTGACCGGTTCGTATTCGGACAAGTCGACCGCCTTGTCGATCAAAGCCTCGGGGGCTCGCTTGCCGACTCCATCGGTGAACAACTGGACGATCGACCTGCAGAGGTCCGGGCCCGACACCGAGCATGTGGTGATCAGCGCGGCCAACGTGAAGCTGGAGGCGATCATCATCGGCGGCACCGGCTACTTTCGCGGCCACGACTTCCTCGCGCAGCGCATGGGCACCGACCCGCTTTCGCAAAACCTGGTCAAGGCGGCGGGCAGCTCCTGGTGGAAGGGCTCCGTCGGGCTTGCGCCCCGACTTCCCGACCTCACAAATGGCGACAGCTTCAGGGCCACGTTCCTCGGGACCGCCGTGACGCAGCGATCAGACCATGTTTCGGTCGACGGGCTCGATGCGGTCGAGCTGTCCGGCGCACGAGCCGATGTTTACATCGATGCGAGTCCGCCTTACCAGTTGCTGCGAGTTCGATTGAAGGCCGGCGTTGTTGTCGACGGCATCAGCGACGCCGATCTCAGGTTCGCCAACTTCAACAAGGACTTCGCTATCGCTGCACCCACGGACGTCATCGATTTCTCCAACTTGTCCACACTCACTCCGATTTACACGGTCGTGTCAGTCGACACGTCGGCGTGCGCCACAACGTGCGCAGTTTCGGCCCAGCTGAAGAACCTCGGAGGGACGCGTCCGGCGAAGGCGGCCTCGACCATTACCTTCACCATGACCGACCCCGCCTCCGGTCAGACACTCGGCAGCTGTCAGGCCACGGTCAGGCCCGATGTCGGCTACAACTCGACGACCACCGTGGGCTGCACGATCGGCGGCTTGAGCGGCCCGCCGGCAAACGCCACGATCGTCACGGCGACAGCCGACAATCCCGGACAGGCCTGAAACCGTAACGTCGGGGCCGATCGCGGGGCCTTCCGCTACCCTCCCGGGCATGAGATCCCGGCTGCGCCTGGCCGCCATAGTCGCCCTGTTCTGGGCGTCGGTATTCGTTGTCGCTTATCTCATCTACTGGATCATCAACCGCCCGGGCGACCGGGACTTCGGCTCGATATATGCCGCGGGCTACGTCGGCATCAACAGCGGCTGGAGCCACATTTACGATTCCCGATTCCTCTACCCGATCGAGGCCGCCAACCACCTGGACGGGTTTGCGGTGTTTCCGAACCCACCGCCGGTGGCATGGATGGTCGTTCCGCTGGCTCTTCTTCCATTTCAACTTGCTGCGGTCATCTGGCAGGGCTTGCTCATGGTGGCGCTCATCGCCGCCGGTCTTCTCATGGCGCCTGTGCGCCGCTGGGACCGCGCGCTCATCCTGCTGTCGATCTTTGGCTCGCAGCCGGTTCTGTTCGCGCTCGGCTACGGCACCTTGAGCCCGGTAGTGCTGCTCATGCTCGTCGCCACCCTGAGAGCAATGGAAGGCGAGCGATTCGTGGTTGCCGGACTGTTGCTCGGTTTGACGGCGATCAAACCGCAGCTCACCTTATTAGCGCTGCCTGTCCTGCTCGCCGCCGGGTACTGGCGCACTGCGGTGACGGCGATCGGGGTGATGGTGGCGCTTGCGGTGGCGTCGATTGCGGTGATAGGCGTGAGTGGGACTCGTGACTACGTCTCATTCCTAACCTCAGCTGACGTTCTGAATCACCCGATGCCCTGGACTGTCAAAGGCATCGTCGGCATCGGCATGGCCTCTTACATCGCGACCGCTTTGGTGATCATCGCCACGGCCGCCGTCGCGCTCCGGTTCCGGCCTCCGCCAGACCTGACGTTGGCTCTTGGCGTTTTGGCGTCGTTGTTTGTCGCGCAGCATCTGAACTACGGGGACTTCGTGCTCTGGCTACTGCCGGTGTGGATTGCGTTCCGCGCCGGCCGGCCCTGGTGGTTGCAGGCGGCGGCCGTCGTAACCTGGATGACAGGCTGGGTCGTCGTCGTGGCCCCGTTCGTGAGCCTCAGCGCAGAGATCGTGTTCATGGTGGCGTTCGTTGCCGCAAGCGCGACGGGACCCGCTGTCCGGATCGAGCCATTAAGGAGATCAGCGATTGAGCAACCGTGAGAAGCCGGCGATACCGCCCGACATGATTGCCTTCAACCGAACCGTGATCGATGAGTATCGAAAAACGAACGGCAAGCAGGCGGGCGGAATGACCGGGCGACATTTCATCCTGTTGACCACCACTGGCGCCCGCTCTGGCGAGCCACGCACGGCGGTTCTCGGCTACGGCCGCCATGGGGACGATGTGGTCGTCATCGCGTCGGACAACGGGGCGGTCGGCCATCCCAAGTGGTACCTCAATTTGCTGGCGAAACCGGACGCCACGGTCGAGGTGGACGGTGAGAAGTTCGAGGCCCGCGCAAGGACTGCCAGGCCCGAGGAACGCGACGAGCTGGCGAAGGTCGTCCCGTATCTCGAAAACCAGCAGAAGCTGACCGAGCGCGAGATACCGATCGTCGTCCTGGAGAGAATCGACCGCTAAGAGCCGATAAGCGCGACGAGCTCCGGGTCGTTCCGCATGCGGTCGAGGTCGGGATCGGTCAGCGCGATGTCTTTCAGCGACGGATCCAGCTCGAACGCGTGCTTGAGACGGCGCAGCGCTTCATCCGCGCGCCCAACGCGCGAATAGAAGCAGCCGAAGTTGTACGACGAGGCTGCCATCGACTTCGGGTCGGGAAACTCGGCGCGATCGATGTCGTAGACCCATTGTTGAGCGGCTTCCGCGCCTTCCTCGTTGCCCTGCTCGAGGTGCCAGAACATGAGGTGCTGGCCCAGGTGCGCATGGCCGTTGCCGGGGACGATCTGCCACAGCGCCGCTTTCGGGGCACGCGGGTGGGGTTTCGTCAAGTCGCCGTCGGAGCACGCCTCGATGGCGGCCTCCAGGACGTCGAATGACTTTCGCGCGTCGGATTTGACCTCGTCGGCGCTCTTGTCCTTATTGGCGACATAGATCTTTGCATTCTCATCGTCGTCGTTGTCTTCGACGTGCGGCGGTGTGGTTCCGGTTCGCACGGCATCCAGCACTGCTGCGGCGTAGAAGCGCCACGCTGCGACGTGGGCTAGGTGGTCTTTGACCGTCCACATACCCGGCTCGACCGGCGGCGAGTCATCACACAGAATGACCAGCTCGTGCTCACGTTCGCGCGCTGCCGCGACCGTAACGCGCAGGCGCTGCTTCAGACCTCGAGCATCCACGTCATCTAGCCTACCGGCATACCATCACAGCCGAACAACGAGACTCGGATTGGAGGTGCCACCATGTCGCAACAGCGGTCCACGGCTCCACTGCTGGTGACCACGACCGAGCGTCCGGCGGGCTACGAGGTCAAACAGGCTCTGGGTCAAGTGTTCGGCGTCGTCGTCCGCAGCCGCGGCCTGGGCGGCAACATCATGGCCGGCCTGCGGTCACTCGGCGGCGGCGAGATCGTCGAGTACACGCGCCTTGTCGAAGACACGCGCCGCCACGCCGTCGACCGCATGGTCGAAAATGCTCGAGCCATGGGCGGAAACGCCGTCGTCATGATGCGGTTCGACTCCTCCGAGCTCGGCCAGACGATGACCGAAGTGGTTGCATATGGGACCGCGGCCGTCATTGAGAAAAGCTCAACGTGAGCTACGCGCAGGCCGTCATCACTCTGGCGGTGATCGCTTTTGCGATCGTCGGCTACTTCGTCTGGGACCGGCGCTATCGCGGCGCGAACCAGGGCAACTTCAAGCCCACCAACGAGGTCTTCAACGATCCGACGACGGGAAAGCTGACGCGCGTCTACGAAGACCCTGCCACCGGAAAGCGGCAATACAGGGAAGAGCCCGGAACGTAGTCATCGGCGGGCGCAGGCGGCGATGTAGTACGGCAGGGTGCCGTCCCAGCCGCCGCGGTTGGTGTCTCGCCAGCTGGGGCCACGATCGCCCAGCTTTTCCCAGCCTCGATGCTCGATATTGACCAGGGTCTTCTCCTCATCGAGCTCTGAGAAGGTGATCTCGACCTCCGTCGCGCTCGCACGATCCGTCGCGATGTGCCACAGATAACCCAGCCGCCGCGGTGGCTCCCACACAGTGACCTCGCCCCACTCGATTTCCTGGCCCGCCGGCGTGCGCTCGAAAATCCGGCCGCCGGAGCGCCCCTCGAAGATCACCTCGAGACCGTCCGCCTGCGAGATCGTGGACGCCTTCGGCCACCATTTCGAGGTTCGCGCCGTCCATACGTCGAAGGCGTGATCTGCCGGGCAGTCGACCGCGAACGAGAACCGAAGCGGCTCGATCATCGTCTGCGGCGCACCGGTTTCGTGTTCTCGGCGAACATCCGAAATCTCGACGCGGCCTCGCCCCAGACCTCGGACAGGTATTTCTGAGCCGCCTCGACGCCGACCCCGTCCAGCTGATACAGCCGCTGCGTGCCCCGTGATTGGTCGACCACCAGGCCGGCGTCCTTCAAGAGGCGGAGGTGGCGCGACACAGCTGGGCGGCTGATCGGCAGCTCGTCGGCAATTTCCCGGACCGAGCGCGGCCCGGAGCCGAGCAGCTCGACGATCGCCCTTCGGTGCGGGTCTCCTAGTGCTCTGAACGGATCTCTGGCGGCGTTGCCCGAGGGCATATTTGCATCAATGGTAACGTTTGGTTTACGGTAGCTAAATCGTTACCGATCGACCGGCTAAGGAGAAGAAGCTGTGAAGTTCTACGAGGCCTCGGCCAACATCAAGGCCACCCCGGACCGAATCTGGGCGCTGCTCACCGACGCCACGCATTACACCGACTGGAACACCACCGTCGACAGGGTCGAAGGCAAGATCGCGCCCGGCGAGACGATCAAGGTACTCGTCAAGGTCAATCCCGGCCGCGCGTTCCCGGTCAAGGTCACCGAGTTCAAGCCCAACGAGCGGATGGTCTGGTCGGGCGGTATGCCGCTCGGACTCTTCAAGGGAGTCCGCACCTACACGCTCACGCCTGCCGGCACGGGTGAGACCAGCTTCAAGATGCGCGAGGAGTACAGCGGCCCGATGCTCGGGATGATCTGGAAGTCGATCCCAGACCTCGGCCCCGCGTTCCAGGAATTCGCGCAATCCCTGAAGCGAGGAGCCGAGAGGTCGCCTAGCTAGTCGATCGCACGGGTTGCGAGGCGGCGTCACGCGCTGATCGGCGATTCGCGACCGCAGCGAGAAGCGCAACCGCGAGTCCGGTCACCACTCCGTATGCGATGCTGCCGGCCAAGACATATTGGAACGGTGTCGGTTCGCGCAGCGCGACTTGTGAGGAGGGTTCAACCGCCAGCGCGAGGGCGGCATAGTAAGCGAAGTAGAACAAGGCGCCCCCAATCAAGGATGCGGGGAGCCACACAAAGGAAACTCGCATCAACGTTTCGTCACGGCCCGCTCCCAACGCGAGCACAAGCGTCTGGGCCGCGGCCGAGAATCCGGCCCCAAGCCAACCGCCGAAGCCGAATGTAAGTCCTGCGAAGGTAATACCAAGCATCCAGCTCACCGGTGATGCAACGACAGTCGCCGGCAACCACCACCTGACGTCGACGAAAAAGGGCCGAAGGGCCAGCCACTGCGCTGCCCCGAAGAGGGCGCCTGCAAATAGGCCCTGAACGAAGAACCGCCAAGAGTCAAACCCAAAAAGGCCGGCCGACACGAGGGCGAATACAAGCCCTGCGGCTGCGTTGGCCACCAGCCACACCCCAAACGCGATAAGCGACCGACGTAGCACTGCGAGAGTTAGTTTCGGGGTTAGGCCACGCGATCGCTCGCATTCTGAACGCCGAGGTTCCGAGATTTTCTGAATTCCTGCACCTCGCGCAGCGTGCGGGTCATTCCCAGCTGCTGGTTCATCCATGGACCCATGCCTGGGAAGAAGTCCATCACCGCGCGCAGCAAACGCCCGGGACCTGGCATCACGACGATCTCGGCTCTGTCGCGATCGAGAGCGCGCAGCAGCGCCTTGCTCACGAGCTCTACCGGAGCCATGAACGAAGAGGTCGGCCGGCTCATGTCATCCAGCGTGCGCTGGCCCTGACCCGCGCCCCTGATCGCCCCGAGGATCAGCACCGACGCCGAGACCCCGCGCGCCCTGTAGTCGCCCCGGAGCACTCGCGTGAATCCGATCACGCCGTCCTTCGCCGCCGCGTACGCCTCGGTGAAGGGGAAGCTGACGCGGCCCGCCATCGACGAGATGTTGACGATATGCCCGCTCTCGCGCCTGAGCATCGAAGGCAGGACCAGGTGGGTCAGCGCGATCGGCGCCGACAGGTTGAGGTTAATGATCGCAAGGTTCTCCTCAGTCGACATCTGGTCGAATTCACGCAGCGCATCGCCGCCGGCGTTGTTGACCAGCACATCGACCCCGCCGAATTCCCGTTCTGCCGCGCCGACGAGGAGCGTTCGCGCATCGTCATCGAGCAAATCCGCAACCACTGTGAGCACGCGAACGCCGCGCTTGCGCTGTTCGGCGGCCACCAGCTCGAGCTCTGACCCCGATCGGCCGGTGAGTACGAGGTTCATACCGCGGCCGGCGAGTGCTGATGCGAGATGTGGTCCGATGCCTCGCGAAGCGCCTGTGACCAGTGCCGTTTTGCCTTTCAAGTCCATGTTCATTTCTCCTAATCCTTCTCTGCGGTGCGCATCCGCAAGACTTTGGGCATGCCAAACGCGGCAGTCCCGATTCGCACGATTGACGGCAGCTGGTCCTTGACATCCGCCGTCTCGACGACCGTGGCTTCGACCAGGTGATAGTCGGTGCCCCGATAGCGGAGATCAGCTTCGCCGGCCTTGAGCACGTTGCGCGCCCAGCCGGAGTCCTGTCCGAAGGCAAGACCGAGCCAGAAATAGCCGCCCCGCGGGAAGCCGGTGACCGGCGTTGCGTAAATCCGGCCAGACTTGTGACCGCGATGGTGCAGCAGCGAGAACATCGGGAACCACCAGCCTCCGGCGACTCGCAGGATGAATGGGTTGAACAGATGCGTCAGCGGGCGGACGACCCGATCGACGAAGCCCGTCACATCTGCCGGTCTTGTGGTGGTGGCTGCGTTCATAGGATTTCCTCCTGAGAGTTGTTGCAAGCAAAAATCGGTGCCGTTCCGTAGTATATTCCATCAAGTGATTGATTGACCACGAAACCTGCAAATAACCGCGGACGGCCCAAGGTCGTGCCCGACGCCGAGCCTCGGCGGGAGGCGTTGGTTCTCGCCGCCTACTCGCGCCTCGCCGAGGCCGGCTTCGAAGGGCTGCGCACCCGAGACGTCGCTGCCGAGGTAGGGGTGAACATCGCCACCCTGCACTACTACTTCCCGACCAAGGAGGCCCTGATCAGGGGCGTCGTCGGGCACGCCATGGGCCGGTTCAGGACGGCCTTCGCGCCCGGCTCCAAGCCTGGCGAGCAGCTGGCGGCCCAGTTCAAGGGGATCCGCCGCCTGGCCAGGAACGAGCCAGAGCTGTTCGCGGTGATGGGCGAGCTGGCGCTTCGCTCGTCTCGGGATCCCGCCATCGCCGCGATCTTCAAGAACACCATCGAGGCGTGGCACAGCACGCTTCGCACCCTCGTCGGCCACGCTCAAAACGAAGGCTTCGTCGACAAGAAGCTGGATCCGGATACGGTGGCGTCGCTCGTGATCGCAACGCTGAACGGCCTCTTCATGGTGCCCGTCGCCAACACCGCTTCCAATCGAGTCGACAAGGCGCTGAGTCAGCTGGAGAGCTTCCTGGGCCTCAAGCCCTCTCCCTGACCCTCGAGCCCTCTCCCTGGCCCTCTCCCCCAAGGGGAGAGGGGGGATCTCATCCTCACGGACGAGGGCAAAGATCGCTCTCCGTGCTGACGACGCCGCGGCCGGCGCCACCTAGCGTGGCTGTCATGGAAAACATGACAGTCGTCGAGACAAGCGGACTCACCAAGCGTTACGGAAGCGGGGTCCTCGCCGTCGACTCCGTGGAGATGAGCGTGAGGCGCGGGGAGGTGTACGGCTTCCTTGGCCCCAACGGCGCTGGGAAAACCACGACCCTGCGCATGCTCATGGGTCTGATCAGGCCCACCTCTGGCACGGCAACAGTCGCCGGCCACGCGCCGGGCGACCCGGCCGGCCTCGCGAAGATCGGCTCGCTGGTGGAGGCTCCGGGTTTCTACCCGTACCTGTCCGGACGCGAGAACCTCAAGGTGGTCGCGGATTACGCGGGCGTCAGCCACAAACGTGTTGCGGAGGTGCTCGACATCGTCGAGCTCACCTCTCGGGCCGGGCGCAAGTTCGGCACGTACTCGACAGGCATGAAGCAGCGGCTCGGCGTCGCCGCCGCGCTGCTTAAGGACCCGGAGCTGCTCATCCTCGACGAGCCGACGAGTGGGCTCGACCCTCAGGGGATGGCCGAGATGCGCAAGCTGATCAAGGACATCGGCCAGGGCAATCGCACGGTGCTCCTCTCGAGCCACCTGCTGCCCGAGGTGGAGCAGATCTGCGACCGGGTGGGCGTGATCCGCGGCGGGAAGCTTGTCACCCAATCGACCGTGCAGGAGCTGCTCGGCAAAGAGGGCGTGCTGGTTACGGCGCAGCCTGTGGACCGCGCATTCGAGCTCCTCACCGGCATGTTCGGCGTCGCGGCGGTGAGCCGGCAGAACGGTTCCATCCGGCTGCAGACCGACCCCGCCGGGAGTCTCGAGATCAACACCCGGCTCATGGCCGCCGGAATCGGTGTCAGCGAATTGAGGCCAATCGAAAGATCGCTGGAAGAGGCCTTCTTCCAGCTCACAGGGGAGAAGCAAGGATCATGATCGCAAGCATCA